>NC_012914.1:1312500-1612500 GCF_000023585.1 Paenibacillus sp. JDR-2 | reverse complement strand
TTCCGTATCATGCGTGGCAACGGCAACGGCCTCAACGGCCGGAATCCCCAGCTCCTCGCAAACTTCCTCTGACAAAGGCCCAATCCGGGTTCCCGGATAAACAGGCTCAAGGAATATCTCCTCCGGGATCCCCAGCTGCCCCATCAGAGCCGTGTTCCACTGCCGGGTCTCAGGGTGAAGAAGCTGCGTGGTTGTCGCCATCGAAAACTCGCAAACCCGCCTCCCCGTAAGCAAATAGACGAGCAGGTCCGGCGTCAGCAGCAGCGTTCTCGCCGTTTCCAGCTTTGGAGAAGCCGCCTTCTTCATGGCATACAGTTGATAGACCGTATTAAACGGCATAAACTGCAGACCGCCCTGCCGGAACAGCTCTCCTCTGCCAAATCTGGCTTCGATCTCCTCAATCAGACCTTCCGTATGCGGATCCCGGTAATGATAGGGATTGCCAAGCAGCTCGCCATTTGCATCCAGAAGGCCAAAGTCGACGCCCCATGTATCCACGCCAAACGTAGCGGGCTTATACCCAAGCTGGAACGCCTTGCGCAGCGCATGCTTCATCTCCTGCAGCAGCCTAAGAATATCCCAGTGCAAATGACGGCCAACCTGAACCGCGACATTCGGAAAACGGTGTATCTCCTCTACTTCCAGCCTGCGTTCCGCCAAACCGGATCCCGTCAGCCTGCCAATCAGCGCCCTGCCGCTGCTTGCTCCAAGATCAAACGCCAATACGGTGGTTGCTTGTTCCATATGCCAGAATTCCTCCTCGCAGCGGCAGCCGCTGTCTTTGGGTGTTATTGCTGCTTCTGCAGCAGCTTGATCCGGTAAGCTTCGCTCTCAAGCGACGCAATCTCCTCGAATTCTTCCTTCGTCAGCACCTTTGGTTCTTTAACCTGGCTGGCGATTAGGAAAATCTTCGCGCTCTCTTCCACAACCTCCGTACGGTAATACGCCTCGCGCAGGTTGCGTCCGGTTGTGACAAGGCCATGATTGCCAAGCAAAATGCTGCTTGCTTCCTTCACTTTAGGGGCAAGGGCATCCGCCAGCTTTTCCGTCGTAGGCAGTACATAAGGAATGTAGACGGTCTTGCCTACAAGCGCGGCCTGGTCCGGGAACATAATCGGAAGCTCTTCTTCCACCAGCGTAAAAGCAATACAGTATGGCGGATGGGTGTGAACAATCGCACCAATCGCCGGATTCGCACGGTAAGCGTACAAATGCATCAGCACCTCGGAGGACGGACGAAGCCCGTTCTCCTCTACCGCACCGGTCTCGATGTCAACGGCTACCCATTGCTCCGGCTCAATCTCGTCAAGGGCAAAGCCGCTTGGCGACAGATACATTTTCCCTTCATGCTTCGCGCTGATATTGCCGCCCGGTCCAACGACCAGCTTATTCGCAACCGTCTTTCTTGCGTATTTGCACAGCTCCTGCCGAATATCCAATCCGTTCATCTCCTAAAAGAATTTCCGTATTTTTGGCCTACCAGTGGACATATTAGGCAATTATTACTTCGAAAGCATGGTCTTTACTTGTACAATGGCCCGAAGTTCGAACAAGCACGGTAGTCCGCCGCCTCTTTGTCGTTAGTGCCGAATAGTCCCCATGCCCGCGGACGGAAAATGCTCTCCTCCGGAACGTTATGCATATTAACCGGAATACGCAGCATCGAAGCAAGCGTAATCAGCTCTGCGCCGATATGGCCGAAGCTGATCGAACCGTGGTTGGCTCCCCAGTTGTCCATCACGTCGTAAACGGAAGTAAAGGCGCCTTTGCCCGTAAGAGTCGGAGCGAACCAAGTCGTTGGCCATGTTGGATCCGTCCGTTTATCGAGCTTGTCATGCACATCGCTTGGCAGCTCGACGGAGTAGCCCTCCGCAATTTGCAGAACCGGGCCAACGCCTTTAACGAAATTGATTCGGGACATCGTCATCGGCATGCCTCCGCGCGACAAGAAGTCGGAGGAGAAGCCGCCGCCTCGGAAATATTCCACGCCTGCCGGTCTCCAAGAAGTAGCCGCAAGGCATGCCGCCGCTTCTTCTTCCGTAATATCCCAGAACGGCTTCATCGCCGGCTGGCCGTCCAGCTTCTGCTCGCCGGTACCGTCGAGCGTTGCCGAGCCCGAGTTAAGCAAATGCAAAATGCCGTTAGCCGCATGGCCTTCAAGCTTATGTCCCGTTACCCGCTCAACGGAAGCCGGGCTCCAGTAAGTGCGCACATCCGCAAAAATTTGCGGCGTATTCGTCAACAGATAGCCAAACAGCATAACAACGCCGTTCAGGCTGTCGTTCTCTGTTGCCACAATAAACGGAGGGCGGATGCCGTTCCAGTCAAAGGAGGAGTTCAGAATCGCTTCCATAAAGTCGCCGTTCGGGAAATGGTCCGTCCACTGGCGTTGACCTTGGAAGCCGGACACAACCGCGTTATGGCCCATCGCTTCTTCACCGAAGCCAAGCTCCGCAAGGCGCGGATTGCCGATCATCAGGTCGCGGGCGATCATCGTCATTTTGACAACGGTCTCCCAGTCCTGATCCTTCTTCTCGCGGGAGGTTTGAATCGCTTCCGGGTTATTGTCCGAACCCTCGACACAGTTCTCCTTCACCCAGGCCAGCGCTCGCTCAAATTCGGCCGTATCGTAAATCTCTTCCTCGAAACGGCGGACAAACTCGGACATATCGATGTATTCCGTACGCATCCCGAGGTATTCCTGGAAAAAGGAATCGCTTACAATTGAGCCCGCGATACCCATCGAGACCGAGCCCATCGACAAATACGATTTGCCCCGCATATAAGCTACCGCAAGACCCGCTCTAGCAAAGGAAAGCAGCTTGCCCCGCACATCGCCTGGAATCGACGTATCGGAGGCTTCCTGAACTTCCTCGCCGTAAATACCGAATGCCGGAATGCCTTTTTGCGCGTATCCAGCAAGAACAGCAGCCAAATAAACCGCACCTGGGCGCTCCGTTCCGTTAAAGCCCCACACCGCATTCGGGATGGAAGCGTTCATATCCATCGTTTCCGTGCCGTAACACCAGCAAGGCGTAACCGTTATCGATACCCCAACATTCTCGCGGGCGAATTTGTCCGCGCATGCCGCAGCTTCCGCCACCCCGCCGATTGTTGTATCCGCAATGACGCATTGTACCGGTTCCCCGTTCGGGTAACGCAAATTCTCGGCGATCAGATTCGCGACCGATCTAGCCATATTCATCGTTTGAACCTCAAGCGATTCGCGAACGCCCTTGCGGCGTCCGTCTATCGTCGGGCGAATCCCGATCTTCGGAAAACCATTCTGAAAGCGATAAGCGATGTCCGTCATAAATACCCCTCCAAATGAATGAATAATAACGAAACTAGCAAATAAAATGTTACCGATAACTCTAATTTATCAAGGCGTCCTGTTGCTGTCAATCGTTTTCTCTTGTAAAATAAAAGCATGAATTGTCGATGAGGAGCAGTAGGTATGGTTACAATCTATGATATTGCGGAGAAAGCTAATGTATCCGCGATGACCGTTTCTAGAGTTATCAATAACACAGGCAGAATAAGCGAGAAGACAAGAGCCCGGGTCAAAAAGGTGATGGAAGAGCTGAACTACGTACCCAACCAGATGGCCCGCAGCCTGGTCTTGCAGCAGACCCGGAGCTTGTTCCTGCTTATTACCGATATAACGAACCCGTTCTATACAACGCTGTCCCGGGGAGCCGAAGATGCCGCAACAAAAAACGGCTACCGACTGCTGTTCGGCAACAGCGACGAAAGTCTGGAGAAGGAAGCCGATTATATTAACACCATTCTGACTACCCGGGTGGACGGCGTGTTGATTGCCCCGGCCGGAGATCCGTCTCTGCCCCATCTCGAATCGCTGCAACGGCATAACATTCCGTTTGTCTTGCTGGACCGCGAAGTGCCGGGAGTCGAATGCGACATCGTGCTTGGGGACAGCAAGGAAGGCGCCCGCCAGCTGGTTAACCATCTTGCCAAGCAGGGCCATCGCCGCATTGCCATGGTGAACGGATCGGATACGATCTCAAGCGCAAGACTGCGTCTTGAAGGCTATAAGGAAGCGCTGATCCTGAACGGATTGACCTATGACGGGAGCATCGTCTTTGAGACTAGTTACGGTCCGCGTACCGATCTGTCTGAGATGGAAGCCTGGCTGGATTCGCTTGACCCGCTCCCGACGGCTGTCGTAGCCGGCAACAATGTCCTGGCGATCGAAGCCATCCGCCTGCTGAGAAAGCGTAATATGCGGATTCCGGAAGACATCTCCATCGTCTGCTTTGATGATTTTGGCCCGTATTCCGAGGTTGATCCGTTTATGACGGTTGCCGCGCAGCAGGCCTATCAATTCGGCTATCTGGGCATGCAAATGCTCATTGACCGCATTCAGAACAAAGAAGAAGCCGGACCGTGGAAAAAAATCGTTCTGCCCGCGGAGCTGATTATCCGCCGCTCCGTCTCTTCCCTTTAAAAGACAAGAAGGCTGAGCGATATCGTCGCCCAGCCTTCTATTCATTTCTCTTCCGTATTTAACGGCAGGATGATTTCGATCGTTGTCCCTTCGCCGGGAACGCTTGATATGTTCATCAGCCCTTGATGCTGCTCGATAATGCGCGAGCTGATCATAAGGCCCAGCCCCGTCCCCTTCTCCTTGGTCGTAATAAAAGGCTGACCGATTTGGCGGATAATCTCGTCCGGAATTCCCATGCCTTCATCGCGGATCGTCAGGCGCACCCGCTCATGATCCGACTCCATCGCCGCCGAAATCGTAATCTGTCCCCCAAGCGGCATCGCTTCTATTGCATTTTTTATAATATTGATAAAGACCTGCTTCAGTTGATTCTCATCGCAATAAATCGACGGAATACAGTTCTCGAACTCCGTACGGATCGATACGTTCATCAGAATCGCCTGTGTCTCCAGGATCGAAATAACGGCATGTAAAATATGATCCAGCCTTCGCGTGCTAAATTTGGAGAAATGCGGCTTCGCAAGCGTCATAAATTCATTCACGATAAAATTGATCCGGTCCAGTTCATTGGTCATGATGTCATAATAGAACGAATTCCCCTCCGCTTTGGATTTCAACAGCTGGGTGAAACCCTTCAATGCGGTTAACGGATTTCGGATTTCATGCGCTACCCCAGCTGCCAGCTGTCCGATTACCGACAGCTTCTCGGAACGGACCAGCATCTCTTCCGACCGCTTGCGGTCCGTCAAATCCCGGATAACGGTCAGAATCACCATTTTCCCCCGGTAATTATGAATCCGGATGCTCGACATCTCAACGTCGATCGTCTGGCCGTCATTGCATAGCAGCTTATTTTCGATAAAATTCGTGGGATCGTCGGTATGAATCACTTTGTAAAGTACATCCATCAGATCATCGCTATAAGCGGGATCGACGTAATCAAGGATAGGCCGCCCGACCATCTCGGAATCATCGGCAGCGCCAATCAGCTTGACCGCCAACTTATTGGCATATACGATCTCGCCATTGTCGATCAGGACAATAGGCTCGGGGAGAAACTTGATAATGCGCTGATACATGTTGGCACTATCGCGAAGGGAGCGCTCTTTTTCCTTCTTGATCGTAATATCCTGTACCGTGCCCAGCAGCGCCGGCTTTCCTTGAAAGGAGATCAGGCAGGAGTTGCCTTCGAGGTGGACAGGGGAGCCGTCCTTCTTAACCCCCGTAATGTTGAAATGAAAGTAGATTTGCTTCTGGTCCATCAAGGTTACTTGCGCATCCCGCGTAACGACTTCCAACTCGCCGGGCAGCATTAACTTATTCAACTCAACTTGCAGCAATTCCTCATTCGTATAACCGTAAAGAGCCGCCAAGTAAGGATTGGCGTACAAAATACGGCCTCCCTGCCCGACAAACACGCCGGCCAGCGCACTGTCAGCCAGATGACTATACAAGCTTTCCGCTTCAAACAAGGAAGCTTCCATCTTAATCCGGTCCGAGATATCCCTCTCGAATCCCACAACCCCGATAATAGTCCCACTCTCATCCCTTAGAGCTGTAAGACTTAGACTAATGTAGAGCATCGTGCCGTCTTTCCGAAGCTTAAACGTCTCCTGGCCCTGCACGCTTTCGCCAAGCTTGGCCTTCTCGATCATTAATCTTCGTTCTTCCAGAAGATGAACCGGCGTAAAGCAGCAAGGCCTGCCGATCAGTTCTTCCCTCGTCCATCCGTGAAGGGCAACAAACCCCGGGTTTACATCAAGAATATTCTCATCCAAATCTATCACGACAATCCCGTCGGGGATATTGTTCCATATCGATTCCATAAAGTTATGCTTCATTATATGACCATGCTTGTCCATTCGAATATTTTCCACCTTTTCGAAGTCAAAGTGATCGCTACTCAAATCAATTCCACAAAATGCCGGAATCCCCTGCTAACATGAACATTGAAATTAGATTAATTTTGGCTTTAATGACCGTTCATGTATAATGTGGCTATTATTCAGACACCTGAGGAGAGCTTAAGAAGCCATATGGCCAACCGAAGAAGATGGAACATCGGCGTCCTTCTATTACTAATTATTTTTGCTTATGTGCTGGTCCAGTTTTATTTGTCTACCGAGCGGATCAGAGATCTTGTAACCCCGCTGGAGGCAAGCGACAAGGATCATACCAGGCGGCAGATCGCCCTAATCTCGCAAGAGCTGGACAATCCGTTCTGGCGGTCCGTCGAAGAGGGAGCGATGAAAGCAGCCGGTCAATACCGGATGGAGCTGCAATATATGGGGCCGTTCCGCATTAACGCCGAGGAGCAGATGAAGCTGCTGGAGAAGGCGATAGCCTCCAAGATGGACGGGATTATTATGCAGGGGATCGGAAGCGAGCGGGATAAAGCCTTAATCGAAAAAGCCAACAAGCTTGGCATACCGGTCATTACCGTCGATACGGATGAGCCCGGCAGTAAACGACTCGCTTATGTTGGCACCAACAATTCGTTTGCCGGTCAAGAGATGGGACACCTTATTGCTGAAGACGGGCAGAAGGAACCAAGCGGCGTAATTGGCGTCCTTGTAGGCAGCAAAGAGGCCGCCAACCAACGGCTTCGCCTGGAAGGATTCCAATCGGTCATTAACACCTACAAGGGGCTGTCTATTGCCGAAGTAAGGGCTTCGAATATTTCCCGGCTTCAAGCGGCTCAGCAGGCTGAGCAAATGTTAAAGGAGCATCCGGAGATCACTTATATGGTCGGCTTCAGCTCCCTTGACGGTATTGGCATGGCGGAAGCCGTTGCCCGCGTTAAACCCGGCGGAGTCACAATCTTCGCTTTTGATGACCTGGAGGATACGCTGGCCGCTATTAGAAAGAAGCAGATCGAAGCTTCGATTGTGCAGCAGCCCACCCAAATGGGTTATGAAGCGATATCGCTGCTGAATCAATATTCTCAGGGGCAAGACGTCACATCCAAGCAATATACTCCGATTTCCGTCATTACGGATAAGGAGGTTTCAGCCCCATGACACTCCGTAAAAAGCTGCTGCTCTTTATCCCGCTGCTGGTGCTCCTGACGAACGGCGTCACGTTCTTCCTGTTCGAGAGCTCCAAAACGGTACAGCACAGCTATAATACGATGATGGACCGCATGCTGCTGTATACCCGGTCGGCACAAACGGCCGACGAGAATGTGCGGGCCTTGTACACGTATCTGCTTAATCCCGAGGACAACGGCCGGGCTTCGCTTCGGCAGCAACAGGCGGAACTCGCGCGAATCAGCGAGAAGCTGGCAAGCCAGCGGACGGAATTGGGCATTGCCGGTGTGCTGCAGGGATATGCTCATATGCTTCAGACGCTGGCGGAGCAAGTACAAGCGGCTGAAAAGTCTACCGTTCCAAACGATGCGCTAAGTTACTATGAGGATACGGAGCGGACGAGCTCTTTTATAAGAGAGGAAGAACGCCGCCTTATTGACCTGGAGCTTAGCGCTTATGAACCGGTATACCGGAGCATCCAATTGGAAATCGTACGAATGGACTGGCTTGGGCCTGCCGTATTTATCATTAATACGCTGCTAAGTATCGTAGTTGCGTTGTGGATTTCAAGAAGCATTACGGAACCGGTAGACCGTCTCGTGCAAACGGCGCAGCATCTGTCCAAAGGGCAGCTGGATACAGCTTATCTTCCCGAACGCTCGAATGATGAGCTTGGCATCCTGTCGGAAGCGTTCCGCCATATGATTAAAGATTTGAATGATTTGATGGGACGGGACAAGGAACGCATGGAATCGGAGCGTCTGGTCAAAGAACTGGAGCTTCAAGCTTTGCAAAGCCAGATCAACCCGCATTTTTTGTTCAATACGCTAAACGTGCTGTCCAAGCTTGCGCTGCTTGAAGGGGCCGACCGGACAAGCGACCTTATTGTGTCCATGTCCAAGCTTATCCGTTATAACTTAAGCCAGTTGGACCGCCCGGTTACGCTTGGCGACGAGCTTAAGCATGTCCGGGAGTACTTCACGATTCAACAGGCAAGGTTCCGCAACCGTGTAGAAACCAGACAGCAGATCGACGAATCCGTGCTGGATATGCTTATCCCCGCTCTGACGATACAGCCGCTTGTGGAGAACGCATTTGTACACGGCGTCGAACGGATGGAGTCCGGCGGAATAATTCAGCTTGTTATGGAGAGAGCTGGCGAGAACGTTAGTATAGTCATTAGGGATAACGGTGCCGGAATGACAATGGAGGAAAGCAACGCGCTTCTTTCCCTGCAAGAGCCCGCCCAACCCGCTCCCGCGAAGAAAAACTCCATGGGTTTTGGCACGCGAAATGTAATTAAGCGGCTAAGGCTTTTCTATAACCGGCGGGATGTTGTAAGTATCGAAAGCGAGCCAGGACGGGGAACCTCGGTTATTCTCCTCCTGCCTAATCCATCCGATGCAGGTGCAGAGCAGAAAGGAGGACCGGATCACGATGTACCGTCTATTGATCGCCGATGACGAAGCGCTGGAACGCGAAGGACTGGAGCATCTCATTCACCGCATGCTGCCGGACAGGTTCCAAATCGCGTTTGCGGATAATGGCCGAAGAGCCATTGAACAGGCGGAAGAATTCCGCCCCCACATCATTATGATGGATATTAATATGCCCGGTATTCAAGGTCTGCAGGCTATACGGGAAATAAAAACGAGGCTTCCGGACACCAAGTTTATCCTGGTGACGGCTTATGACTTTTTTGCCTATGCCAAAGAAGCGGTGTCGCTTGGCGTAAAGGAATATATCGTCAAGCCAGCCGGACGCGAGCAGATCTCCTCGACCTTGAACCAGCTCATTGAGGAGCTGGAGCGCGAGAAATCCAAGCGGACCGAAGAGCTGCACTTGCGGGATAAAGTATCCCAGCTGCAGCCGCTGGTGGAAAATGAGCTGTCCCTCCTGCTTATGGTGGATCAGGTGCTGGATGCGAATGAAGAGAAGCTGTCCGACTGGCTAAGCTTCCCGCTTGATGAGGGCTGCGCGGTTGTAGTCGCCTTACCGAAGCAGATTTATACGCTGGACAAGAAAAAGCTGTACGAAACGTTCCGCGGCTTCATCAAGACCTACGGGATCTCCTGCATTGTCAGCTCCTTAATCGACTTGCATATGGCTATTTTTATACGCAATGATACCAGCGATGCCTTATGGAAACGAAGTATCAAGCCATTTGGAGAAAAGCTGTGCAGTCTGGCCGAAAGGCAATTCCAGCTGCCGATTACCGTAGGAATCGGATCGGTCCAATCGGGCGCTGGCGGCTGGCGCAAATCGTATTTCGAGGCTGTATTTGCTTCTGACGTTGACCGGCATGTCGGCGAGGTGCGCGATTTCGAGGGTGTGGTACAAGGAACGGGATCAAACGTTGCCGCAGCAACTGCTAATCCCGCTTCCTCGGACGAACACTCCGATTCGGAAGATCAACGTTCTTATGTCATCTCCGCCCTGCAGCGGATCCGGGAGCAGCGGGAGCAGCAGACGATTAATGTGATGGATAAGGCCAAGCAGTACATCGGGCTTCATTTTACGGAGGAATTGTCGCTCGAGGAGACAGCCGAACATGTCCATCTGAATCCCCATTATTTCAGCAAAGTGTTCAAGCAGCAGGTTGGGGCGACGTTTATCGATTATTTGACGGGGCTTCGAATCGAGAAAGCCAAGCAGCTGATCTCGTCGGCCGATGAGCTAGCTTTGAAAGAGGTTTGCTTCGAGGTTGGTTATAAGGACCCGAATTATTTCAGCCGGGTGTTCAAACGGGTAACCGGACTTACTCCGACCGAATACCGCAGTCAAGCGAAATGATCAGGATATACAGGGAGTTCATGCCAGTCGGGCATGGACTTTTTTGTTTTGGCAAACTAATAAAATGCTATTCGCTTCAAGCTCTCTCCGTTATAGCTGTTCAAGCAGCTTTTCCATGCTGGAACAACACAAATAAGTGCTGACGAATGCCCGCTAATCCCCTCCAATCCGGTGATATAATGAGATTCGTTTCAATACACAACCATTTATTCAAGCAGTCACACATGGAAGGGGAATAAATATAGTGAGCAGCTTAACTGCAAATGCCAATGGCAAAAGCATGAAGTTTGTTACGCTCGTTTCGATGATTGCCGCTCTTGGCGGTTTATTATTCGGCTTCGATACCGCTGTCGTGTCGGGAGCAATCGGATTTATGCAAGACCGTTTTGACTTAAACGAGGTGGAGGTCGGCTGGGCCGTATCCTCGCTTATTATCGGATGTATTGTTGGCGCGGGATTCTCTGGCGTGCTAAGCGACCGTTTCGGTCGTAAAAAAGTACTTATCGCGGCGGCAGCCCTATTCATTATCGGTTCGATTGGCTCCGCGATTCCGGATACGTTCTCGATGTACATCGTCGCCCGCATGATCGGCGGTCTTGGGATCGGGATTACGTCCACGCTTTGCCCGCTGTATAACGCGGAGATTGCCCCGGCTAAATACCGCGGCCGTCTCGTTGCTTTGAACCAATTCGCAACGGTTACGGGTATCTTCCTTGTTTACTTCGTCAACTCGGGTATTGCCGGTTATGGCGATGATGCTTGGGATATTGCAAACGCATGGCGCTGGATGTTTGGCATAGGCGTTGTGCCGGGCGTTATTTTCTTCGTTCTGCTCTTCCTTGTTCCGGAAAGCCCAAGATGGCTGATCAAGCAAGGTCGTTCGGAGCAAGCTCTCCATATCCTTCTTCGCATCCACGGTGAAGAAGAGGCGAAGCAGGAAGTTCTCGATATTAAAGCCTCTTTCGCTGAGGAAAAAGGCAGCTCGCTCAAAGAGATTTTCCGCCCGGGCATCCGCCTTGCGTTGATCGTTGGTGTCGTGCTTGCGGTTCTTCAGCAAGTGACCGGTATTAATGCGGTCATGTATTACGCGCCGGAAATTTTCAAATCGATGGGCTCCGGCACGGATTCGTCCCTGCTGCAAACGATTCTGATTGGCCTCGTTAACTTCCTGTTTACGATTCTGGCTATCTGGCTGATCGATAAAGTCGGCCGCAAGGTATTGCTGCTTGTTGGTTCATCCGTAATGACGATCTGTCTGGCGGTTATCGGGATTGCATTCCATACCGGCCATACGACCGGCTCGCTTGTCCTGATCTTTATCCTGATCTATGTAGCGGCATTCGCCGTATCGCTTGGACCTGTCGTATGGGTCGTCCTGAGCGAGATCTTCCCGAACCGCGTCCGCGGCCGGGCTACCGCAATCGCGTCGATGGCGCTATGGATTGCCGACTACGTTGTATCCCAATCGTTCCCGCCAATGCTGGAATCGGCAGGACCATCCGTAACGTTCTGGATCTTTGGCGCGATGTCGCTGATTACGTTCCTGTTTACGATGCGCGTTGTACCGGAGACGAAAGGTAAGTCGCTCGAGGAAATCGAGGCTTCCTGGAGTAAATAAGGGAACTGCTTTGGTTAAGGGATGAGTGAGGCAGAGATGTATCTCCTTCCGGCCGCTGTTGCCCGCACATTGCTTGAACAATATTCAGTGTTGGCAATGTGTAGGCAAAGGCGAACGCTTCGCTCCTCCACGAGATACATTCCCTTCTTCACTCCATAAACCTCAATTTTGATAATATAAGCAGAAAAGCTGGGCGATTCATTTCGCCCAGCTTTTTTATTTAGTTGCTCCTGTCCTTGCTTGAAACATAGGCTGCCAACGGCGCTAATGGATTGGTGATGGATATATTAAATTCCCGTGCCACCCTCTCAGCTGCTTTGACCATCGAAAGCTGAGCAACGGCTAGTATCTTATCCTGTTCCGAATGGAGCATTTTCTCGATAAATTTGTACACTTCGTCTGCGTACTCTGTCTTTTGTCCCTGCATAATAAGCTGGAACGCGTTCTCAATCACTTTCACTTCAATGTCAGGAAGCTGGTAACCATGCGATGAAGCGAACTTCGTCAGCCGTTTCATCGTACCTTCAACTGTTGCAGGATTTGTAAACAGAAGAATTTGCGACTGCGTTATTTTACATATTTCATTAAAAAAGGGCTCGTCTAGTTTTATGATCGGTAAATTAGTCTCAACTTCTTCAAGTAGAGCAATGTAGCTCGTGCAAGTAATGAGAATAGCATCTACTCCTGATTGAGCGATCCAATTGATCTGATCAACGGCTTTTTCCTTAACTTTAACATGGTTAAAACCTTCTTCCATACCCATCATTAGTCCGGGATCCACAAAGTGAATCAATTCCGCTTTCGAACCAATCGAAGCTTCAATATATTCGATATTGGAATAATGAGCATGTAAACAGCCAATCTTCATTTCATTCAACCTACCTCTATGCATGATCAATAATAATTAGAGAATATCATGAAGAGCTTTATGCTGAAAATAAAAAAAGAGCACCAGCGAGGGCGCTCTAGCTTTGACATTCACTTATTTGATTTCGGCAGCCTTCATCTCCCAAATCTGAAGACTGCAAACCACGGCTTCACCGCTGTCTGCTCGGAGCTGGATGCCGCTATTGTCTTCCAAAGTCGGGTAAACTCTGGTTGTAAGGCAAGTCTCATCATCCACAAAAACTTCCACAATGGATTGATCCGCGAATATACGCAGCTTGATAGGATCCGTCCCGTCAGCAGCCGGCAATTCGCCTTGAATCGGTGTTTTATGTACCTTTGGAAGCAAGCTTGAATTCGACCGGTCGATGGCAATCGTATTGGAGGCTAGATCCAAGCGTACGTCCGTATGCTCCTTGCCGCAGGCGGAAGCGAATACGGAAACGGTAAGAGCGGCAGCTTCGATCGACTTTCTGTCGATTTCGAGCAGGCATTCAAAGGAGGTCGATTGTACACCCGTTAGAACTGGCGTTTGTCCTACTGCTAGATCTTTAAAGCTGTAATTCTCGCCTCTCAGCGTCTCCACCTCGGGTACGGGGGTCATGGAAAGCGCGCCGTTTGCCTTCAGATCTACGACACGCGGCAGCGCCAATGCCCCGGCCCAATCCAGGTTCTCGGGAAATTCTTCGCCTCTGCTGCCTTCCGGAATCCAGCCATGCACAATGCGGCGGCCGTTCTCATCCACAAATCCGGTAGAAGCATAATAACCTTCCCAGCCGCCATGGTCGACGGTGCCATGCTTTTGCACATCGATAAGTTTATCTCCGCTGATGGTACCGGAAAGATAACGAACCGGACCGCTTGGAGAGTAGAACAATACCGCTTTATCGCCGAAACGGAACAAATGGGGGCACTCCCAGATCCATTCTTCGCCTTTATAAAAAATACCTTGGAAGCTCCACTTCTCCAAATCCTCGGAGCGGTATATAAAAGCGCAGCCTTTTTCCTCATGGATACCGCCAAGAATCATTCGCCAGCCGTCTTCCGTCTTCCAGACATAAGGATCCCGCCAGTCCCGAATCTCAAGGTCTCCATGAAGATCCAGGGTTAGGACCGGGTTAATGTCCGGTTTATGCCAAGTACGCAAATCCGTCCCGCGGGCCATCCATTGCTGTGCACCTGTAGTCGCATTCCGCTCCCCTTCGCCAATGCTTGTATAGAACAATGTCACTTCGCCGTCATTTACTACGGAACAGCCGGAGAAGCAGTGGGACTCGCCAAGCTCATACGATGGAGCCATTCCAGCAGGCAGATGCGTCCAATTCACTAGATCCCGGCTTGCAGCATGCCCCCAATGAATGTCGCCCCACTCGGGTTTTGACGGGTTATGCTGATAAAACAAATGGTATTCGCCGTTTAACTGAAACGGCCCATTCGGGTCATTCATCCAGTTGCGAGGTGCCGTAAAATGATACCTTGGTCTATAACGATCCATGTTATCTCCCCTATCCTATTGACTGCCAGCTTATAACGTTCACATTCACAATATAAACGATATATTGAATATGTCAACGGTTTCTTTGAGTCATTTTTTATCATTCAAAAGAGAGTCCGTAATACGCAATTTCCTTTCAATAACTCTGTAACAATTGAATATTTTCAGCCTGTCGCGGAGACAAGTGGCTAGGCAAGCACATTAAAAACGGCCGTGCAGATTCAAAATCATCTGCACGGCCGTTTATTGTTTTTTAGGTAAGGCAAGGGGTATCTCCTAAGGAGTGAAACGTTCGCCTTTGCCAGCAATTTGCAACCATTAAATATTGTTCAAGCAAAGTGTTGGCAACAGCGACCGAAGGAGATACTCCCGTCCTTCTTAAGGCTTGATTGCGTCGTAATACTTCGTTTGCATTTCTTTCGCAGCTGCATCGAGCTGAGCTTGCGTGTCGGTACCTTTTTTCGAGAATACTTCTTGCAATACGTTCGTCATGGAGCCGTAGTATTCTTGCGTATTGTATTGAGCCTCAGGTTTGCCGTCAAGCAGAGCATTGGATTCAGCGTTGTATTTGTATACGTTGTCGTACTTGTCGAAGATCGCTTGAACTTTTTTGCCATACTCCGAATCCGGGCTGAAGTAGTTGATGTGCGGCGGAATGAAGTATTTGCCTTCCGTTTTGCGAGCTTGAATGTCTTTTTCGATCGAAGTCAGATAATCGTCAGTGAAGTAGTCGAATGTGATGTAACGGAACGCCATTTCCTGCTCGTCTTTCGTAGCGTTGGGGTTGATGACGAGGTAGTCGCCGCCCAATACGCCTGTATGTTTGCCGCCTTTTTCGGCTGCCGGCATTGGATAAGTCAGTACATCTTCGATCTTCATGCCGCCTTGGTTTAACGCTTGCTCCAGTACGCCTTCCGCACCGGCGATAACCATTGCCGTACGCGCTTGACCAAACGCGCCTACAGCGTCGCCCCAGCCAAGTGCCCAGTCTTTAGGAATAACGTCTGCATCCCATCTTAGCTTATTGTAGAAGTCGAGAGCTTTCTTACCCGCTTCGGAGTTGAAGGACGCAGTAACTTTGCCGTCTGTAATGTTTTGAATTTCGCCGCCTGCTTCGAACAGGAAGTTGGTCCAGTTCCAGCCTGCTTCGTTGCCTTTGCCCATTGGAGCGATACCCGCGATCCCTTTCTTCGCATCGGCAACGCCTTTGGCGGTGTTCAGCATGTCGTCCCAAGTCCAGTCGTACGAAGGAACCGCTACGCCTTTGTCATCCAGCATTTTTTTGTTAACAACCGTAGTTGTTACATAACCTTTTTGAGCGATACCGTAGACTTTGCCGTCAATGATGAATTGATTTTGAAGAACCGGGTTAATTTGATCCTTGAACTCGTAGCCGTTGTACAGGTCCGTAATGTCGGCTGCCCAGCCTTTTTCAACGAGGAACTTCGCTTCTGTTGCGTAAGTATTGAAGAAGGTTGGAGCTTCGTTGGCAGCCATTTTGATGCCGATTTCGTTAGGAGCATAATGCCAGTCGCTCTTCACGATCTCAACGTTAGGATACACCTTGTTGAAGCGTGCGATCTTGTCATCTTCCAGCTTGCGGTTTTCGACTTGGTCAGGAAGCGGATAATAAATGCTGATTTTAATTTTCTTTTGCGTAATATCTTCAGATGGCTGCGGAGTAGCTGTTGCCGTGTTTGTGCTTGCGCTTGCATTGCTGTTAGCCGGCTTTTCGTTGCCGTTGTTCGACGTATTGTTGTTGCCGCCGCAGGCAGCAAGAGTCGAACAAAGTAATACCGCAGCTACTGTCGTAAAGACGCTCTTTCTCATTGTAACTCCCCTTCTCGAGTTCATTTATTTGTTACACCCTCATCATAGTGGAGAGGGATGGGAGCCTGCGAGGTGTATTCCTATTCCGATCATGTGCACTATTACGATTTGAATACTACCCTTTCACGCCGCCCAGATGCAGTCCGCGCATAATGTACTTCTGGAAGATCAGGAACACGACGATTGGCGGAAGCATAACCATGGTCAGAATCGCAAACCGGATATTAAGCGCCAAGCCTTTGGCGTTAATAACGTATTTGTAGATCGCCGTCGCCAGCGGATAATGGCTGTCATTATGCATAATGAGCGATGGCCAGAACCAGTCGTTCCATGAGGACGAGAAGATAAAGATCGCAAGCGTCGAGAAGATCGGTACCGACAGCGGCAGTGCGATCTGCACAAAGCTTCTCCAGTCCGAAGCGCCGTCAATACGAGCTGCTTCGAAGATTTCGTAATGAATCTCGTCGAAGAAGTTTTTGAGCAGCAGCAGGAAGAAGGCATTTGCGCCTGCCGGCAGCCAGAAGGCTGCAAACGAGTTCATGAGGCCAAGATCCTTCAGGTTCACGAAGTTCGGGATGATATACGTTGTTGGTGGAATAAACAAGGTCATCATAAAGAAGAAGTAGACCGCTTTGCGCTTAGGCACGTTCAGCCTCGACAAGCTGAAGGATGCAAGTCCAAGAACGCCTACGGTAATGACCAGGTTGCCTCCGAAAATATACAGCGTATTCCTTAGAAACTCCGGCAGATCGATAAAATTCCAGCCTTTGTTAAAGTTGTCGAAATGCCATTCGCTTGGCAGGAACCTCGGCGGGAAGGAGTTGACCTCCACATTGGTTTTGAGCCCGTTAAATAAAGTCGTCAGAATCGGATAAACCATCGAGCAGGACATAACGACCAGCACAAGCACCATAATCGAGTATCCGATAAATATAGGCTTCTTCTTCAGGTCAAACGAAGAGAGTATCCCTCTGTCCAGCTGTTTCATCGTACGTCTCCCTCCTTGCCTTGAAGCCTGTATTGAACGATGGCGAGCAAGCCCAGCACGATAAACATCAGAACGCCAAGCGCGGCCGCAACCCCGTAATTTTGTTGGTTAAAGGCGTATTTTACGATAAGCAATGCGTAAGTCAATGTCGCATTATTAGGTCCGCCGTCGAGCATCGCAAGCTGGGATTGATAACCCTGCGAGGTCCCGATCAGCTGTAGAATG
Organism: Paenibacillus sp. JDR-2; assembly: GCF_000023585.1. Lineage (NCBI taxonomy): Bacteria > Bacillati > Bacillota > Bacilli > Caryophanales > Paenibacillaceae > Paenibacillus > Paenibacillus sp. JDR-2. The sequence continues at coordinate 1,595,169 of NC_012914.1, read as the reverse complement.
AGAAGCAGGCCAAGCAGCCCTTTAATCGAAGGCAACGTAATATGGCGGATTCTGTTCCATACGCCTGCCCCGTCGATTTCCGCCGCTTCGTACCAGTCGCGCGGAATGCTGAGCACAGCGGCCAAATAGATAAGCATCGCCGAGCCGAATTGCTGCCATGATTCCATAATTACAAGGGAGATCATCGACCATTTGGTATCGGTCATAAAGGATACCGGTTCATCGGCGCCAAACCAACCTGTAATCACGCCGTTGATCGGTCCAACAGGATCATAGAACCAGCGCCATAATCCGTACAAAACGACTACCGGAATAATATTCGGCAGATAAGCGGCTACGCGGACAACGCCTTGGAACCGGCGAAGTTCGGAAATCGCAATGGCGAATACAATCGGGATCCAGAAGCCAATCACAAGACAAAGGAACATATAATAAACGGTGTTCTTCACCGCTGTCCAAGCGTCCTTATCGTGAAGCGCGACTTTATAGTTGTCGAATCCGACGAAGCTGTTTCCTTTTACAAAGTCAATGTGGTAGAAGCTGTAGATGAATCCTTTGAAAATCGGGACCCATAGAAACAAGATAAAAATAATAAAGGCGGGAAGCAGGAACAGTAGTCCCCAGAAATGCTTCCTCAAAAATACGGCAAATCGGCCTTTACGCTCGAGAGGCGCGTTTGCGACAGCGTGTTGCTCCATACAAGTCTCCCTCTTTCCTTTAGCAATCCTCTTCTCTTATTGTAAAAAAAGGACCCTCTCGAGGTAATGTGCGTATCCAAGGCAATGATGAGTAATTCTACTTCTTTAGCTCGCTTGGACTCATGCCGTAATATTTTTTGAAAATTTTGCTGAAATGCTCCGGCGATTCATAACCAACCTTCTCTGAAATTTCATACCGTCTCATGTCCGTTTGAAGAAGAAGCCTCTTGCTCTCTTCCATCCGCAGCTTGACGACATATTCCCACAGGTTATAGCCGGTCTCCTTCTTGAAGAGATAGCTAAGGTAATTCGGGCTGACGTGATTGTTCTGCGCGACTTCATGCAGGGTTAGACCCTTTTGCGCGTAGTTCTGGTTAATATACTCCATCGCTTTCTCGACAATCAGGCTGGTCTGTGCGGTGAACTCTTCCTCCGTCGGGCGCTGGGAATATTGATTCCAGTTGAAATCCCCGTAATAAAACACATAATGATCCTTGTGCCGGTCGTTGCAGCTCAACGCTTTAATGACCTGGTCTTGAAGGACGTCAATAAATTCAATTCCCTTCAGGATCTGGCTGATGCCGATAACGCTTGCGATTCCCAGATACTTCTGGATGTTGAATTGCAGACTGCGGCCAATCATATCCAACTCGTTCATAATGCCGGATGATGCCGTCTCCCCGTACTGCGTCTCATTCCATTGCAAAATAATAGTGATTTCCCGCTCCGAAGCATAAAAGGCGGTATTATTCCAATGCTCGTCAAAGAGCTCATTTACGATATTAAGCGCGGCATAACGGAGCAATCCCTCATCCGCCTTCGTTAATTCGCGGTTACGGTCCGTTAGATTAAGCCGGATGCGGATCATGGAGAAATAAGGACCCTCTAGCCGGATCCCATGCTTCTCCTTCAAGATTCGAATAATATCCTGCACTTTAAGCGATGGCTGACCGCTCGCCAGCTGATTAAGCCAATCCACGGATTGCGGATTCAGCTCATCCATATGAAAATGCTCCTGCATACCCGCAATCAGTTTCTCTTGCTCGGCGGGCTCGGGCTTATGAAGCTTAAGCAATACGTTGCGCACGGAATCAAGAAACTGCTCGTTGTTCAGCGGCTTGATCAAATAGTCCTTTGCCCCAAGTCGGATCGCCATCTGGGCATAATGAAACGTCTCATGGGCCGAAATAATAATCGTCTGCACCCACGGCTTAATTAACTTCGCCTGCTGCATCAGCTCGATGCCGTTCATCGTCCCCATCTGAATATCGGTAATAAGCAGATCAATATCGTCGGTCCTCAGGACGTCGAGCGCCTCGTAACCGTTATGGGCCATATGTATGGCGGAAATATCAATGCCGGAAGAAGCCAGTACGCTGCTCAGACCTTTGCAAATAAGCGGTTCGTCATCCACCACCAGTATGTTATACATCGCCTAGTTCCTTCCTTTCGCCGGCTGCCGGAAGCATGATCGTAACGATCGTTCCGCCGCCGTTTCTTTTTTTATACTGAATGCCATAGACGTTGCCAAAATGCAGCTGAAGCCTTTGGTGTATGTTTTTAACTCCGTATCCGGAAGAGGATTGAGCGGCTGGCTCATTTAACAGAGACTCAATCGCTTTATGATCCACCTCTTTATAACCGTTGTCCTCCACGCGGATCAGCAGCTTGTCGCCTTCGTACTCCGCGTTAATATGAATCTCGCCGTCTTCACCCATGTTCTTGACGCCATGGATGATGGCATTCTCGATTAACGGCTGCAGCGTAACCTTCGGAATGAGATGATTCATCATCTCCTCCGGAACCGCCCAGATAACCTGGAAGTCATAGTCGTAACGCTTCTGCTGCAGCTTTACATAAGCAGCCGCGTGCTCAAGCTCCTCCGCCAGCGTAATCAGCTCCCGGCCGCGGCTTAGGCTGATCTTCATCAGCTTCGACAGCTCCTTGATCATTTCCGCCGATTCGGAATTGCCTTCGAGCGAGCTTTTCCAATAAATGCTTTCAAGCGTGTTATAAAGAAGATGAGGATTAATCTGCTGGTACAAAATTTGAAGCTGGCTTTCCCGCTGCTTGATCTCCATCTGGTATTTATCATGAATAAGTCCATTGAGCCGGCGGGCCATATCATAAAGGGCTCCAATCAATACTCCCACCTCGTCATTTCTGCCTTTGCCAGGCGTCTCCGGCACTCTCTTGCCAGGCTCGTAACGGCGGACAAACGTTGCCAGTCTTTGCAAAGGCGTCATTAAAGATCGCCAGAAATAGAAAATTACGATACACCCGAACAGGATGTATGCCACCGATATCAGCTGGATAACCCGTTTCACTTCATTTTGCTGCTGAAGGAGCGATTTGATCGGGATTTTGTAGATAAGCCGCTGCTGCAGCAGTTCATTGTCGCTAGCCATATAGATGTACTCAGACGTCATAATCGGTTTATTCAGGCTTTCCGCTTCGCCGGAAGCGGTTACAGGAAGCTCAACCGTGGAACCCATGGTCTTCGGACTTGTAGAAGCCAGAATATAATTTTGCTTATCCGTAAAAAAGATTTCTCCGCCGGGCAAGGAGACCGACTGCATCGATTCGGCAAGCTTCTTATCCATGTTGGTTGCGATGAGCACGCCAATGACGCTATGGCCCTGACTAACCGTATTCACCGCCCGGATATAAGCTAGAGTGCGTTTCTTGACGAGCATATCGTTATTTTCGATAATTTCCATAAAGCCTTGACCCTTCAGCCCTACCGCCTTATCGAACCATTTCGGCTTATTGGCATCGGAGAAGAAATAGACGCCGCTCTGGATCATCTGGACTTTAGGCGCAAAAAAATAATAGTTATTAGGATCATAGATATACAGACTGTAATAAACAGCCTCCCCGCCGTTTAAGGCGGTTGAATAGCCTGCCAGCAAAGCATCCATTTTCTCGTATTTCCGGACGCGTTCAATGACGGTTTCAGCGTCATCGGGTACAAGCTGCTGAGCGGTCGGGTTTTGGATAATCGTCGTTGTAATTTTGTTGACGGTATCGATATCCCGGTCGATCAGCGTATGGTTCTGTTTGTTCAGTTCAGCGTAGGCATTCGTTACGTGGCGTTTAAGTATCTGCTCGGCCTCCGAATTTCCGTAGCTGTGAAGAATGAATATCGGGCTGACCATAAGCAGGAACAATAGCAACAGCTGCTGCTTCACGCTTAGCTTGGTCATTGGATTGGAAAAGCCCGTTCTCATGATGACGCACCCCCAGCTTCCTTCCTTTAAATATAGCAAATATGTAATTCAGCAGTATGGCTATTCTTATTTATTGTATAGGTAATTTCACGCACTTCAAGCGTTGATTCTAGTAGAAACGACCGATTTTTCGCATGTGAAAAAGGAAAATATTGACTGTCGCTAAAGTGGAGTGCATAATAGCTGTGTTGTTCAATAAATTTCCAGCGAGAATGCTTTCGAAGTAAGAATTGCTTCACAATTCTTTAAGCCCATGCTTTCGAAGTAAGAATTGCTTCACAATTCTTTGGAGGAGTGATCCCATGTCGAACAAAGTGCTTATCGTGACTGGCGATGCCGCGGAAGTTTTGGAAGTGTATTATCCATACTACAGACTGCTGGAGGAAGGCTACGAGGCTGTTATCGCTTCCCCGACACAGAAAATCTTACATACCGTATGCCATGACTTTATCGAGGGCTGGGATACGTATACGGAAAAGCCCGCTCATCAGCTGCAATCCCATTTGGGATTCTCCGATGTCGACCCTTCCGATTACGCAGCTATTATTATTCCCGGGGGTAGAGCGCCGGAGTATATTCGCGGCAATGCGGAGCTGCCTCGCATTCTGCAGCATTTTATTGATGCCGACAAACCGATCGGCGCCATCTGCCACGGGGCGCAGGTATTCCTCTCGTTGCCCGATTACAGCTACTTCAATGGCCGCACCATGACGGCCTATAACGCTTCGCGCCTGGAAGTTGAGCGCCTTGGCGCCTGCTATGCGGACGAGACGCTTCATGTGGACGGCAAGCTTGTAACCGGCCATGCTTGGCCGGATCTTCCCGGCTTTATGCGCGAGTTCCTGAAGCTTGTCCGCGAGGATGCCGCAACTACCGCAGCAGATGCGGAAGCTCTGACATCGTAATTGATAATTGTGCAAGAGGCAGCTTAATGGCTAATGGCCATAAGCTGCCTCTTTTTCGATTGGAGGGTTTTTAGCGGAGAGGATAGTCTTCGAAACCTTCCTCTAAACTTTTTCTTTATTTTCATCCTAACAAAACCGATATAATTAAAGTGGAAAATTATTGAAAATAGAGGAGTAGATTTAAAATGTCCATATTTAGAAAAAAATTTTTTTATATCATTCTATGCTTAACTACACTGTTTGTATTAGCTGGGTGCGGTGGTAAAGAAAAATCCGATGAAGAGATAATACAAGATAGTGTAAAACAGGCTTTTGAGGATGCAGGGATACAGACCGATTCTTCTACTCAATCAGATGAAAAGCCTACTGCAGAATCGACATTAATGGATATAAAAAACTTTGTTATAGGTAAAATATGGAATGATGGACTTGTTAACATCGGCCATTATGCCTATGATGGGACTGATGCTACAGGAAGCACCATGGATATTGACTTCATGATCCAGCAACTCAGCAAGTCGATGGAAAAGAAAGCAGAATACGATACGTATATCCAAGGATTAGATTCGAATTATGATGAAGTAAAACAATTGTGGACGAAGGTTTCTGGTGAGATTGATACTTTGTATAAAAAATTACAAAATGATCCTCCGAAAGCTAATGACACAGAATACGAATTTGATACCGGGTTGTACGAGCAGTACAGTGATGCTTTTTTTGAAGCAGTTGAGGCACTAAATCAAAAATAATAAACAATCTAGACAATAGCAAAATTGATTAAAAACAAAAAACACCAATCCGTGTTACCCTTATTGGTAACGCGGATTGGTGTTTTTCACAACGACTTTTGAAAACTCTTCACAAACGGCTTTAACGGGGAAACAAATTCTGCTGATTGCTTTCCCGGAACCGGTTGGGAGACAACCCCGTTACCCGGCGGAAAATAATCGAGAAATAATTCGGATTGTCGTAGCCCAGAAGCTTCGCCACTTCCCATACCTTCATCTCCGTCGTTACGAGCAGTCTAGTCGCCTCTCCAATCCGTCGGTGAATGGCGTAGTTAATCGGAGAAATCCGATAATGGTCTTTAAATACATGGGAAATATAATAAGGGTTCACATGGAATTGCCGTCCCAAATCCTTAAGGCTTATATTTTGCGTAAAGTTCCTGTCGATATAATCCTTGATTTGCTCGGCTAATCCGGTATTGGATTCCTGCTTAATATGCTGTTGATTCCTAACCGCTCTTCTAAGCAGCAAAATAACGGAATTAATCAAATAACGGCTGATCCCCTCATACCCATCCTCTTTAATGGAGGATTCATCTACAATCATTTTCATCAAAGCCTCAATTTCCGGGAATACGCGGCTGGACCGGATCACGGGCTCGACGTCAGGCGGAATGACCCAATCCTCGGACGGACTAGCCTTGGGCAGCGAGAATCCGCAGTAATAGGTGATTAACGGATTATCGATTGATGACTGCTCTTCATGCAGAACCCCTTTATTGTAGACGAGAATGTCTCCCCCGCTTGCGCTATACGATTGTCCTCCAATCGTAAACATCCCTTGGCCGCCGCATACGACGATAATTTCGTGCAAATCATCATGCTTATGGCTCGGAAAATTCCAGTTAGGCGTATCGCTTACTTTTCCGGCATACAGCAGATGACTTTGTATTTCCTCTCCGGCAGCGGAAGCCGTCATCCCTACTCCCTCTTTTCCAAATATCCTTTGTCTATACAGCAAGATATATCACATCGCTAACATATACGGCAAGATGCTTCATTGCCGCTGCTGGAGCCTTCCTTTAAGCTTTGACTGTAGGAGAGAGAGCCGAAAGAGGTGAGAGTATGCGCGAGATGGAATACTGGGAGCAGTACGGCTTTGCTTTATTCCCTAGAGCAGTGACGCACTTTTATGCGCTGCGTTACCTTTTGTGGGTGAAGGAGCTTCCCGTGGACCAGTCTTACGACATCCATCATCAATATTTATGGGATATACGTATGTATGAGCCTGTCTATCAGGCCTTTAGCGAGATACTCGGAACGACCGCGCTTTGGGCGCATCTCTGCCCGGGCGAACCGGCTCCCGTCAAAGGCGGAATATGCTTGCAGCAATCGGTCCAAGTCCCGGTAAGCCAGTGGAACACTGCAAATATCGGCGATTTATTTATATACAACACGAAAGTATGCAGCATTGATCTGGATGCCCTGCCGGATTACAGCTGGCTTCCGATTACTTACTTTCCGGCAGCCCCCGATAATCCGTCCCTGCTGAAGGAAAGGCTGCGCAGCTGGAACGCCAGTCCCAATCACGCTTATCTGTCGACAAGGGGCAATAAGCTTCTTGGCTCCGAGCGTTGGTAATAGTCATTACAAGCAATAAACCTGGAGGATCTTCAACATGAAAAAAGAAAACCTGCTTATCTTTACCTTTACCCTGCTGGCCTTTATTCTAGGCACGACTGAGTATGTCATTGTTGGTTTGCTGACTCCCATTGCGAGCAGCCTTGGCGTTTCCGTTGCGCAGACCGGCATTATGGTCTCCGGCTTTGCGATTGCTTATGCGGCCGGAACGCCTTTTGTCATGATGGCCGCCGGTTATTTTACGAAACGCCGCGCTTTGCTGCTAGGAGCCTCATTGGTTGTTTTGTTCACGATGGGAAGCGCATTGTCCTTCTCTTATCCGGTATTGTTTCTTACCCGGATGGCAACGGCTATCTTCTGCGGGCTTAGCATTTCCCTGGCTGTCTCCATCTGTTCGGATTATGTGTCGCCTGAACGGAGAGGGCTGGCGCTTTCTTACATTATCGGCGGCTTCACCATTGCCAACGTGCTTGGCGTTCCGATCGGAACCTTCGTAGGCCTGCATTTCGAATGGCCTGCCGCCTTCTGGCTGGTTGCGGCTTGCGGGATTATAAGCATTCTGCTTCTGTACCGAATCGTGCCGAGAAATTTGCCGGCGGTACAAAGCTCGCTCAAAAACCAGGTTCGCTTGATGAGAAACCCAAGAGTGCTGCTTGCCTTCTTTATCCCGATTATCGGGGTTGCGGCCATATTCGTTATCTACACCTATATTAATCCGCTTATGCTGGAAGTTATGCATATCTCGGAAGGCCGAACCAGCACCATCCTGCTCGTATACGGAGCCGTGACAATCGTCAGCAACATACTAGGCGGCAAAATCGCAAGCGGCACTTACATGGCGAAGCTGAAAACGCTGTTCCTGGTCCATGCCGTTGTTTACGTCATTTTTGGTTTTACCTTATCGTTCACTTGGCTTGGCATCGTCAGCTTGATGGCTATTGCTCTCATTTCATTCTCGATCAATGCGGCTTGCCAGCTGTACTTCATCCATCTGACCGAGCAATATGTGCCCGAAGCCAAGGATTTCGCCTCTTCCCTGCTTCCGATCAGCGCCAATATCGGGATTGCGGTTGGCTCCTCGGTCGGCGCCTTCGTAACCGATCATTATGGTCTGCGTTATCTTCCGTGGGCAGCGGCCGTACTCGCCTTGCTTGCTTTTGCCGCAACGGCCTATAGCTATAATCTCGATCGTTCAGCCGAAAAAGCATCCCTGCAGCAAGCTGCGGGATAAACGAAAGAACGAAAGGCTGCTCCATCGTCTGGTGGAGCAGCCTTTTTAATCAACAAATACAAGTTTTCTTCTTCGTGCCGATCTTTCCTCTTGCTTCTACCTTGGCGATATAGCCGGAGGCGAGCGGAACTTTGCAGGCGGTATCGCCAACATCGACTTTTACGGCGCCAATCGCCTCCGCAACGGCTTTTGCTTCCTCCGTCAGGGGCAAGACGTAAGACGCAACGCAGATGACAAACGTATTCATCGTATACCGCACGCGGTTCCGCTCTTCATGGACGGTCTTCTTAACCTGCTCCAGAAGCCTTCGGATCTCCATCAAATCGAGTTCTTCATCCGGAGCGATCGTCACGTAATTCGCATAGGCGCTCCATCCCGCTACCGCAACCATCTCTTCCGGCGACTGCATCCATTCTACCGCAAGCTCCCGTGCAAAAGGACTCTCCGCCGTTACATTCGCTACCGTATATTCCGCAAGCGAATACCAATAAGCCTGCTTCACCCAATGCCGGAGCATCTCTTTGGTGACCGTTTTCGGATTAACGGTCAGTCCTGCCAAATACATGGCATCATGATTGCCGGAATCGTAAAGCTTGTACACCAGCTCCTGGTCTTTCTTCACCTCTTTGACCAGCTTCTTCATATCGCCGATCTTTACGCCAAAAAAAGGCTCCTTCGCACCATGACGCACATAGGTGCTCTTGGTCTGCTCGCTTCCCATTCCCTCTAACGCCCGCAAAACTTCATCAAAGGTCATTACTTGGCCTCCAATTATGCTCTTATGGATTCGAGTATACCTTTGCCGCATATTTTATGCAAAACAAAAAGGGCTGACAATCAGCGCACCCGGCGCCTCATTGTCAGCCCTCATTTATATTAATCGGTAAATGGCAGCCAGCCTTCTCTTGCCGTCAACATGCGCCATAAACCGTCGGGAATTACAAGCTTCTTCTGCGAGCTTAAGCTTAAGCGGGACTGAATCTCATCCTCGCGTCCGGTTTCAACCTTCTGTACCCAGTCCGGATCCGTCAGCAGTACGCGGCCAATCGCAACCAGCGGAATGCCCGTTTGCTGAGCTTCAATGGCATCGTCGGCCGAGTTAATCGAACCTACGCCGATAACCGGTACGCGGCCCGCTACCCGCTCCGCGACCCATTCCAGTCTTGTTTTGCTATCATCCGCACCACGCGACGGCTTGGAACGGAAGTCAAACAACGAGACATGAAGGTAATCCAAATCCTTCTGCGCAAGCTCATCCAACAGGCGGAAGGTATCCTCCATCGTAAGTCCCGGTGTCTCCGGTTCTTCCGGAGAGAATCGGTATCCGACCAAGAATGGCCCTTTGGCATGCTCAGCCGCGGCGCGTTTCACTTCATCAACAACGGCGAGCGGGAATGTAAGTCTCCGGTCGATATCTCCGCCCCATTGATCGTTTCTGCGGTTGGAATGCGGGGAATAGAACTGCTGCAGGAGATAAGTGTTCGCGCCGTGAATTTCGACTCCGTCGAAGCCGGCAAGCGCCGCGCGGCGGGTCGTCTCGCCAAAATCGCGGATAATCGCTTCAATCTCTTCGTGCTTCAGCTCGCGCGGAACAACATCCGGGCTTTCCGTCGCCGCAACGGCGCTTGCGCTAACCACATCGCCGTTTGGCACCAATGCCGGCGGTACACGGCGGCCGCCATGGAAAATTTGGAGAATAGCTTTCGCGCCTCTGGCTTTAATCGTCTCTGCAAGACGAGCAAGCCCCGGAATCATAGCATCGCTGTCTCCCGCGAATTCCCCGGGAAATCCTTTGCCGTTTGGCGTGACATAAATACATGCCGTTATGACCATGCCAGCTCCCTCGGACCGGCGGGCATAGTATTCCAGCTCCGCATCCGTTACCGTTCCATCATCATTAGAGGATGAGTGCGTCATCGGCGCCATCACAATGCGGTTCTTTACTTCCACTCCGCTCGGGAAAGTAAAGGATTCAAATAACGGTTTATAATTCTGCTCCAAAAACTCCACTCCTATCCTATGCTCTTTTCGCTCATTAACTGTAACAACTTTTGTTACTGTAATAATATTATATACAGTTACTGAAGTCAAGCAAGTAATTGTAAGTTTTTTATCCCCCTATATTCTGTCCATAAAAAAGGAGCTGCCGCATAAACAAAAATAACGGTGCAGAGATCGGAACTCTGCACCGCTATAGTCTTCATTGGCGTGTCAACCGCTCTCGGGACGATACTCGAAGTAATCGTAATAAGCGGGAGCCGAATGGCCTTCCTCCGTTCCTGCTGCAAACATGCCAAGACATACGCCCGTAAAAGCTCCGTCCGCATCCGGCGTTAAGGCTTCCACCGGCAAGGTCCTTAGGCTGACCCACTCCGCGGACGCACCTCCCAAGGTATACAAAAGCTCGTATTCCTTCTCGTCCGAACGGATCGAGAGCCGGACGGGAACCTGCTCCTCAATTGGGGTAAAGACTTCCGTTCCGCTTCCTTGCGCCATCGCCGTTACAAGAATGCCGGTTTGTCCGTCCTTCTTCGTGATTCCGATCGAGTAATGGGACTTGTCACTCAGCCGCGCGGCAATTCCTGCCTGCTCCCCTTCTCTTCCCGGAACAAAGGTCAGGCGAGTCTCGATGCTCATCCGATGATGCTGCTGGCGGCGGCATACGAATACATTAGCTCCTCCGTCGCGAAGACCTTTGGCATTGCCGCTTAGTCTAAGGCAGCCTTCCTTCTCCGTTAAAGACAGCTCCTCCGGTCCGGGGATCACCCGGTTATACATCCATTCGAGACTAAGCCCTTCGGAAGTGAACTTGGTGGTCACCGACTTGTCCATGCCGGCCATGGAGGTTTTGCTCTCCCGGATAGCCGGTCCCTCCATAACCATTGATACATGACCTTCGTTATTATCAATCATCGGCCAGCCGTCTTCACTCCAGCGTACGGGAGCAAGGAACGTCTCGCGGCCAAGCACGCTGCCGTTGCCGCCTTGCGGCCGGACGCCAAGAAACAATGCCCACCACTGGCCACGAACGTCATCGAGCAGCTCAACATGGCCGGTGTATTGAATCGGATGATCCTGTAACTCGTTATGCGTCAGAATCGGATGCGGCAGCATTTCAAACGGTCCGTAAGGAGAGGTGCCGCGGCCGATAATCTCCCTGTGCATCGGCCCCGTTCCGCCGGATGCGGTCATCATATAATAAAAGCCGTTTATTTTGTACAGATGCGGCCCTTCTACCCAAGGCCCTTCGTCTCCCTCAAATACAACAACAGGCTCCGATAAGGCCTCGCCCGTCAGGATATCAATCTCGTATTGGATAATATGAGACGTCTCGCCAAAGCCGGCCTGCGCCGAGACGTACGCTTTGCCGTCATCGTCAAAAAACAGAGAAGGATCGATATTGCCGTAAGGAATCCGAATCGGATCGGACCATGGTCCTGCCGGATCCGTTGCGGTTACATAGAAGTTGCCTATCCCGTACACATCCGTTGTAATCATATAAAATACGCCTTCATGATAACGAAGAGCAGGCGCATAGATGCCCTCCGAGCTGTTGCGGCTCAGCAGATTCACTTGGCTTTCCCTGGTTAACACATGACCAATCTGCTCCCAATGAACGAGATCCTTGCTGCGAAACACCGGAACTCCCGGAAAATATTCAAAGGTGCTGGTCACCATGTAATAATCTTCGCCTACCCGAACAGCGCTTGGATCCGGATAAAAGCCCGGCAGTACCGGGTTCCTGTACGTGATTTTGCCTGTTGATGCGTATGTCATGAATCGATTTGCCCCGCTTCCTGCCAATCGGTTATTTTCCGGAAGGAAGCTTTAGGCTCGTGGTTGGCATCAAACACAAACGGCCAATTTTTCCGCCCGCGTACCGGGAAGTTATCCAGCCAGGTGTAATCGTCGGCTGCGCCCCAGAACGTAACGGCGGTAATCGCCTCTTTGTATTCGCGGAACAGCTCGAATACCTGCCCGTAACGTTCCGCCTGCCGCTCCAGCATGTCTGCCGTAGGCTCCGTCAGATCCGTCCGCTTATCGTCATGATCGAATACCGAAATATCCAGCTCCGTTACCTGCAGCTTAAGACCCGTTGCCGCGTAACGTTCGATGGCTTCCCGGATCTCGGCAAGACTTGGACCGTTCAAATTCCAATGCCCCTGCAGGCCGATACCGTGAATCGGCACTTGCTTAGCCTGCAGCGATTGAACGATACGGATAATTTTATCCCGCTTCTCCGGAATGCACTCGTTGTAATCATTGTAGAACAGAAGCGCTTTCGGGTCGGCGGCATGCGCATACTCGAAGGCTTTTGCGATAAAATCTTCCCCGGCTAAGTTTAGCCATTTGGACTCCCTAAGCCAGACACCGTTTTTATCGTCGATAACCTCGTTCACAACATCCCAGCCGTAAATAATGCCTTTATACCGGCCAACAACCTTTTCGATATGGCTTTTCATCCGGGCAAGCAGCGTTTCCCTATCGACTGGCGATCCATTCGCATTTTGGAATATCCAGTCAGGGGTCTGATTGTGCCACACCAGCGTATGCCCGCGCAGCTTCATGGCGTTTGCAGCCGCAAAGTCAGCGATCTTGTCCGCCGCTTCGAACGTATACTGCCCTTCCTGCGGATGCACGCGTTCGAACTTCATGTCATTTTCGGCAGTCAGACTGTTGTAATGGGCAGTAAGAACATCCTTCTGGGATGCAATTGTCGTCAGATTCACAGCTGCCCCAATATCAAAGTAATCCTTATAAACGGAACGAAGTGCCGGCAACTCCGAAGTATATGACATATCCTGCACCAACTCTTTCCTTGTAGATTAGTAAATCACCCGGTTATGGGTATCCGGAATACCGGATTTGCGGAAGAAATACGTATTAACGATGTCGCGCCATTGCTTGGCATTTTCACGCTGCCAGTTCATGCGTCCCGTTACATGGCGGAACCGGTCGCCGTCCACGAGACCCTCAAGCTCCTGCCAGCGGTTCATCCAATATTCAACCCGCTCCACGCCGGCGAAATGCGTATCGTAAATATGCTGAATAACCGTCTTGCCGGATTTCAACTGATGCGTGTAAGGCACATGATGGAAGAAGAGCAGCAGCTCATCCGGACAAGCCTCCAGGCTGTCGTAGACCTCGGCGTTCGGCAAAGCATACTGGCTGCTGTAGCCGGTACCCGTCTGAGCCGTACGGTCAACCCCAATTCCCTTATGATCGGCAAAATGGTATGTTCCCCACTTGGAATATTCGTAGCCGTCAATATCCGGACCGTAGTGATAATGAGGCGTAACCATCCAGCCTACGCCTAGCGGCGCTGTATAATTCTCGTAAATGGACAACGACTCCAGCAGGAAGTTTACAAGAACATCCTGTACGTTCTTATTGCCGCCAAACGTTTGGGCAGCCCATTCCGCCGCAATCTCCTCCGAAGAAAGCTCCGGATTCCAGATTAAGCGTCCGTAGCCGTACAAATTCGCCTGCGCGAGATGATGCCCGGTCCAGTTCTCGTCGTTGCCGATATTGCTGACGGCCGTAATGCCGCTATGAGTATAGGCATGGACGCTGCCTGCCGCAATCTCCTTCACCGTGCTGCCCGCACCTTTGACGTAAGTGTCAAAGTTCAAGACTTCCTTCCACTGCGGAATGAGGAAGCAGACATCCTTCTGCTGGCCCGTATATTCCTGGGCAATCTGGAATTCCATCATCTGGTTGGTATGCTCCATCGCGCCAAAGAGCGGCGAGACCGGCTCGCGGACCTGGAAGTCCATCGGACCGTTCTTAATCTGCAAAATCACATTGTCCTTGAAGCGTCCGTCCAGCGGCTTAAAGTGATCGTAAGCGGCACGCGCACGGTCGGTTGAGCGATCCCGCCAGTCCTGATGGCAGTTGTAAACGAAGCACCGCCAGAGCACAAGTCCGCCAAACGGCTCCAATGCTTCAGCCAGCATGTTAGCTCCGTCCGCATGGTCGCGTCCGTAGGTAAACGGACCGGGGCGATTCTCGGAATCGGCTTTCACAAGGAAGCCCCCAAAGTCCGGAATATAACGGTACACTTCAGCCGCCTTCTCCTTCCACCAGCCGCGCACGGCCGGATCAAGAGGATCGGCTGTCTCCAGGCCGCCAATCTCAATGGTTCCGGCATAGTTCACGCTCAGGAACAGCTTTATGCCGTATTCGCCAAATACCTCGGCGATACGGACAACATCCGGCAGAAGCTTCTCCGTAATAAGGAATGTCTCTTCGCGGTGGACGTTTACGTTATTAATCGCGATGCCATTAATTCCGACCGATGCCATCAGACGGGCGTAATCGCGAATCCGTTCCGAATCGGACAGCACTTTGTTGTTATCGTAAAAAATCGAACGGCCGGAGTAACCGCGCTCCACGCTGCCGTCCATGTTATCCCAATGGTTAATCATGCGAAGGCTGTATTTCGGCGACTCGACCAGATTTAACTGATCAATCGCAGTCCCGGACTGCATCAGGCGCAGCAGATGGAATACCGCGTACAGTACTGCTTTCTCGGACTTGCCGGCCGCGATAATATATTCCTTCTCCGCTTCTCGAACGGTTTTTAAGAAGTAGCCCTCATCAGATAGAGCCGCCGCATCGCCGGCCGCTTGATCTATCCAAGAGCCGCCGCCAAGAACCTCCAGCACGATAAAACGCTGCCCTGATGCTTCATGCGTAACCGAAGGCGTTGTGCCCAGCATGGAGCGGATTCCCCGCGACAATTCCACGGCGGCTGTCTTCATGATCCCTTCCATCGGTACTCCCGCGGGCAGCACGAGCTCACCCGTCCAGCCTGCGTATTGCTCCAAGCGCGTTTCATCCTTCACTTGATCGTATCTCAGCCATGCCGCGTATCCGTTGTCTCCCATCTCTAATCCCCCTAATAAGAATTGTTATACAAACAGCCAAAATTAGAAAAAAAGCGTCCGCCCGATGCAAAGTCGAGGGACGCGTGATTCAAGCGATTAACCTTTAACGCCGCCTACGGTCATCCCTTTAACAAAGTATTTCTGCAGGAACGGATATACCAGAATAATCGGCAGACTCGCAACAATAGTCATCGTCGCACGGATCGAGGTTGGCGTAACCGCCGTTACGCCGCTTTGTCCGGCTGCAAACTGATCGCCTGCATTGGTTGACGATGCCGCCGTATTGGAGGTTTGCAATATTTTCATTAATTCGTATTGCAAGGTGCTCAGGTTAAGATGCGAAGAGTTGTACAGAAATACGTCAAACCAGGAATTCCATTGAGACACCGCTACGAAGAGCGAAACGGTCGCAAGAGCAGGCACGGTCAGCGGCAAAACAATTCGCATGAAGGTAATGAATTCGCCCGCTCCGTCAATTTTCGCCGATTCCATAATGCCGTCCGGCAATCCCTCGATAAAGGATCGGATTACGATCATATTAAAGACGCCGATAATGCCGGGGATAATATAAACCCAGAACGAGTTAATCATATGGAGCTCTTTGATCAGCAGGTATCCCGGAATGAGACCTCCGCTGAAGTACATCGTGAAGATTGCGACCAGCGTAACGAATTTGCGCAGAACAAACTCCTGGCGGCTGATCGTATAAGCCAGCATAGCCGTACAGAAGACGGAAGTAATCGTGCCGGCAATCGTACGCAAGGCGGAGATCAACGTAGCGTGATAGATGGATGCTTCATTAAAAATATAGCTGTAGTTATCCCATGTCCACATCCTTGGCCAAGCATAAATGCCGCCGCGGATCGAGTCATTCGCATCGTTGAACGACAACGCGAACATATTAAGGAAAGGATATAGCGTAACCGTCACGACGAGCAACATAAAAACTATATTACTTGTATCAAAAATCTTATCCGGTAAAGAGCTGTACCTGGCTTTGGCCGAACTCTCTTTCATGTCGATAGCCTCCTTGCTTCGTCCAACTTTCGGTTAAATCTAGAACAGTCTGCTCTCGCCAAGCCGCTTCGCAATCGAGTTGGCCGATAAGAGGAAGATAAAGCTAACGACCGTTTTGAACATGCCGGCTGCTGTAGCCAAGGAATAGTTGCCCATGTTCATGCCGTATTTCAACACAAATATATCAAGGTTCTCGGAATAGTCCACGGTCATCCCGTTGCCGAGCAAGTATTGCGGCTCAAATCCCGATTCCAGAATATTTCCAAGGTTCATGATCAACAGGATTACGATAACCGACTTCAGACCCGGTAAAGTAATATGCAGGATCCGTTGTAAACGGTTCGCCCCGTCAATCTCGGCAGCTTCGTATTGGGAAGGGTCAATGGTTGTAATAGCCGCCAAATAGATAATGGTGTTCCAGCCGACGTTTTTCCAAACTTCCGATGCGCCAAGGATGCCCCAGAAGTAATTCCCTTTGCCCAGCCATAAGATAGGCTGATCAATCAGATGCATTCTCGTCAATAGAATATTAACGATCCCTTCGGGCGCAAGCGCCGAAGAAATAATATTGGCCGCAACGACCCAGGAAATAAAATGCGGTAGGTAGCTGATCGTCTGTACGACCCGCTTGAACATAATTTGGCGAAGCTCGTTTAATAAAATCGCCAATACGATTGCGGTAACAAAACCTAATACAAGATTGATGGAGCTCATAACGATCGTATTTCTTAACACGCGATAGAAGGAGTCGTCGTTAAACAGGAAGTTGAAGTTTTTCCAGCCTACCCACTCCTGATCGAACAAATCCTTTGCCGGTCTGAACTTTTGAAAGGAGATGGTCCAGCCCCAGAGCGGTACGTACTTAAACAGGAAAAGCCATAATACAAACGGCATCGACATAAACACGAGCACTTTTTGCTGCAATAACTTTTTGAAAAACAGTTGAAGCCGTGATTCGCTTGCTTTGGGACTCCTGACAACAGATGGTGTAACTTCATGTATGTTCTCCACTTGCTCTTCCCCTCTCTAGCATCCTGCATGAATCCAATAGATCGGAAGGCCGGAATCAGCTTTCCGGCCTTCCGTCTACTTTTATTTGCTTACCACTTGCCCGCGATACGGTCTTGAACTACTTTCGTAACGAAGGTTTCATAGCCTTTCACGTCAAGCTTGCCCATTTGGCCTGTATAGTCGCTCCAGATCGAGTCGAATTCGCTAGGCTTGGCAAGTACAAGCTTCGGAACGAATTTCTTTTGCAGGTCGCCGGCTTTTTGCTGGAAGATCTGCTCAGGCGTGCCTTGACCTTTGTTGATACTCCATGCCGGGTACCAGGAGCGATCGTCAGGCTTCGAGAAGTATTCGGAGAAGGTCTTCACGCCGTAGGCGTCCAGCAGCGCTTTGTCGCCGTCCGTGTAACCCGCGTAAGCCACTTCAGGCTGGTTGCCTACGCCATACGAGTTGCCGTCAGCCAGTACGGAGTTGTTGCCGTAACGCGGCCAGCTGTATTCAAAGTACTGCCATCCGACTGTGCGTTTCTTCTCAGGGTCGTTGCGGTCAGCGATTTGCTGCGCATCCATCACGTAACGGCCGTTAGCGTCCACGGTGTAGTTCTGGTCTTTAACGCCCCACTGTACGAGAACTTGGTTCTCTTCTTTGAGAAGGTTGTCGAAGTACTTAATAATGCGTACAGCGTCTTTCGCTTTTACCGAGATACCGATACCGCGGTTGTTAACAAAGCTAGGCGGATCTACGTATTGGTCTTTCGTATTCTCGTCGAATACGATTGGCAGCGGAGCGTAACGCTTCTCGTCGATGCCGGCTTTCTTCAGGTTGTTTGTCGCGTCGCCAACCTGCCATGCGTAGTTGAAGTAGCCAAGTACGCGGCCGGAGGTCAGCTTAGCCAGGAATTGGTCTTTGTTCGCTGTAAAGGTCTCAGGATCGAACAAGCCTTCCGCGTTTACTTCGTTCAGCTTTTGCAGCCATTTTTTCTCGATATCCGTAGCTGCGTAAGTTTTAGCCTCATGCGTGTTCATGTCGACGATAACGTCGCCGTCATTCGGGTAGCCCGCAAGGTGCATGGAAGGGTTGGTGATCGAGAAGAAGCTGTCGGCAGGACCTGCAAGGGATGCAAAGCCAATCGTGTCCTTGCCGTCTACTTGCGGATGCTTCTCTTGGTATTGCTTGATCAGATCGAAGTACTGGTCAAGCGTCTTGATCTTCGGATATCCCGCTTCCTTCAGAACGGAGCGTTGGATCCAGAATGCGCCTTGGCTGATGCCGGGATCGCCGATATAGCCTTGGTTCGCGCCAAACGGCAGGAAGTACATTTTGCCGTCTGCTTGTCTGAATTTATCAAAATAAGGACCGTATACGCGCTTGATGTTTGGACCGTATTTCTCGATCAGATCATCAAGAGGAATAAATGCGCCAGCGTCAAGCAGCTTGTCGATTTCGCCTTCCGGAACGATTACGTCCGGATAGTCGCCGCTTGCGATCATAACGCCGGATTTCGTTTGCGGATCGCCAACGAGGAATTCCATTTTCCAGTCTACGCCGGTCTGCTGTTGCAGCTCTTTACCGATAACGGTGTCGCTCGCAAGAGCATCCTTTTGGCTGGTGAAGCTGTAGTACGAGAAAGTGACGGGTGTTTTGTCATCCGCTTCAGGAGAAGCGGAGTTGGAAGCTGCGTTGCCGCTATTGCCGGATTTACCGCTATTTGCATTGCTGTTATCGTTATTGCCGCCGCAAGCGGATGCTGTAACAGCTAACATAGCAGCAGCCAAGCTGACAGTTAAAAGCTTTTTGTTAACCATTTCTGTTTAGACCCCTTTCGTCATTTCAACGTGTTTGTTGTAAGCACTTTCATCATAAAACGAATCCGAAGGCTTGATTACCCCTCAAACTTTAGTTCGTACTTTGAAAAGCATAGTTCAACTTTTTTGTCATTTATTGCCCGTTCATGTCGAGAGGAAGACGCAGCTCAACGGTTGTTCCATGACCTTCTTCGCTAGCAATGTCGAATTCAAACGAGTCTTTATAGCATAGCTTCAGCCGGGTATAGACGTTTTTCATGCCGACATTGTCACCGATGGAATCATCCAGACGCAGGTAATTAAGCAGCTCCGACAGCTTGGCTTGGGACATGCCGATCCCGTTATCGGACAGCCTGAACATCAGCTTGTTGCCGGCGATTCCGATATGAATCTGAATAAGACCGATTCCCGGCGAGCTTTCAATGCCATGAATGCTGGCGTTCTCGACAAACGGCAGGAAGGTCATCTTCGGAATCATCTGGTCGTATACGGTATCTTCGACGGTGATCTGGTATTGCAGCTTGTCGCCAAACCTGTATTTCTGAATTTCAAGGAAGCATTCCGTCAGCTCAATCTCTTCCCGGATCGACACCCAGCTGCGTTTCCAGGAAATCGACTTCCGGAAAATCTTCGCCATATAGTGAATGGTCTTCGCGGTCTCGGTCTCCCCCTTCATCAGGCTCCGCATCCGAATCGTCTCGAGCGAGTTGAACAGGAAGTGGGGATTGATCTGGCTGTGAAGGGCATGAAGCTGTGCCTGGCGCTGGCGGATCTCCAGGTCCTTCTTCTGAATATCAGCCTGATAGACATCGGTAATGAGGTTGTCGATCCGCTCGGTCATCCGGTTGAATTCACCCGTTAATTGGCCGATCTCATCGCGCGCATCATCAAGCGGGATCGTCTCGAAATGCTGGTTTTTCACCTTTTTCATATGCTTTACAATCTTGACGAGACGTTTGTTTATGGATCTGGAGAGAGCCGCGATAATCAAAGAAGGCAGCACAAAGTTAATAAGCGCCAAAAAAATGACAAAGGAACCCGATTTCCGCACGTCATGCAGAAAGCTCCCTTCGTTAATGACGCCATGCAGGGACCAGTCGTTCAAATAATTGTTGTTCGTGTAAACCTTGTCAAAGGAGAGAGAGTTTTTCGGCATCGGAAGCGTCTGTGAATGCCTGTCTACGCTGGAGTCGTTGGAATAGAGGACGGCACCTTCCGGATTCAAGAAGTAAATGCTGCCCTCAAAGCCGGATAACGCAAACAACTGCTTGACCGTTGCCATATTCAGATCAATCTTGATCAGATTGTTATAGCCGTTGCCTTTGACATAGTTCAGTCTTTGAACAAGGCTAAACGTGTCTCCATCCTGTATAAACAACGGATAAGAAACATTCGTCTTCATAAAAGCCCGGTACCAGTCGGCTTCCTTCTCCGTTTCGCTAAGCGGCATAATAGGTCCGGAGGATAACACAGTTGGATTATCGGTATAAATAACCGTAGCGCTGGTCGTTTTGTAAGCCTGCTCGGATTTGTTGAAGACGCTTCGGATATTATTAAAAGCTTCAACGTATTCGATTTGGGAATCGTACTTTTTATCCAGCAGCTGATTCAGCATCGGATCGATATAATACAGGTAGGAAATACCCGCGGCTTCATCGATGACAGCACGAAGCTCGCCCTGAAGCTTCTCCAGGGCGATGTCGGCGTCATGCGATTTTTGGTTTTTAATATTGTTGGTTGTAACGTTATAGAAGACGATATTCGTCAATACGATCGGGATAAATACGCAAAAGACGTACATCAGCAAAAGCTTGTCCCGCAATTTAAGATGATTCCAATGAAATCTGCCCATCAAATCTCCACCCGTTTATTTTTTGCCCAGCAGCTTGTTGCGGTAATCGGTCGGTGTCACTTTCTCCAGCTTCTCAAATTGGGTCACGAAATAATCGGCATTCTGAAAGCCCACTTTCTCCGCAATCTCGTACATCCTAAGATCGGTCTGGCGAAGCAGCTTTTTGGCTTCTCCGATCCGGATCTGCAGTAGAAAATCATTGAAATAGATCCCATAGGTTTTACGGAACAGCTGACCCAAATAAACGGAGTTCATATAAAATTTTCCTGCAATGCTCTTAAGGCTAATATTCTCCGTATAGTTCGCTTCGATGTATTTCTTGATGCGTTCAATCCCGCCCTTGGACTGCTCGTTCCGAAGCTCTGCCAAATAGACGGCAGCCTCGCGGAGGAAATCCGTGAATAGTCCCTTCAAGTCCTGCAGACGGCTATTGCTGCCCTGCCAGTCCATAATGAACGGGAGCTTGCTAAGTCCCTTCTCGTCTCCCTCCATCTTCCGAATTATATTAATAATCCCGATCACAAACCGGGTAATCGTATTGGCAACCGCATTGGGAGCAAACCGCTTCTCGACAAATTGGCGGAATAAAAGCTCGATATCCTGCTCATACAAATCCGCGTTATTCTCTTCCAGTCTCTCGAGTAGTCGGCTGTACAGCTCCGAATCCACATCGAAATAATACAGAGGGGTCCCCTGTACCTGATTCGCATAGATAACGGAGCTGCCTTGCTCGGCGTATTTATAGGACATGGCTTCATTCGCCGCCCGGTAGGATAGGCACATTTCTTGCAGTCGTTCCACGGTCTTGCCGATATATAAGGTGACCGGTCTGCCCGAAGATTTCGCAATGGCCGCATGCAAGCTGTTATAGGCAGATTCAAGTCGTATTTCCGGCGGTAAAAACGGCTTCCGATCAATAAGCAGGCCAAATAAACCGCTCGTCTGCTCATAGACAGGAATTTTGCTGCTTGGAGTAGCGCTCACTGACTGCACGACTGCTGCCAGCTCCTTGGCCTGCCATTCGGTGCCTGCGGATTGCGCGCTGGCATGAAGCTCAACCAGCACGTAATCGAAGCTGGAGAACTCAGGCATTTGCAGCGCCGCGCATAAAGCTCCGTTATCGGCCTCCGAGAACTGGCCTTGAACAAGCGTTTCCACAATAGAGTCCGTGACCAGGCTGTCCCCCGCGATCGTGGCCAGCTTTTTTAATCCCAACGTTCCGGAAAGCGCCTTCAACGTTGTCTCCAGTTCCGCTTCATCGATAGGCTTTAATATATAGTCATGGACTCCGTAACGGAGAGCTCGCTGCGCGTACTGGAAATCATGATACCCGCTGACGATAATAAAGGTCGGGCTATGTACGCCCTCCTCGGTAACCTTGCGGATAAGCTCCAATCCGTCCAGCACTGGCATCCGGATATCCGCGATAACGAGATCAGGCTTAATCAGCTGTATTTTCTCTAATGCTTCCTGTCCGTTACCCGCTTCATCGCAAATTTCATAGCCAAGCGATTCCCAGTCTATTAAATTCCTTAACCCTTTGCGCACAAAAATCTCATCATCCACCAATAACACTTTGTACATATGCAAGGCCCCCTGACAGCTGAATCTTCTAGCTAATCCTTAATGACATTAATAATTATAAAAGCAATCGTATTATAAAACATCCTGCTCTGATTACCTGTTTTTCTCCTATTGTTAGGTCTTTTGAACAGTTAACATTTTTTCTGTAAGCGATTTCAAGATATGGCTTGTTACTTCCCGACAAGCTTATACAGAAAATTATAAAGCGGTTATACGACGTCCAATACCGAGAAACTATAGAACTTTCTTTGCGAATTAAAGGGATTATACAACCCTTGTAAAGTAAAACAGCCAGCTATGACGGCGGGATTTCAGCCGATCATAACTAGCCGTTCAATGAGTTTGACTTTAGCCCTCGTTCTTCGTTACCAGTTCGACCAGCGTGCGAACCATGACGCCGGTTGCTCCTTTTGGTTCCAGTCCGCGGCTCTTATCAAGGAATGCCGTACCGGCAATGTCCAGATGAACCCAAGGAAGATCCTCCGCGAAAGCGCCGATAAACAAACCGCCTGTGGTTGCACCGGCATATCGTCCGCCGCTGTTCTTCAGATCGGCCGCATCGCTTCTCAGCTGTCTCTTATACTCCGGGAATGCAGGAAGCTGCCAGATCCGTTCGCCGCTGCGACCTGCAGCTTCGAATACCTGCTGCATCAGCGGTTCATTATTGGTAATGGCGCCTGTCGCTTCCGTGCCTAAAGCAACCATCACCGCTCCAGTAAGCGTTGCTACGTCAACCAGCTGCGTTGCGCCTCTACGGATCGCCGTTGTCAGGCCGTCCCCAAGAACAAGACGTCCTTCCGCATCGGTATTAACGATTTCAACCGTTAAGCCATTCATCATTTTAATGACATCGCCCGGTTTAAAGGCTTGGGCAGATGGCATATTTTCCGCTGTCGGGATAACCGCAATGACATTTACTTCCGGCTTAAGCTCGCCAATAATACGCATTGCGCCAAGTACGGCTGCCGCGCCGCCCATATCGGAAATCATTTCCTCCATGCCGGGCCCTTTCTTGAGCGAAATGCCGCCGGTATCAAAGGTAATGCCCTTGCCGATTAATCCCCATGCCTCTTCCTTATCGGGAGCGCCTTTGTAATGAATTACAATCATCCTTGGCGCATGAACACTGCCCTGGCCTACCGCCAGCAAACCGCCCATTCCCTGCTCGATAGCTGCCCACTCATCCAGCACTTCGATATCCAGATCCCATTCGCGGGCAAGCTCTTCGGCATGAGCCGCAAGAGATTCCGGTACAAGCTGATTGCCGGGCAGATTGGTCAAATCACGCGCAACCTTAACACCTTCCGCATAAAGCTGGCCTACCATCATGCCCTCATTCCACGTTTCCGCGATATCCGCTGGAACCGCCACACCCGCTGCCGGCACAAATGATACATGAGAAAGGGTATAACGCTGCTTGGCTTGCCGCAATTCAGGAAGACGGTCGTGTACCGCAAGCGTCAGTCCTTCGACTAATGCCTGCGCGGCTTGCTGCAAGGTGTAGTCGGCAGACGAAATAATCGTTTCGGGCAGACGGATTTGCGCGGTTTGCGCTTTGATCCGCTTTAGGGCATTTGCTGCCGCCGCTGCTGCAAGACGAAGACCGTATACGCCGGCCTTATCGTCATATCCTGCAAAGATAACATGAGAAGCCGAATGAAGCCCAAGCGTCGACAACGTCTCGGTTTGTTCCGGCTCCGCCTTAAATAAACCTTTGGCATACAGTCCGCGAACCGCCTCATCGATTTGCGGCTGCACCCACTCCGCCATGCTGCCGGCTTTAAGCTCGGCGCTGCTAATCAGTCTCACAATCGCATCCGCAGAACCTGCCGTTGCCGCCGGTTCATATGTAAAATGTGTACGCATCTAATAATTCCTCTCTCTCAATGACAAAATCGGGGATCGCATCCTAATAAGCGATCTATCCCCGATTCTAATCGTTTATTCAGCTAATGGCAAATAAATAACAAACGAAGTACCGCTGCCCTCGGTGCTATCCACCCGGATGGAGCCGCCGTGATTCCTGATTATCCGGTAGCTGACGGACAAGCCGAGACCGGTTCCCGCTTCCTTCGTTGTAAAGAAGGGATCAAACAAACGGGCAAGCGTCGCTTTGTCCATTCCTTTGCCGTTGTCTTTCAACGTAATCTCCGCAAATTGGCCATCCGATCTCACCACAAGATCAATCCTGCCTCTGCGTGCTTCCTGCAACGATTCAATGGCGTCGATTGAATTCTTGACGATGTTCAGAATAACCTGCTTGATCTGCTTCACATCGATGGAAACCATCAAATCACGTTCATTCTCATAGGTTTCCAATTGTATGTCGCAGTTACGCATCAGCGCTTCGCTTTCTGTCAATAGAATAACCTCTTGTACCAGCCGGTTAATCGATACTGACTTCTTCATTGGCGCAGAAGGCTTCGATGAGTTCAGGAATTCGAAAATAATATCATTCGCCCGGTCGATCTCCGTAAGAATAATCCGGGCATATTCTTCCTTCCCAAGCTGCATCAGATAAGGCCGCAGCAATTGAATAAACCCCCGAATGGAGGTGAGCGGGTTACGGATCTCGTGAGCAATCGCTGCCGCAATCCGGCCAAGCATCGCCAGCTTGTCGTTTTGCAGCGCAGTCTGCTCGATTTGCTTATACTCGGAAACATCCTTCACGCTGATCAAAAAATCGCCGTTCATCTGATCGCCGTAAGTAAAAGAAACAAGCAAATACTTGCCGTCCTTATCCTGAAACTCGTAGTACACATTCCGCTTCAGAATCATTTCCTTATGTAAGCGAAGAATAACACGCTTGGTAGACCGCTTCAGCAGCGGATGCAGCAGAATCTCGCGCAAATTGCAGCCAACTAATGTTTTACGCGGAATATCAAGAAGCTTAGCCATCCTTACATTGATAAATGACAAAATCCCGTCGCTGTCAAATAAAGCTATGCCGCTGTCCATATGCTGGAGGACATTCTCATACTTATGTTTAACCATCTCAAATGAGCGGTTGGAAAGAAAAAGCCTCTCGCGCATATCCGAAAACTTCTGTTCGACCGTCTCAGCCGGTACTTCATTCATTCTGTGGGCAACCATCACTTCTATTAGAAACATGAACGATTGATTATAAAGCTTTAACGCTTCCTCTGATTCCACATTGGCGGCCAAATATTGGATACTTTCCTCGTGAACAGCAATAATCTCCTCAGGGTTGAACCCTTTAATGTCTTTACCGAGTTCTGATGCTTTGTAGAGGGACTGCTCCTCGCCGCCACGAATATATTCGGCAAGCGCCGGGAAATAGCGCTTTCTAATGGAATGCATCATCAACCCTCCCCGGCCACAACTATTTACAACATTTAACAACCTTACATATCTCTATTATCATAGGTTTTATTGCCAATAGCTGTCAATCGGAGACTTTGTCGAAAGATGGGCCGATTTTTCAGCGAAAAACCGACTTTTTTCCCATGTCCGCCGTCCTATAATTCGAGTTTTTATTTATCCCGATCGTTGCGATCCTCTCGGTCTTTGTCCTTTTTATTATCATTGCGGTTATTCTTGCGGTCATTTCCCTGGTCATCGTCATTATCGTTATCATCGTTTTGCCAAGTCCACTTCTCCAGCTTGCTTGAGCCGTTTATCGAATTATTCTTATTGGAGTTATTTTTCTTATCGTCATCCTTGTCGTCATCGCGATCATTATTCGAGTTATTTTTATCGTTAGACCAATTCCCATTCGGCCATTTATCCTTATCCGAGCCAGATGGCTTGGTAGGTGTTGCCGGCTTCATGGGACGGGTTGGTTTATTCGATTCGTTCCCTCTGGACCAAGACGGTTTCTCGGTATGAGATGGTTTCAGCGGATGCTTCAGCGGCCTTTCGGTTGGTTTTACCGGCGCGGTCTTATCGATGGTTGCGCCTACAGCCGTTCCGCCTTTTGAGGATTGAGCTTTATCCACAGCAGGTGTAGCCGCTCTTTGCGATTTGCTTTGCTTTTCCTTCATGGCAAGCTCTTTAAGTTTCTCTTTGCTTGCGCCCTTCTCCACAATTTTTTTCACGCCGCCCACTGACTTAGTGGCTTCAGCAAGAGACTGGCCCTTTATTTGCTCCAGTTCAATGTTATAGCCTTCATCTTTGGCCATGAGATAAACCGCCATCTTACCGGAAGAAATGCCATTGGCGGATGCTTCCTCGCGTACCTCTGTTGGGACGGACAGCACCGTTACGTTAGGCTCCTTAGCCGCATCAATTTGCTTGATCGTCTCTTTAACCTTCTGGTCGACTGCCGCGGTTACCGTCTTCTCGAGCTCTTGGCCGGGGCTCTTATCTTCCAGCATGTAGCTTGTAATAACGATATCCTTGTCCGGTTTATCCAAGAAATGCTCTGCCGCAACCGTACTCATAATGGAGGCGGCAACAGCTTCAAGAGACTTGCCCTTGTAGCTGATCTTGCTTACAATCGCTTGTCCATCACGATTAAGTCCGTTCAGTTCCTGTACGCGCTGCTGTTTATCCACGCCCAGCTCGATGCTTGGGTTAATGTCAAGGCTCACATAAGCAACCACGGGATGAGCTTCTGCTGTGGTCAGGTAGAAGAACGGGATAAAGAAGAGCAGGATAGCTGCTGCTGCCCCCGAATACCAGTAAGCTCTTTTTGGTTTACGCCTTGGCAGTGCGGCGGTCTCCGCCGGAATCGAAGCTTCCTCCCCGATTCGCATTTGGGCTTGATGCGGGATTGAAATGAATTGGCCATCCGCCGTCATGACGACTGCCTTCTTGTTTTCTATGGAGAGAACAATCCCTCGTTTCATAATCCCGCCTCCTTCCCTGGCATTGGTACTGAAATGTTTAAGTAATCGGATAAATACGGATATGTACCGTTTAAAATAAGTGAAATCGCAATAATATATTTTCGGTTGCGCTCTACCGTTTTCCTCGATACACCGCATAGCTCCGTCAGCTCTTTGACCGGAAGCTTGCCCGTTACATACAGCTGGGCAAACAGTTCCCGATGCCCCGCAAGCGTCTGTGCAATACCCTGCAGAAGCAGGCGGGAATCGGCATGCTTCGGCGAGCTTTCGGCAAGCTCCATGAAGGAAATCTGGAACTGCTGCAGCTCCTTTGTAAATTCCTCAATCTCGAGCCGCCTGTCATCACCGTCTTGTTTCAGCTGATAAGCATGCATAGCCATTTTGGTATCAATCGGGTTATAAGTCTGTTCCTCTTCATCCTGCTGATCGAATGCCGTATACGGCACCGTCTTGAGATGACGCTGCTCTTTACGCACATAGTCAATAAGCCTACGGCGCATGACCGTTTCGGCAAAGCTAAGGAAAGACCTGCCCGACTCCGGGGAAAACTGCGTGATCGCTTCATTAAATGCCGTTAAAGCTACGCTAAACTCATCATCGCGGGTGGGATCGACGAACCTCTTGCAGAATCCGCTCGTCACCTTCGCTACATACGGCTTGTAATCGGAAATAAACTTTTCCCTTAATTGATCTTCGCCGTCATGAATTCGTTTAATAATCTGTTCAGGAGCTAATCTTTCGTCATGCGCAGCTTCAGCAGATGATTTCCGCAAAAACCGTTTAAACATGAAGAGTATCCTCCTCTCTGTATAAGTTTCGATAACCTGCTTTTGTTTTTGGGGGTTCTTGCGTAGTAAATGTTAGAAATATGAGAATTAATATGAGAAATCTATGGTAAAGCGGTTATTTTACTTAGAAAAAAAAGCCTCCGACTCGGAGGCTTAACTTTGATCGTACTAAAAAGTTAAACAGAAGTTCGTCGCTGCCGTAGTTTATTTCGTCTTCCGCTTAACATACCAAGACGTGTCTTAAGCTCGTTTTCCCATGCCTCGTCGCCAATCTGCTTCGCAAAGCTGAGCAGGTCAAGCGAAATATCGATTTGACTCAATACAACCTCCATGGGATCCTCATTCTCGTGATTCACGCAATTCTCATAGAGCGCTTTGCCTTCCTGCTCCACATAATCCTGGAAGTCAACTTCGGCGGCGCCGTCCCCGTGGGCGTACTCAGCCAATATTTCATATTCATTCTCAATCAAATAATGTATCTCTACGCGATGGCATACAGGACAGAAAAGAATCGGTACATTATGAATATGAGTTCGCATATGCTTCAAAGTGCCTTTCGTTCCGATCATACTAGCTCCACAACAAAAGCTCATCGGGCGACAACCTCCTAAAAGAATTTTCGCGTTCTCTGCGACAATTCTGCTTCGTAAGGATCAGCTAAGAATTTTCGCGTTCTTTGCGACAATTCTTATTTCGTAGGGATTAACTTAACATGCGTATGCTTACTTCTCAAACTTATTCGCTTCTACCTGCCGAAATTCCTGCTTTACAAGCATAATCCGGCTTCTTTCTACATGCAAACCAGGATTTACCTCGGGAGAATTATAAAGAGAAAAAAAAGGAAACAGGGCTGTCCCATCGTCAACTTAATGACTTACGGAACAGCCCTTCGTTTAATTGTTGCCTTCATCTCGAGATTCGTATGGCAGCGCGTTGTCTAATGAATCCGCGACTTCTTCACGCCGGCTTCCTCTTTGAGATAAATCTCATTTTGTACATTTACGTGAACGTTTATTTTCTGCTCCAGCTTCGGATACCACTTTGATCTCCAGTCCTTAATGTTCGCATCCGACAGCTTTGGACGGAAGATCAGGCCAACTCCCAGCACATCCGAATGGTATTTATGAATTTTGTCTGCTGTCTTATTGAAATTGCGCTCCAACTGCTGCTTAATTTCTTCTTCTATCTGCTGTTTGCTTTTCCCCCTTGGGCTTTCGGAAACGACGACATCAAGGTTTATATCAGTTAACAAATTGGGGCCTTCATTCGTCCAGCGGCAATGATGCTTAATCTTGGCTTTTTGAATCAGTACGCTCGTATTCTCTGCAACCTCTATGGTTCCGCCTGTATACTTCCCTTTGAACAAGTTGTACAACAGCGTCTCTTCCTGATTGAGCTTGCCGACCATTCGATCCTCCAGCATAATGGCCGTTCCTTGAAAAGTGTACAAGGTTCGTTTGCCGCTCTTAAGCATCGGTATGGCCATATCTTCGGAATAAGAATTTTGACTGCGGTACGCCTCCCATATCCTCACTATGGATTGATTAGGAGTCCAGCCTGCTTCCTCGCTGAAAAAATCGTACGATGACAGTTCAGGTGTCGGAGATATGACATGATAAAGCGTTTGTTTGAAATCGCCGTCAACCACCGCTATCATGCCTTTGATGGAAATGTCATTCGCTCTAACGGCGAAATCGATAAGATCATGGATACCTTCACGGGCAAGCTCCTGATCAAAAAGCAGCAGCCTCAAATGAACCAGATTGATGCTTTTTTCGGAATCGGTCCGAATCAAGTCGATAGCTTTACTTAAGGATCCCGCCTCTTTGTCCAGGAACTGAGTCCGGCCTTTTAGGCTTGGAACTTGCAGAATAATCCTGTATTTCGCTGTACGGCCTTTTCCAATGCCCATCACGACAGGAAGATACTGTTTGTTAATATCTTTTGTATCCCAACAGCCACCCAATAGCATCATGCATAGAACAACAAGAAATAGCTTCAACCTGAGAATATTCATACGGTTACCTTCTTTCGCCGCCATAATGCCATCAAATAGACAAGGACCGGAAAGACGATGGTGGCGTACAAGCAAAAGTATGAATTCAAATACAAATACTTGTTAAGAGTGTCTTCATTAGGCATCCACTGGCAGGAAATATACAGGGAAGCACATATAATGACCAAGATCCAGCGACTGTTGACTTTGGGCATAAACAATTGAGTCAAAATGGCTACAAACATCCATAGCAAGACGGATACCTTTAATACTCCTAATGCGCTGGAAGACACCACATAGAAATTCGGAAGCCAGTCAAACACGACCCATTCCAAATCGACAGTATCCGAGGCCATTAACATGGGATATTCCATATGAACGGCGGTTTCCTGTCCGAAAATGAGCAGCGGAATATAGACGGAAGCCAGCGCGCATAGGAAGACAAGCCCAATCGCCGCGGAAGCTAGGCCAAATCCGATTCGAAAATGAGAGGTCGTCATTCCCAGAAACAAATATCCGGCGAATATAACAGTTCCCACATAAAAATCCGGATGAAAAAGAAAATGCATCCCGCTGTCCCACATAGGGAAAATGTAACGGAATTCAAAATTTTTGATACTTATCAACATCGAAAATATAAAAAACGGCATGCACAATAAGAACCATCCTATGCTCGCCCGAATCATGACGGTTAAGCCTTTCCATGCAGCATAAAGGCAGATGGCTACAAATAAAGCCGATGTTGCGCTTATTGGCGTTTTCTGAAGCAGCACCGTCTTGATTTCAATGGATTCGTAATAAGTTAGGAGGACGAGCTCAATGATCAGAAAACACAAAAAAGGGAGGATAATCAACCTTGTCCCCCAACTTCCCACAGCAGCACGGCAAACTTCGACTATCGATCGCTCTGGAAAGTACGATAAAGCTTTTAAGTAAAACCACAAAGCCAGAAGTTCCGCAAGAAAGAGAAGCAAAACCGCCATCCAATGACCCCTAGGCGCAGAGGACATCATCCGCTCCGGGAAAATAGCAAATATAGAAGCCAAATGCAGCAGAAAGAACATGATGATGGTCTTCAATTTATTCATCGGAAGTCTTTCCTTTCAAGCTAAAGCTTAAATAAGGTACGGAACAGTTAGTCAAGGACGAAAAGTACAGCATCAGCCAGATCATCGCAACCTCAATTCCCCAAATGCCAAAGAAGGAGCTCGCGAGCAACACCACGTACTTGTATAATCTTACGCCGACCGAGTTCATATAGCTCGTCAGCGCAAAATTAGCAATCGCCGAGGCAACCAAAATTATTATTAATAAATTGCTAACCAGCTTGGCTTGAATAATAGCTTGCCCAAGCAGTATGCCTCCGATCATCGTAATCGTTGGACCGATATTTTTAGGAAGACGAATGGTAGCCTCGATAATCATCTCCAGCAGCAGCATGACGAGCAGTGCTTCGATGAGAGATGGATAAGGCACCCCTTGCCTGTTCTCGGCAACGGCAATGGCCAATTGTATGCGAAGAAGCTCCGGGTTAACGGAATTAAGAACGACATATAGCCCCGGAAGCGTAATAGCCAATAACATAGCCATGCCTCGAATCATACGCAGGAACATTTGGAACGGAAGCGGATATTGAGTATCCAGGGACGTGCTCCACAAATCCGTGACGATAGCCGGAAAAGCGAATGCAAACGAGAATTGGTCCAACAGAATGACTACTTTGCCATTTTGTATATTCTGCATCGTCTCGCCAGGCAGCTCCGAAGACGTATAGGTTGGTGTAAGCGCAAATTTGGGATGCCCCAAAATCCGGGTTAAATCGCGAATCGTGGTCAGCTCTTGACGTCTGTTTTCATCCAGTTTCTTTCGGATGCTCTCAATCACTTCAGGTCTGGTTACGCCCTCCATATACGCGATAGCCAGTTTTTTAACGGACTGGGTTCCGATTTGCCGGCATTCGATTACCAATTGGTCGGATATCATTTTTTTCCTCAGTATTCCAATATTGATATCAATATCCTCCGTAAAGGCGTCAAATGCCGACTGAAGAGGATTCTCGCTATTTGGAATCATCACCGGTCTTGAAATATTTTGAGCTTCAGACTCGATGACAGCAACTTGCCCCTCTTTGCCAAACAGAATAAGCATTCCTTGCAGCACGGCATTGCAAAGCTTCTCTAGCGATGCCGTTGCAGATGCATCCCCCTCCTTGCCATTAAGAAATTCCCACTTCCATTTGTTATCTTGCGAATCACCGATTTGGCTCATGACCGACAACGTCATAGAGAGATTAACTAGCGAATGGAAAAAGTATGCTTTGAATAACTCCCCTCCGATTTCAATCTCTTTAGAAACAAAATCGGAGTTTTTCTGAAAATGCTCTTGAAACTATTTCTCCAAATTTCGAACATAATCGTTATCATCACGTTGCAATTTTTACCATCTCCTCACGCGGTAGTTTCCCGCTTCGGCAACGATCTTATACTACTCAGAGCATAGGAAATTCCCATTGCAGACTTTTCGATGAAAACAAAAAAAGCCCGTACCACAATGTGGTACGGGCTCAGGCTGTCGAGAAAGTCTCGACAGCCTTCTTTATGTTCAAATAATTCAATACGACACCGCGTTAATATAGTATAATATTAGTATCTAATAGAAACGGATGGTGTCGTTATGTTGCGTTCTAATCGAGACAAACAACAAAACTACGAGCTGGTTTCCATTGAAGACTTGGTGCCTGCTGACCATATGCTTCGCAAGATCGATAAGTACATTGATTTTTCTTTCATTGATGAGAAAGTACGTCACCTCTACTGCCAAGATAATGGTCGTCCAGCCATTGATCCACTTGTACTTTTCAAAATGATTTTTCTCGGTTACTTCTATGGCATTCGTTCGGAGCGCCAACTGGAACGCGAAGTTCAAACCAACCTCGCTTACCGTTGGTTTCTTGGACTCGGTCTGTCAGACCGTGTTCCAGATCACACAACGATTAGCTGGAATCGTAGAACACGATTCAAAGATACTTCTGTTTTCCAAGATATTTTCGATGAAATCGTGCTGCAAGCGATCTCACATCGGATGATTGGCGGACGTGTGCTTATTTCTGACTCTACCCATGTAAAAGCTAATGCCAATAAACATAAATACACAAGAGAACAAGTACAGCAAAACACACGAGATTATGTGAATGAGCTCAATGCAGCTGTTGAAGCAGAACGTAAAGAGCAAGGAAAAAAGCGCTAAAACCACGGAAGGAGGTGAATGAAGACAAAGAGGTAAAAGTTAGTACGACTGATCCTGACAGCGGTTATATGTACCGAGAAGGCAAGCCAGAAGGTTTCTTTTACTTGGATCACCGTACAGTTGATATGAAGTACAACCTTGTTACCGATGTCTTCGTCACCGCCGGTAACGTCCATGATTCTGTTCCTTATCTTTTTCGTCTGGACCGCCAACGTCAGCGTTTTGGATTTAAAGTAGAAGCTGTTGCATTAGACTCTGGCTATTTAACAACACCGATTTGCAAAGGATTAGAAGATCGTAAAATCTTTGGCGTGATTGCCCATCGCCGATTTCATCCAACGCAAGGCTTACAACCAAAATGGAAGTTTACTTATGATGCAGAACGGAATCTGTATGTGTGTCCGCAGCAACAAGAACTGACTTACCGGACGACAGATCGGCATGGCTACCGACACTACGCGTCTGATCCAAAGCAATGCGCAGCATGCCCAATACTGCAGCAATGCACGCGTTCCGCTAACAAACAGAAAATGGTTACCCGACATATTTGGGAGGACAGTAAAGAAAACGTGAGGATGAACCGACTAAGCAAGTCGGGCAAAAAGCTTTACCGTAAACGAAAAGAAACCATAGAGCGAAGCTTCGCGGATGCCAAACAGCTCCACGGGTTTCGCTATTGCCGTTTGCGGGGGTTAAGCAACGTGATGGAACAAGCGTTGATGACCGCTGCGGTGCAGAACATGAAAAAGATCGCCCTCCACCTGGAAAGGAGGGCGTAAGAGGGGTAGCCTCTTGCGTCGCTTCGTTCTACTCACAGAAAACAAAAAGAGAAACCCCACGTTTTAAGAAAACGTGGGGTTTCTCTACAATCTGAGCCCGTACCACAATGTGGTACGGGCTTTTTCCTGCTTAGCAGAACTTATTTCGCAACCAGATTTTGTTGACCTGGTTTCCAGTTCATTGGGCACAAACCGCCGGATTGCAGAGCTTGCAATACGCGAAGCGTTTCGTCAACGCTGCGGCCTACGTCGTTATGGTTAACGACTTGGTATTTTACTTCGCCTTCAGGATCGATGATGTACAGGCCGCGCAATGCAACGCCTTCTTCTTCGATCAGGACGCCGTAGTCACGAGCAACGCTCTTAGTAATGTCAGCAGCCAGCGGGAAGTTCAATTCGCCAAGGCCATTGTCGTTAACCGGAGTGTTGATCCATGCACGGTGGCTGTGCTTGCTGTCAACGGATACACCAAGAACTTCTGTATTCAGAGCTTTGAATTGCTCGGAAGCAAGGCTCAAAGCTGTAATTTCAGTTGGGCATACAAATGTGAAGTCGAGTGGGTAGAAGAACAATACCAGCCATTTACCTTTGTAATCAGCAAGGGATGCTGTTCCGAAATCTTTACCGTCACCTGTTGCCGTATCCATTTTGAAGTCTGGAGCCGGACGGCCAACCAAACGCTCTGCCATAATACAATTCCTCCTTAACCAATCCAACAATTTTTATAGTTAATGTCACTATTAAGCCGTGACTTACTTATAGAATAGTATCACTAGCCTAGAATAAAGTCAATATTGGAATCAATATTTATTTATAATTATTATAAATAAGGAGGTCTTATTTCGTCATTGCAGCAACAATCAGATCGCCCATTGCAGTTGTTCCGATTGCCGTGCTCTTATCAACCGCGATGTCGCCTGTACGGTGACCGGCGTCAAGAACGTTTTTAACCGCGTCTTCAATAACTTGAGCCGCTTCATGGTAACCGAATGTCAGGCGGAACATGAGTGCAACGGAAAGAATCGTAGCAATCGGGTTCGAGATGCCTTGACCGGCAATGTCAGGAGCGGAGCCGTGTACCGGCTCGTACAGGCCAAAGCTGCCTTCGCCAAGGGAAGCGGAGGAGAGCATGCCGATCGAACCCGTCAGCATAGCTGCTTCGTCGCTCAAGATGTCGCCGAACATGTTTTCCGTTACGATAACGTCGAAGCTCGACGGACGGCGGAGCAATTGCATAGCGCAGTTGTCTACGAGTACATGCTCGAGTTCAACTTCCGGATACTCAGGAGCAATCCGGTTAACCACTTCGCGCCACAGACGGGAAGTTTCAAGAACGTTTGCTTTATCAACGGAAGCCAGACGCTTGCTGCGCGTCATTGCGATGTCGAAGGCTTGGCGAACGATACGCTCAACCTCTTGCACGTTGTATACGCAAGTATCAACCGCTTCTTCGCCGCTTGCGCCTTCGCGGCGGAATTTCTCGCCGAAGTAGATACCGCCAGTCAACTCGCGGACTACGATCAGGTCAGTGCCTTCGAGAACTTCTGGCTTCAGTGTCGAGGCTTCCTTCAGACAGTCGAATACGTTAGCAGGGCGGATGTTCGAGAACAAGCCCAGTGCTTTACGAATTCCGAGCAGACCTGTCTCCGGACGAAGCTCTTTCGAGTTGTTGTCCCATTTCGGACCGCCAACAGCGCCGAGCAATACAGCGTCAGCCTTTTTACAAATATCAAGCGTTTCTTGCGGCAGCGGCGTGCCTTTCTCGTCGATAGCGATGCCGCCGAACAGACCATGCTCGAATTCGAATTGGTAACCGAACAGCTCCTCGGTTTTTTTCATAACTTTAAGCGCCTCGCCAACTACCTCTGGGCCGATACCGTCGCCGGCGATGACAGCGATTTTTTTCACTTCTGACATAATTAAACACTCCTCGTATTCGCTCTATTAAGCTATTCTCATTCTGTTATCATTTGTACCACATTTCTAGTATGAAAATCCAAGATATAAAATCTATCATCTTTATAGGTGCTGCTTATAAAGGCAGCTTCCCCTTCTTTACCCTTCAATCAGCTTGAGATGAAAATGGCGGGTTCGCGGCCCGTCAAACTCGCAGAAATAAATGCCCTGCCACGTGCCAAGCACCAGCTTGCCGCCGTTAATGATAACCGTCTGGCTTGTCCCGGTAGTAAGCGCCTTCAGATGGGAGGCCGTATTCCCTTCCGCATGGCGATATTTCGGGTGCTCCCAGGGATATACCTCATTCATCCTCATCAGAATATCATGCTTCACATCCGGGTCGGCATTCTCCTGAATCGTAATCCCTGCCGTCGTATGCGGACAATACACTATAGCAAGACCATTCTGGATCCCTTCACGAGCAACAATAGAAGCTACCTTGCGTGTGATATCAATCATTTCATCTCTTCTTGATGTTTGCAGCGTCTCGGTAATCATTTATCCCGCTCCCGCTCCTTTCACTCAACCTATGTTTGAACCATTCTTCATTTGTTCAGCCAACCGCAAAAGCCAAACTGAGAAAGTCTAAACAGACTTTTTCGGTTTGGCTTTTGTCGGTACTTAGCTTGTTAGATCAAGCTCATCTTGTCGCGGCGTCCCGGGGACTTGCGCTTCTCGATGAGACGGTTCAGCGCGTCGATATAAGCACGTGCGCTCGCTTCAAGGATGTCCGTGCTGAGACCGCGGCCTTGCGCGGAAATATCGTCCTGCTTCAGCACCACATGGACCTCGCCTTGCGCATCCTTGCCTTGCGATACGGACTTGATGGAGTAATCCTCAAGCTCAACCGCTTCAGCCGTTACTTTATCAATCGCGTTGTAGATCGCGTCTACGGAACCGTTGCCGATAGCGACTTCTTCGCGCGTCTCGCTGTCCGCTGTACGGATGCGAACCGAAGCGCTAGGCGTCGATTGGTTGCCGTAGCTGACTTGAATCGCTTCAAGCGTATAAACTTCCGGCGTATCAACCAGCTTCTCTTCCAAGAAGGCACGAATATCTTCATCCGTAACATGCTTCTTGCGGTCAGCCAAATCCTTGAACTTCGCAAAAGCAGCGTTAACTGCTTCTTCGCCCAGCTCGTAGCCGAGGTCGATCAGCTTCTCGCGGAACGCATGGCGTCCGGAGTGCTTGCCAAGAACAAGCTTCGAATCGCGAAGACCGATCGTTTCCGGAGAAATAATCTCGTAAGTCGTTTTCTCCTTCAGCATGCCGTCCTGGTGAATGCCGGACTCATGTGCAAATGCGTTGGCGCCAACGATCGCTTTGTTGCCTGGGATGACCATACCCGTCAGCTTGCTGACAAGGCGGCTTGTTCTAGCGATTTCTTGCAGGTTCAGACCTGTTTTTGCGCCAAAATAATCGAAACGCGTTTCGAGCGCCAGCGCCACTTCCTCAAGTGCCGTGTTACCCGCACGTTCGCCGATACCGTTGATCGTACCTTCGATCTGGTCGGCGCCGTTTAGGATAGCCGCGAGGGCGTTAGCCGTAGCCATGCCGAGATCGTCATGACAGTGAGCGCTAAGCTGAATTTTTTCGATGTTTGGTACATTTTCCTTCACCGTTTTGAAGATATTGCCGTATTCAAGCGGATTCAAATAACCAACCGTATCCGGAAGATTCACAACGGAAGCTCCCGCGCGAATCGCCATGTCCGTCATTTGACACACGAAATCCAGTTCGGTACGTCCTGCATCCTCAAGCGAGAACTCGATTTTGCTGAAATACTTCTTCGCGTAAGTGATCGCACGTTCAGCCGTTTCCAGCACCTGCTCCTTCTCCATACGAAGCTTATGCTTGCGGTGGATTGGGCTTGTCGCAAGGAAAACGTGAATGGATGGATCCTGCGCGCCTTTCAGCGCTTCACGTACCGCGTCGATATCCTGTTCGCGGGAGCGTGACAAGCCAATAATCGTAGCATTCTTAACTGCGCTCGCAACCGCGTTTACTGCCGCGAGGTCTCCCGGGGAAGCCGCGGGGAAGCCTGCTTCGATACGGTCAACGCCAAGCTTCTCAAGCTGAAGCGCGATCTCAACCTTTTCTTTAGTGTTCAGGTTAACACCGGGAGACTGCTCTCCATCACGAAGCGTCGTGTCAAAAATATAAATTTTTCGCATTTGTGCCTTACACCTCCGGGAACAGAATCATCCCGGCCGCCAAGAGCGCGTGACAGGCAGGTTGGCCCCTAACCTACGCGCACTCCGGCGAACCGGGATCATTTATCTGCGGGTTATGATTTTATTACTTCTTGATCCAGTGCATCAGTTCGCGCAGCTGTTTGCCAGTTTGCTCGATTGGATGAGCAGCCTCGTTACGGCGAGTAGCTGTCAGCATGGCACGGTTCGATTGGTTTTCAAGGATGAAGTCGCGTGCGAAGCGGCCGGATTGGATGTCTTCCAGAACGCGTTTCATTTCTTTCTTCGTTTCTTCAGTAACGATACGAGGACCAGTTACATAGTCGCCGTATTCAGCTGTGTTGGAGATCGAGTCGCGCATTGTAGCCAGACCGCCTTCATACATCAGGTCAACGATCAGCTTCAGCTCGTGCAAGCACTCGAAGTAAGCCATTTCCGGAGCGTAGCCGGCTTCAACCAGAGTCTCGAAGCCTGCTTTAACAAGCGCGGAAGCGCCGCCGCACAGTACCGCTTGCTCACCGAACAAGTCTGTTTCTGTTTCTTCTTTGAAGGAAGTTTCGATAACGCCTGCACGAGTACAGCCGATACCTTTTGCATAAGCAAGACCAATTGCTTTCGCGTTGCCGGAAGCATCTTGGTGGATAGCGATCAGACCAGGAACGCCGAAGCCCTCTTGGTATGTACGGCGAACCATATGACCAGGGGA
The DNA here is from genome assembly GCF_000023585.1 of Paenibacillus sp. JDR-2. Classification (NCBI taxonomy): domain Bacteria; kingdom Bacillati; phylum Bacillota; class Bacilli; order Caryophanales; family Paenibacillaceae; genus Paenibacillus; species Paenibacillus sp. JDR-2. The sequence goes on along the minus strand of NC_012914.1, from coordinate 1,556,106 downwards.
TTTAGGAGCTACCAGGAATACGTCTGTATCTTTGCTTGGCACGATTTGGCCGTAGTGAATGTTGAAGCCGTGGGAGAACATCAGAGCCGCGCCTTTTTTCAGGTTTGGTTCGATTTCTTCCGCGTATACTTTCGCTTGGGTTTCGTCAGGGAGCAAAATTTGAACAACGTCGGCAACTTTAGTCGCTTCAGCTACAGTCAATACTTCGAAACCGTCTTTTGCTGCAACGTCTGCGGATTTACCCGGACGAAGGCCGATAACTACTTTCAGGCCGCTGTCGCGAAGGTTTTGCGCTTGCGCATGGCCTTGGCTGCCGTAACCGATAACTGCGATTGTCTTACCTTGAAGTACGCCTTGATCTGCGTCTTTTTCATAATACAATGTAACTGCCATTTTAATGATTGCCTCCTTTAATTTAACCCTTTTGAACGGGTGTTTAAGCAGAGAATGGACCCTATAAATTCTCCCCTTAAACCCCCGTTCAAAACGGGACATTCCTAATTTTTTTGTAAAACCGGATATTAACGTACGTTACCGCGGTTAAGCGCTGTTACGCCAGTACGGGAAAGCTCACGGATGCCATAAGGCTTCAGAAGCTCTACCATGGCATCGATTTTTTCGGTATCGCCAATAACTTGTACGATAAGCGAATGAGTGCCGATATCCACTACCGCTGCGCGGAAAGTGTCTACTACGCCCAGAATTTCAGGACGGGCCGACGGCTCCGCGCTTACCTTGATAAGCGCAAGCTCGCGGGAAACCATCGGATTGGAGCTCAGATCAATAACTTTGATAACATCAATCAGCTTGTACAGCTGTTTTGTGATTTGCTCGAGCGTATGGTCATCGCCAGTGGTGACGATAACCATACGGGACAAGCCCTGCTCTTCGCTTGCGCCTACGGTAATGCTCTCGATATTGAAGCCGCGGCGTCCGAACAAGCCGGATACGCGCTGCAGAACGCCGGGCTGATCGTTGACAATGACTGCGATCGTGTGCTTTTTCATTCTGCATCCCCCATGATCATCTGATCGATCGTGCTACCCTGTGCTACCATCGGATATACATTCTCGTCTCTGCGAACAACAAACTCGACAACTGCAGGGCCCGGATGGCGAAGCGCCTCTTCCCACACAGCTTTCGCCTCTTCCTTGTTCGAAGCACGGAAGCCTTTCACGCCGTAAGCTTCCGCCAGCTTAACGAAGTCGGGGCTGCCTGCCAGATCGATATGGCTGAAACGGTTCTCGTGAATCAGTTCCTGCCATTGGCGAACCATGCCCAGTACCTGGTTGTTCAGGATAACAACCTTAACCGGAATGTTGTTGATGGCACAAATCGCAAGCTCTTGCGCGCACATTTGCATGCCGCCGTCACCGTTGATCGATACTACGGTACGATCCGGATTCGCCATTTGGGCGCCGATCGCGGACGGGAAGCCAAAGCCCATTGTACCGAGACCGCCGGAGGTTACCCAGGAGCGTGGTTTGTTAAATTTATAGTATTGCGCAGCCCACATCTGATGCTGGCCTACGTCCGTTGTTACGATAGCATCGCCGCCCGTTGTTTCGTGGATCATCTCCACAACCCATTGCGGCTTCAGTTCAACATCCGAGTCCTTGTAGCTGAACGGATATTGCGCTTTCGATTCTTGAATTTCCTGGCGCCAAGCATCTGCTTTGTCCGCGCGTTTCGCAAGCTGGTTAACCTGCTGCAGAACCGTTTTCACGTCGCCTACGATAGGAATGTCGGTAGGAACGTTTTTGCCGATCTCCGCCGGATCAATATCGATATGAACGATTTTGGCAAGTGGTGCGAAACCAGCCAGTTTGCCGGTTACGCGGTCATCGAAGCGCGCTCCGATATTAATAAGAAGATCCGCCGACTGAATCGATTTGTTCGCCGTATACGTACCATGCATACCCGGCATGCCGAGCCACAGATCATTGCCGCTCGGGAAGCCCCCGAGACCAAGCAATGTTGTTGTGATCGGAATATCGGTTTTCGTTACGAACTCCAGCAGCTCTTCATGTGCTCCGGAGTATACTACGCCGCCGCCTGCAAGAATGAGCGGACGCTCGGACGCTTCGATCGCTTTGATCAATTTGTCGACTTGCAGCTTGTTTGGCGACATCGTTGGGTTGTAACCGCGGATGTTCACTTCCGTTACCGGCTTGAACAACGTTTTCGCCGCCGATACGTCCTTCGGAATATCAATCAGTACCGGGCCTTTACGGCCAGTGTTTGCGATATGGAAGGCTTCATGGATGATGCGGGGAAGGTCCTCAACATCGCGTACCATGTAGCTGTGTTTCGTGATTGGCATTGTAATACCCGTAATGTCCGCTTCCTGGAAAGCATCCGTGCCAATCAGGGACGAAATAACATTACCCGTAATAACAACGAGCGGCACAGAGTCCATATAGGCTGTTGCAATCCCCGTTACGAGGTTGGTTGCGCCAGGACCGGATGTTGCGATACATACGCCAACATTGCCGCTTGCGCGCGCATAGCCGTCCGCTGCGTGAATCGCGCCTTGTTCATGTCTTGTGAGAACGTGGTTGAAATCGGAGAACCCATGCATCGCATCGTAAATGTACAATACGGCACCGCCCGGATAACCAAACACGCAATCGACGCCTTCCAGCACCAAACTGCGGAGTAATATTTCAGAACCGGAAATTACTTCAGGCTTTCTCATCCGTTCCATAACTTCTTCTTTTGACTTCAGCGTTGCACTTTGCGTGACCATTAGTCATCCTCCTCTCGAAAACAACAAAAAAACCTTTCGTTCCTCCAGCTTCATGTAGCGAAGCCTGAGGGACGAAAGGTTATATCTTCCGTGGTACCACCCAAATTCGTTATACATCTTGCGATGTACAACCTCCATAGGTAATGAACGTGTGCGCACAAAACGCCCATACCTTTGACACAATAACGCGTGTCTTGCGATTTTCCCTAATAACCAACATTGACAGTGTTGCTTTTCAGGAAAACAGCTCCGAGGTGAGCTCGTAGAAAAGGGGTTTTGGCGATGGTTGCAGCTGATCCATCCGCTCTCTGAACAAAAGAGCCCTTAACACTTCGTCCTCATCATTGCCGATAACATATGCTTGGATAAGATTTTCTTTATTATATGCCTTGCACATCTGTTCGTCAAGCTAAAGTGCCTAACAATTTGAAAAATTGTGTGAGGCATATTTCGCCAGCCGATCATACAATAACATAGCCCATTTTCGGCAATTTCATTCGGTCAGGAAGGGATCGCTGATGATACGAGCACGCAACCCCAAGACAGACGATAAGGAAATATTCCGCCTCATACAAGCCGAGCTTATTCCGTTGTCGCATACGGCGCATCCTCTGGATGCCCAGACGATAAGGGATCTTCCCGTACGCTTCCGCCGGGGTGTTACCTATGTAGCCGCAGAAGGAAAAACAAGTAAGCCTTACGGCTTTATCCGCTTCGAAATTACGGGGGAAATCCTGTATTTGGATATGCTAGTTGTCCATCCGGATCACCGCAACCGGCAATGGGGCCGGAAGCTGCTGCTGGCCGCCGAAGCTTACGGCTCAACCCAAAATTGCAGAGCTTCCAGACTTTTCGTGGACGACATTAATACCAGGGCCAAAAATCTGTACAGCCGCCTTGGTTATCAGGCCATCCAGTATTATCCGGAGCTCCGCTGTTATGAGATGATTAAGCCGCTTGCTTCCTCATCTTATCCTTACTATTAATAGAATCCGCCGCCACCGTACGGGCCGCCTCCGTATCCGCTGCCATAACCGCCGCCGTATCCGCCACCGCCGCCGCCATAGCCACCGCCATAGCCGCCGCCGTATCCGCCGCCGCCGCCACAGCCGCCGCCGCATCCAAAGTTGCCGCATCCACAGCCGCCACCGCCGCCGCCCCAGAATCCAAGCGTACCGATCGCCAGCAGATCAAACAGCACAAGCGGCAAAATCGCTTTCGTCCGAACGACTTTCCCCTTTTCTTTTTTCAGAGGTGCTAATACGAGCTTGTTTTGCCGCAGTTCCACAAGCTTGCCCGTAACGACAGATCCGTCTTTGCGAACCGCATAAATGGGTTTGCCGACCAACTTCTTTACTTGTGCTTTAGAAACTTTGCTCACTTTGCTCATGAGTATCCCTCCCTTCCGTTATTCTACAGATTATTCAGGAAGAAACGCTTCTGCCTGTTTATTTGTCCTTGCTAAGGGTTGAAGCACGAACCTATTTCATCTGTAATTCGGGAATAGATATCATCCAGGGATGAAGAACACCCCGACGACAGCACTCGTGCTGAGATCGGGGTGTTCTATTTTCCGGGAAGGAAGGCTGTGATAGAGATGAAAACGAATTAGCGCGAAATAAAGCGGTGCAGGATATCTCCTGCACCGCTTCTTCTATTAAATATAGAACAGCAGCTTCGACTCCGCCGGCTCCAGCTCAACGACATGCTCGGAGGCGCCCGGCTTCAGGCTGTACGATTCCCCGCTCCACAGATCGCGGACCGTCAGGCCCTTCGCGCCGTCGATGCCGACGCGGGACAAATCGATTGCTTTCGACTTCCCGTTCTCCCCGTCGAAGTTGAAGACGGCCACCCAAGTGCCGCCATCCCCTGCGAGAGAATACAGATCCTCGCCGCCCATGCCGCTCCGACCTTCGGCCGGACGGAAGGACTCGCCGCGTCTTGCCAGCGCCATGACTTCCCGGTTGGTCATCCAGGCTTTAGCGCGTTCCGCCGCTTCCTCCATCCGGTAATCATCGCCAAGCAGCAGAGAAGTACCCGAGATAACGCCGGAGTTCAGGCGGCTGCGGCCTTCATGCTCCGTCGTCGCCCGCTGATTGTCGCTCTTGAAGAGGACGATATGGTCCGGATCGTTAAAGCGGTACAGATTGTCGCTAATCCACCAGCCGTACGTCAACGCGTTAAGCATATATTCCGTATCGCTGATCATGCCGAAGGCATCGCAGGATACGCGTCTGCTATGCGCATAACCATGCGGGAACAATGGCGCGATCGACAGATTGATCAGGAACGGACGGCCAAGCTTCTCCGGGCTTAACGCTTCCGCGATCGCCGCCATGCCATAGTTATACGCCTGGATGCCGGTGCGTACGGAAGGATCATGATGGACGCCTTCCATTGCGCCATGCGCCAGGAAGTCCATCTTCAGGTACTCAAAGCCGTCAGCCACTACATTATCAAGCTTGCGCATAATGCGCGCGATCGCTTCAGGGTGAGATGGATCGATAGGGAATGCCCCGTCCAGCTTCGGAAGCGGATTGCCAGCTCCGTCTTTCAGCAAAATTTCCCGGTACAGAACCTTACCGTTCGTCCCTTCCACCGGCGTATCCGGATTGCTGCCCCAGAACGCAAACGGCGTGTAGTACGTTCCCGGCTTCTGGCCGTTAGCCTTTACCCGGCGTACCGCATCCTCCAGCTCGCCTTCCTTCAGATTGTCCGAGAAAGCGTCGAAGTTGACGTACAGGCTGCCTTCCTGATCGGCGAACCCGTTTTGCTGCAGTTCTTTTGCGAAGAAATCGGAAGTATGCGTATATACGTCATAGTCCAGCTTCGTCATAACGGCCGACCAGCTGTTCCAGCCCATCGGAACGCCGCCGCTCCAGGAAAGCGCAGGCTGAATGATGGCATTGGCCTTGCCGTAGGCTTCCATACCCTCGCGGTAATCGTCGTAAGCGCCTACAAGAATCGTCGGCGAGACAATGGAAGTACCGCGGAGGGAGCCATGCGGAACCGTATCGCGAGTCTGCAGATCCGAGACGCCGGCGATTACCCGCAGGCGGCCAATGGCTTCGGTGAAGGTGCCTTCCACGTCAATGGCCGTTTTCCATGCATCATGGGTAACCGAGCCAATTACGAAGCCGCGGCGCGATTCGGCGCGGTAGACAGCCGTTACTTCATAGCTGCGAACGCTGGACGGATTAGCTTGGGAGCCAAAGCGTACCCATTTGTCATTATCAAACGGAATAAAGAGCGACCGGATTTCTTCCTTCGAGCCATCGCCGAAATCCAGCACGCCGTTGTCGTTCAGATAGGAGGCCAGAGGTGTTAACTCATTGGTTTCCCATTCCTGCGAGTCTGCCGCCTCAAGCTCAATCAGAGCGTAAGGCAGCCCCTGATACAAGCGGATGTGCTGCTTCAGCGAAGGCTTGCCCGGCTCCGTATGCTCAAAGCTGAAACGTATCCCTTTGCCAAAGCCATCCTCAACCTCTTGCACCAAGCTTTCCTGAACCGCATGTCCACCGTACCAGGAAGAACGGACAACGGCTCCGCCAACACGCGCTTCCGCGTAAAAGCCCGTCATCGTCTGGCCGTTCTTCCAGGCGAGCGCAAGCGTGCCGTCTTCCGTATTTGCCGTTACCTTCAGCAGCCCGTTATCCGCCGCAAACATTCCCGAAGCCTGCTCAAGCTTGAACTGTCCCATCTCCGTCGTCATCATTTCTTCGCTCCCATTCTTCCATAGATTTATAGCCTATTAATGACTATGGAAGGAAAAAGGCCAGCACAGCTGGCCCTCCCCTTCTACTGCCTATTCAAATATATCATCTTAATTAGTTCCAAAGCTGTTTACGGGATTCGTAATTCGTTGTGTAAACCGCTTCAACTTTTTCGTCGCCCGCGCCTTTCATATCCGACAGCATTTTGTCAAAAATCGAGCTTGCTTCGTCTGCCGTAGGCGCCATAATCGCTTTTGTGATCGCCTGCTTCGTGATATCGCTGATTTTTTGCTCGGACAGAGCTTCCGGCGTGCCGCCTTGCGGGCTTATGCCGTCATAAATCGCCGTATCAAAAATGCTGTCCGACAGGTTTTTAATTGCCATTTGGTCAACCGGAGCTCGCTCGTAACGACCTGGAAGGTCATAAGGCGTGCCGTCTTTGCCAGGGCCGTTCTTAACGAACCAAGTCCACTTGCGGATACCCGTTTCTTTCGTATAGGCAGCCCAGTCGTCTTTGAACGCTTGCAGAGTTTCCGGACGCGGTACATGCTTGCCGTCTTTCATATCCCAATGTACGCCTTCGATACCCCACATGAGCAGATATTGACCTTCTTCGCTTGCGAGGAAGTTAATGAATTGCATCGTGCGTTCCGGATTTTTGTTCTTCTTCGTAATCGCAATCGCATCCCAGCCAAGCGAGCTGCGGCCACCGTAAGTTGTTTTCGAAGGATCTACGCCGTCTGCAACGACTTTATAAGCGAACAGCTGCGATTCTTCGCCTTTATCCTTTTTGAGGATGGTGTTGGAGTTGCCAAGATCCCAATAAGCGCCTGTCGAGGAGAAAATCGTGCCCGTTGCGATTTTTTGCTCCCACACTTGGCGTTTGTTGATTGCCCATTCCTTATCCATAAGACCGGAACGGTAGAGATCGTTCATGTACAGAATCATATCCTTGTACTTCGGATCCTTCACGTCATATTGCAGCTTGCCGTCATGCTCGTAATAAGGCATCAGGCCAAACATGCCTTTGAATGTGCCAAGCGTACCGCCCCAGTTCTCGCCGTCCATCGTCAGAGCGATTGTATCCTTGCCGTCCATTTGCGGATATTTCGCTTTGAAGTCGGTCAGAAGCTGCTTAAATTCGCTTTGCGTAAACGGCACGCCGCCATCCGCTTTATCCGGAGCAAGCTCCTTCACGATGTCTTTGCGCATGTTGAAACCAAACACCGGTTCATGCTCAAGACCGTACCAGTTGGACAGGTAATAGTTCTTGCCGTCTTTGTAGCGCGTTTTGTTCAGTACGTCGCCGTACATTTCTTTGACATCCGGACCGTATTTCTCAATGAGATCGTCCAGCGGGATAATCGAACCCGCTTCCGTATACTTCGCTACCAGGTCGCTGGAGCGGTCGAACATGATCATGTCGGGCAAATCGTCGCTCGCCAGCATCAGGTTCAGCTTTTCCGTCGGGTTGCCCGTCGGCTGCTGAATCTCAATCGTTACGCCGGTACGCTTTGTAATTTCTTTGGCGATTGCATTGTCAAACTTGTCGCCTGTATTTTTATCAAAGAAGGTAATCGTAATCGGGTCCGTGCTTGGATCCTTTGTTGCGCTGTCATTGGTACCGGTATTCGCCGATCCCGTGTTCGAGTTGCTGCTTGGTTTATCCGATGAATTCGAAGAACAAGCAGAAATCAAGGAAACCGACATAACGGCTGTAAGCAAAGACAGCATCCATTTTTTCGAGTTCATACTGTAATCCCCCTATGATTGATCTTGGACTTATAATAGCAATGGCAAGCTGCCAGGTCATCCCCGGCCGGGACACACCCCCTCATCGTTAATCTGGTCTTGCTAAGCCGGGCGGATTAGCTTTTAACCGCGCCCAGCGTCATGCCTTTAACGAAATATTTTTGCAGGAACGGATACACCATAATAATAGGAAGCGTTGCAACCATGGTCGCCGCCATCCGGATCGTATCCGGCGATACCTGCATCCGTTTTGCCGAATTCGCCATAGCTTGCGCATCGCCAACCATGGAGCCCGTCTGATACTGGTTAAGAATTTTGACAAGTACGGCCTGCAGCGTCTTCAAATCCGGATTGTACGTAAATACATACGAGTCAAACCAGGAATTCCAGTGGCTGATCGCCGTGAACAAACCGATCGTCGCCAGTACCGGCGTTGTCAGCGGCAAAATGATCCGGAAGAAAATTTGGAGATAATTCGCTCCGTCCATCTTTGCCGACTCATCCAGCTCCTGCGGCAGTCCCTGCATAAACGTCCGGACGATGATCATATAGAACACGTTCATTAAGCCCGGTACGATAAACACCATAAAGCTGTCGATCAGATGGTAGCTTTTGAGCACCATGTAGTAAGGAATCAGTCCGCCGCCAAAATACATCGTAAAGACGAAGTATAACGTCCAGAAGCGGTTAGCAACAAGCTCCTTCTTGCTGAGCGCAAATGCCAGCATGCTGATCGTAAGAACGGCAAGCGGGGTGCCGATGACCGTACGAAGCAGGGTAACCCGTATCGCTGTCCAAATCTCGCTGTCGCTGAGTATTTGCTCGTAGCTTTTCAGGCTGAATTCCCTTGGCCACAGATATAGATGGCCTCGAAGAGTATCTTCCGCACTATTTAACGAAATGATGAAAATATTCCAGAAAGGATAAAACGTAACTACGAATATCGCAACGATAAATGCGTAGACGGCAGCCATAAACAGAAAATCTTTTTTGTCTTTCACCATAGCGTGTTCTCCTCTTTGCGTTATTGTTCTAGAACAACGACTGCTGTTCCATTTTCTTGGCCATCTGATTTACGCTTATGACAAGGATGAAAGCCACGAGCGATTTGAACAATCCGACGGCAGCCCCGTAGGAGAACATCCCGTTTTGCAGACCGTATTTGTACGTGTAGGTATCGATAACTTCCGAGTATTCCATAACCGTATTGTTCTGGAGCAGGTACTGCTGGTCAAAGCCGGCGTTCAAAATACCGCCAATCGCGAGAATCGCCAGAATGATAATAGTCGGCCGTATGGACGGCAGCGTGATATGAAGCATTTGCTTCAGGCGGCTTGCGCCATCGACCTTTGCCACCTCATATAATTCGGGGTTGATCGCCGAAATCGCAGCCAGATACATAATGGCGTTAAAGCCCATGTCCTTCCAGGCATTCCCGAAGGCGATAATCCACCAGAAGAGATGGCCCTTCTGCATGAACTGAATCGGCTCGTTAACGATATGAAGCCCGGTCAGGATGTTGTTGACGACCCCTCCAGACGAGAGCATCGTAATAATAATGTTTGCCGCGATAACCCATGAAATAAAATGCGGCATGTAAGACACCGTCTGGAACGTCCGTTTGAACCAGCCGTTTCGCAGCTCATTGATCATAAGCGCCAGAATGATCGGCATCGGGAATCCGAACAGCAGCGACAGAAAGCTTTGCGCAAGCGTGTTGCGCATAATCCGTACGAAATCGCCGTTAGTGAAGAAATAATCAAACCATTGCAATCCTACGAAATCCGTCGTGAAGAATTGTTTGAAGAACGATCCGCCGCCCGGCTGATAATTAATGAACGCCATATACAGCCCGAACATCGGCACATAGGAGAACATCAGAGTCAGGATAATGGCGGGCAGCATCAGTACAAAAAGCAGCCGCTGTTCTTTGAGCCTCGCCAGCAGCCCGCCTTTGTTTCTCTTGACGGCAAGCGCTCCGGTGCTTTGTGGATGCGCTTTCGTTTGCATGTTCATCGTGTTGCCCTCCCGTGAATATAATTTCCGTTTGCATCGCTTTATGGACTTAATTATAGCCCGGCATTCGAGCCGTTCTATATTAAGATCTACCGATTCATGCTCCAAACCCACACACTTCCGTCTACTCCATTGTTGAATAACGGCATTCCCGTTAAACTAGAATCATCGAACAGCATGAGGTTTTATTTCTATTGAAAAAGGCGGTGCCGACATGTATACAGTACTTCTGGTAGACGATGAAGCGATCGAGCTGGAAACGATGGAGCATTATGTTCCATGGGAGCAGGCCGGCATTCAGGTCGTTGGGACAGCACGCAACGGGAAGGAAGCGCTGGCGAAGCTAACCGAGCTGAAGCCGGATATCATCGTCACGGATGTGCGCATGCCCATTATGGACGGGCTGGAATTCGGAAGGCGCGCGAAGCAAATCGATAAAAGCGTCAAAATCATTTATTTAAGCGGACATAACGAATTCCAATATATCAAGTCCGCGCTTAATATCGAAGCAGCCGGCTATTTGCTGAAGCCGATCGATATGGAGGAGCTGCTTCTGCTCCTTGCGAAAGTCAAGAAGAAATTCGAAGAGGAACAGCTGGCGAGCGAAGGAGGCGGCTGGCAGCTCGAGAGGCTGCTGCTTCGCATCGTCCGCGAGCCTTCCCCGGAGCGCCGGTTGGAGTGGATCCGCCAATGGGAAAACGGAGCTTCCGGCTTTCTCTCGCACCAGGCATTTGGAGCCGCTTACATGACGGTAGAGCCTCCCGCGTTTCCTACTCGCGGATTAGGCGGAGAACAGGCGCAGCCAGCCTCTTCTTCTATTCTGACCGCGGATGCGGCAGAAGCGGCCCGCGCTTTGCTGCGGCGGAGATTGGATGCCGCCATTGTACTGGAGACCGGACCAAGCACGCTGTTTGTCCTCTTTCAAGGTAAGCCCCAGCAGTGGGAGACGGCTTATTGGGAGCTGCTGCGTGAAGAGCTGCTGGCGGCAACTTCGGAGGGGGAGGCCTTTGCGACCATTGGCCTGTCTGGTCCTTACAAAGGATTTCATCTATTAAAAGAGGCGTTCGAAGAGTCGCAGCGCTGCAATGAAGAGAAGCTGTACCGGCAGGCTGGCTCCGTTATCCGCAGCGGTACCGACGAAAATGTAAAGCAGACCGACATCTCGGTCGAAGCGACTTCGGCTTCGCTAATTGCGGCCGTGCAAGCCGGCGATGCCGAACGCGCAGGCCAATTGCTGGACGACTGGTTCTCCGGCATGCGTCAGGAGCGGATTGAGCGGAACTATGCCGTCCGGGCGGTCATTCAGCTGCTGTCCGTTCTGGAGCAGCATTTTGCTTCTCTTATGCTGGGGCCGCTTCGCGACCAACTGCTTGCCGATCATTGGAAGGAGCTGTCGTCGCTTCCGACAATCGCCCATTATCACGCTTATGCGCTGCGTTTCTGCAGAGAGCTGCTCAAAGCTGCAGCCGAACGGGACCTTGACCGGCATCAGTCGGTTGCGGAGCAGATTATGAAGCTGATTGCCGAGCGTTATCACCTGCCCCTTACGGTGGAGGATATCGCCAAGGAGGTTTATTTGTCACCGAATTACGTGCGGACCATCTTTAAAGAGAAGACTGGCGAGACGATCCTGGATTACTTGACCCGAATCCGCATGAATCATGCGGCGGAGCTGCTGAAGGACCGGGCGCTGAAGGTACGCGATATCGCTCACCGGGTCAGCTACGAGAATGTCTCCTATTTCTGCTCGGTATTCCAGAAGCACAAAGGCAGTACGCCCAACGAATACCGTAAATTGCAACTTTAGGCTGGAGTGGTCCGAATCATGAGGAAGCTTGCCGGATGGCTGATAAATCCTTTATACAATTGGCGGCTTCGCGAGAAGCTGTTCGTCATGTTTTTGCTCGGGGGCATTCTCCCCCTGCTCTTTTTCGTTCAATATTCGTACGAGACGATTCGCAGCGAACTTTCTTCGCAGATGATCGCAAATACAAACTCTACGGTCGCGCAAATCAATTCCAACCTGGAAAACAAGCTGGACACGTACACGAAGCTGTCCGCAACGCTGTATCTAGACTCCAATATGCGTGCCTATCTGACCAATGATTATTCGAAGGATCCGTCGCTGTTTGTTGATGCCTACAAATATATAAACAACTCGTTCGTCAACATGCTGACGACAAACCCGGACATCGAATCGATGAGCATCTATATTAACAATGAAACGCTGCCCACCGACGGCATGTACATCAAGTCCATGGATCAGAGATTCCGCAGCTCGCTGGCTTACAAATCGCTTAGCGGCAGCTTTGGGGACGTAAGGTTTGTCACCTCCCCTCCCGAGCCTGACAAGCCTCCGATGTTCACGCTTGCGCGGCTGCTCAATATAAGCAGCATGAACAATCCGTACGGCGTATTAACCATCAACATTCTGGAGTCCGATATCTTCCGGCTGATGGAAAAGGAAGCAAGCGATAAGGCGGTGCTGATTATTAATGAAGAAGGCATCGTAATGTCCGCCAAGGACAAAAGCCTTCTGAACCAGCCGATCGACCTGCCCGAACCGTTCCCTGCCGAGGATAACGGCCGGTTCGACAGCACTTATAAAGGGGAGAAGGTGCTGGTCGTATACAATACGACCAAATACGGCTGGAAAAGCGTCTCGCTTATTCCTTACAGCAGCTTCCTGTCCAAAGCTCATTTAACGGCCAAAAGAATACTGACTTACGCGTTAGTCAGCCTTGGCCTCATGGCTATCCTGATCTATGTCACCGCACGGCTGTTCACCAAACGGATGGAGAAGCTCGTTGGCATGATCCGCCGCATCGAACGGGAAGACTTCGAGCTCATCGATATCCGGCCGCTTGGACGGGATGAGATCGGTCAGATCGGCAATGCGCTGCGAAAAATGAGCCAGCGTCTAAGCTCGCTGATCTCCGACGTCTACATGAAGGAAATCGACAAGCGGGAGGCGGAGCTTAACGTGCTGCAAGCTCAGATCAACCCGCATTTCCTGTACAATTCGCTTGCTTCGATCTCGTCGCTTGCCATTCGCAACGATGATCCGAGAATGAACAAGATGGTAACCGATCTGGCCAAGTTTTACCGGATCTCGCTCAACAAAGGCAAAAACACGCTGTCCATCCACGAGGAGATTCAACTGACCCGTTATTATGTATCGATTCAACAAGTGCGGTTCGCCAATCTGCTTCGGGTTCATTACGATATCGAGGAATCCGTATTGCCTTGCCGAATTCTTAAGCTGACTCTTCAGCCATTTGTGGAAAATTGCATAAATCATGCGATCTGGGATCATGAGTGCGGCATCAACATCATCATCCGGGCTTACCGCGAGGGACAAGACATCATCCTGAAGGTCATCGACGACGGTATGGGGATGAAAATGCCAAGCGGCGATCTGCCGCAAAGCGAGGATACATTGTCGGGCTACGGCGTCCGCAACGTCGATAACCGGATTAAGCTGCTGTTTGGCGATTCGTATGGGGTGTCGATATTTAGTCGCCTAGGAATCGGGACGTCGGTGACGATTCGGATTCCTGGAAAGTAAGAACTGGATGATTAGGTTAAAGGGCATGCTGCGCAATTAAATGTTCTTCCGATCGCCATTGCTCGGGGATTCCTTGAACAATCCTAGCGGATTGGAATCCCCAGAGCAAAAGCGAACGTTTCACTTCTACAGAATCATTCAATTGCTCCGCCTGCGCTTAATCTAGAGGTTAAGTTCTTACACGGCCAAGGAAAAGGAACGTCACCTTTTTTGGGTGACGCGAAAAAATGGCTGTGCTGGGTTTAACCGGCACAGCCGTTTGCTGTTCAAGACCAACCTCTCGCCCGAATTGGCAAGAGCATCCGCAGCAGCTACGTTGGATATAGTCCAACGTTTTTCATGCTTTAGAGCTCTGGGGCAAACCTTCATTGGAGTTCATCCAACGGATTAGCCTTTTTCGGCCGTCTAAGTCCACTTTTGGACGTTTACGCAGGATAGACTCCAACATACGCGTCAATTTCGTGCATTGCGGCATCATTCTAGTGGACGAAATCCAACGTAGGGAAAGTAAGGCAGACGAGCGCGTCGCGTGTACGGGCGACTCTTGCGTTGCAGCGGAAACAAAGGACTCCATCATAACCAAAGGCTGTACCGGTACTTACCCGGCACAGCCTTTTAGCTTATTTCTTGATTTTCACTTTGTAGAGCTTGGATTGAGCGCCGTCGAGTTTCACCTGGAGAGTGTCCTTCGCTTCGACTTTGGAGTTGGTCCAAGCGTCTGTGAGCTCAACCTTTGTTGTTGCCGTTACGCCAAGAGCACGCTTCAGATCAACGGTTTTGGTTACCGCGTCATTCGTGTAGTTGAATACGGCGAGGTAATAGTCCTTGTTGTCCTGGAGGACAAAGATATCCGCCGCGGCGTTGCCCGTATTGCCTTCAACCGGACGGAATGCTTCGCCGATCAGGGCAATATCATTGACGTTTTTGTTCGTAAGCAGCGATTTCATCAGCTTTTGCGTCTCCACATTGCTGACGTCGTCGGAGTCCATGTAGATGGTGCCGGAAATAGCCGCGGCATTAACCCGCGTCTGAGCCGCGTTAAATGAGCCGCCTTTTGCAAGCGTCATGTAATCCGGATCGGTGTAAGAATAGATCGTGCCGTTCTGCCACCAGCCGTAAGTCAGGTTGTTCAGCTGATATTCCGTACGGCCAAGCGAGCCGTCGACATCGCAGGAAATCCGTCTTGCATGAGCGTATTGGCTAGGGAACATTGGCGCAATCGATGCGCTGATGAACATTTTGCCGCCTAGCGTCTTGTTGATATGAGCCATTCCTTGGTTGTATGCCTGAATACCGGTCTGTACGTTTGGATCATAATGTTTGCCCTCGAAGGAGCCATGGGACAGGAAGTCGATCTTGATATATTCAAAGCCATAGTCCAGGAACTTGTTGAAAATATACTCGACACGCTGCTTCGAGCCCGGATGAGTTGGGTCGATCGCATACGCGCCGTCTACCTTCGGAAGAATGTTGCCGTTCGCGTCGCGGAGCACGATATCGCCGTAAGTGTACTTGCCGTTTGTTCCTTCTACCGGCTGCGACATGTTGTCGCCCCAGTATACAAACGGACCGTAATAAATGCCGGCTTTTTGCCCGTTTTTCTTAATAAGCTTCACTGAGTCGCGAAGCTGCTGCTCGGTCAGATTATCCCAGTAAGAGTCCATATTGATATAGACCGTGCCTTTGTTCGTAAACGACTTTTGCAGATTATCCTTGAAGAAATTCGATACCTCTACGACTTTGTCATAGCTAAGCGAGCTTTCGTAAGCGCCCCAGCTATTCCAGCCAACCGGCACGCCGGAAGGTACGCCCTTCTCGAACTTGAGCGGCGGTGTTACTGCCGCATTGGCTTCCCCGTAATTCTCCAGTCCATCGCGGTAATCCGCGTAGTAACCAACCGCAATTTGAGGGGAAGTGATGGTTTTGCCCGATACTTTGCCATGCTGGACGCTGTCATGAGTGGATGTCAGCGAAGTGAAGCCGCCGTACACCTTCAATTTGTTCAGCTTGTCATTCGAGCCGCTCCAGAAAATACCGGTCTTCCATACATCATGCGTTACCGAACCGATAACAAGTCCGGCGCGGCTCGTGTTGTCATAGATCGCCGTCATTTCGGAGCTGATATAGTTATTGTTATTCAGAGCTGTATTGATCGTACGAGCCTGATAACGGGACCAAGCATCATTGTCATAAGGCGTGATCAGGACACGGTTGTCGCCGCTAGTTCCGAGATCGACGCCACCGCTTGCATTCACGACTATCGGAGCCATATCGTTCGAGCTGATGTTGGAACTGCCCGTTACCTGCTGGGATACAAGGAAGTAGGACTGATCCTCATACAGCTGGTAAATCTGTTTCATAACCGGAAGGCCAACGCTTTTGTTTTCAACGGTGATGCGAACGCCTTTACCATGTCCGTCCTTTATTTTCTCCACGCTGCTAAGCTTGAAGTTATGCTCGCTGTATTTGCGGCTGTCCAGCAGCTGATCTTCCAGCTGAGCGCTCGCGTAAGCGCCTTTTACAAGCGTTTTGCCGTTCCAGGCGTACGCCGAAAGACCCGACTCCGTGTTGTAAGTGATGCTGTAGCTGCCGGATACGAAGGTCGCACCTTTTTCGTGCGCGGTTACTTTGATCGAGCCGTATTTCTTCGAGTCGATAGCTTTGCCGATCTGGCCGATATTGTCTACCGGACCCGGATCCTCGCCCGGACCTTCCGTAGCAGCAATCTCGATCTTGTCGATATCCGGCGACCAGCCGCCGTCATCGTTAAACGTGATCGTATTTGCCCCCGCCTTCAGCTGGGCCTCCAGCTTGAATACGCCAAGCGTATCCCAGTTCTCGGTCTTAGGTAAAGCGTAGTTATCCGATGGACCGTCATTAACCGCAATCGATACCGGACGCGGATCTCCCGATATGTACGAAACGCTAAGCGTGTACACGCCTGCTTTCTCCGCCATGACATCACGGAATTGCAGGGTCGAGCCGCCCCACAGATTGCCGACCTTCTTGCCGCCGGAGCAGTCGGTTGCTGCGCTGCAGCCGCTGACGGAAGCATTGCCCGTCAGAACGTTATTCGCTGCTTCTGCCTCGTAAGCCGTGCCCGTACCGGGCTCGCCGGAGCCGCCTTCCGACAAGCGAAGCTCAATACGGTCGATGTCGGGGGAATAACCACCCTCGTCGTCCAGACGGATCGTGTTGCTTCCCGCCTTCAGCTCAAGCTCCAGCTCGTAGACGCCAAGCGTGTTCCAGTCGGCTGTCTTCGGCAAATCGTAATGATCAATCGTACCGCCGTTTACGCTGACTCCAACCGATCTCGGATCGCCCGAAATATAATGGACCGCCATCGTGTATACGCCGGCTGCATTTACCGTTACTTCGTTAAAGGTGAGCGCCGAGCCGCCCCAAAGTCCTCCAACGATTTGGCTGCCCGAGCAGCCGCTTGTATCTGCGCATGCTTTAATCTCCGCCTTGCCCGACAACGTATTAACTGCGGATTCTGCCTCAAAGGAATAGCTGCCGGCAGCTGCTGCATCACTAGCAGCGGTTACCTCCGCACCTGCCGCCTCTACCTCCCGTCCGGAAGGACCTACAGCCAATTGAAAGACCAGGACCGCTGCCAGCAGCAAAAACCATCCTTTGCCGGACCATGCCCCAAATTTCCTCTTCATTACATCAAGCCTCCTGTTCGCATCAAAAGTGGTGAAGCGCTTTCAGTTTGCCTTTTCAATGTAAAATAGAGACAGGGCTCGAACAATCCAAATATTTAACGAACCATACGACAAACCGCCAAAGTTTGGAGAAAAGCCCTTCAAAGGCCCCTCCTCTTTGGCGGTTTGATATAGAACTATTAAGCCGTTACAGCCTCAAGCAGCTTCAACTGGCCGTCAAGCAGGTAACGCTTGCCCGCTTCCATCCGCAGATGAATCTGGCTGCTGCCGCATTTCACAAACGTTTCCAGATCCGAATAAGCGGTAATAACGGCTTCCGTCAATTGCCCGTTCTCCCAGCTGACCGCTGTCTCCGCATTCCCCTTTGCCCGAAGCCCCCGGTACGAGCCGCTCGACCAATCCGCCGGTACAGCTGGCAGCAGATGAATGGAGCCCGCATGGCTTTGAAGCAGCATATCCGCGATGGCAGCCGTACCGCCGAAATTGCCGTCAATGACGAAAATATTCGTCTCCGCGCCAGCCACGCCAGGCTTGGAGTAGGACAGCAGATTATCGAAGCAAAGCTCCCCGATCAAATGCCGGACATGCTTCACCGCCTGATTGCCGTCATGAAGCCTGGAGAAGCCGAGGGCAAACAAGGCTGCCGTAAACTCGATATCCTCCAGCTCATCGACAAGCATCCGTCCGAGCAGCGTTTGCCGCATGGCCTGACCAAGCTCGGGCGTTTCCTCGGGCGTAATCTGGTTCCCCGGATAAACACCGTACATATGGGAGAAATGCCGGTGCTGCGGCTGCGCTTCCTCGTAATCCTCCAGCCACTCCTGCAGCTGTCCGCGTTTGCCGATTTGAAGCGGTGGCAGCAGCTCCATCGCGTCCTTCAGCCGATGCTGCAGCTCTTCGTCAACCGCAAGCATCTCCGCCGCTTCCAGCACAAAGCCGAACAAATCGCGGACCAGCATTTGATCCATCGTGGAGCCCATGGAAAGCTGCTGCTCTCCTTGCTCCTCCGGTCCCGGATAGAAGCTGTTCTCCGGAGAGGTCGACGGGCCGGTCACCAGCCAGCCGTATTTCGGATGAATAGTCATATAATCCAGGAAGAAAAGCGCCGCTTCCTTCATAACCGGGTAAGCCTGACGAGTCAAAAACCCGCGGTCCCGGCTATACTCGTAATGCTCCTTCAAATGGGTTGCAATCCAGAGCCCGCCTGTTACGTTCAGCCCCCATGAGCGTCCCCAGCCAGGAGAGGCGAATCCCCAAGCGTTCGAGAATACATGCGCCACCCAGCCTTCACATCCGTAGAAATCTTCCGCTGCCGTACGGCCAGCAAAAGAAAGCTGCTCGATATAATTCATAAGCGGAATATGGCATTCCGCCAGGTTGCTGATCTCCGTCGGATAATAGTTCATCTCCGTATTGACGTCCAAATGGTAGTCGCAGCTCCAGGCCATGGCGTTAGCCTCGCCGTCATTCCATAACCCCTGCAGATGAAGCGGCAGACGGGAATCCGCCCGTGTACCGGCAATCGTCAAATACCGTCCGTACTGGTAAAATAACGCAATAAGTCCGTTATCCGTCTGCTCGCCTGCTCTCAGCTTGCGGATTCGCTCGTCTGTAGGCAGCAAATCAAATGCCTTGGATCCTCCAAGATCAAGATCAACGCGGCCATAGAGCGACCGGTAATCCGCGATATGATCCCTGAGCAGCCGCTCGAAACCTTTTGCCTCCGCCGCTTCCAGCCGTTCCGTGCTTTCAACCTTCCAAGTATCATCCATTCGACCGTAATCGGTTGCCACAGCCAAATATAGAACAACCTCATCGGCTTGCTCGATTATTACCGTTCCGGCTTCTCCAAATACACGCCCGCCTGTAACAACAGCTTTTAACGCACCTTCGCTCCATACCCCGCAAGTGCCGTCGCTATGGATGTTCTCCGTCGCCTGCGTCCGGAAAACAAGCTTATCCGGTCCATCCAGCCGGGCATCAAACGTAGTTGTTCTGCCCTCTATACGCAACGAAAGAGACACAGAGCCTGCCTGATCCCCTTTAATCCGGGAGACAAGCACCCCGTCCGGATGAGAAACAAAGGTTTCCCTTCGCATTGCCGCTCCGGAACCGCTTCGGTAAGATACCGCAGCAACCGCCTTCTCCAGATCCAGCTCGCGCACCAGCTGGCTGCCCTCATCGTTATAGCTGATCAGAACATCGCACAAGGAAAGATTGGTGCCGAAATTCCCTTTTACAGGCTCCAGCTGCTCGCCGGCTAGTTTATCTCCAAGCACATAGTTGCCATTGAAAAATGCCTCGCGCATCGTCTTCAGCTTTTCCTTAGCGTCCGGCGAGCCGCCGAACCGCTCCGGCTTCCCTGACCAGAAGGTGATTTCCGTCATATTCCAGGTCTCGCTGTTGATGCCGCCATGCAGCACCGCGCCAAGCTGTCCGTTCCCCAAGGGAAGTCCCTGTTTCCAACCAGCGGCCGGCTGGGTATATATCATTTTCATCCCGCTCATCCTCTCAAGTTTAGCTAATTGTCCGCTCTCAAAGTGAAAGCCCTTTCGCAATTCATGCCATTATTGTAACATTGATCAGATAGAGCGTATTTGTCCGTCAGTCCTATTATTTAACGATTAATCCGATAAATTTATTCGAGAGCAGGGAACCGAATGAAAACTATAAATGAATTAAAGCCTTACGTCGGCGATTCCATGCGTTATCTATACGTGGGGGGCTGGAACGAAAAGCTTCGCGTCAGCAGCGTATACGCGTTTCACCTGTTTGTTGACGGGCCAGGGGAAATGGAAGTGAACGGAAAGCTCTATCCGATTGAACGCGGGACACTGATCTTCCTGCGCCCCGGCGAGCCGCATGCCTTCCATATCCGGAAAGGACAGCCGTTATCTTCGTATAATTTGTATTGCGGTTTGTGGGAGGGAACATCCGATTCCTACAATCGGATATTCATCCATGCCCCGGAACCGTTCGAGCTGGAGTCTAGCTCCCGCGAGGAGAATTGCCCGGAGCTGGACTCCCTGCCGAGCTTCTTCTCGCTTCAGCCTTATCCGTGGCTCTACGATGCTTTCGTTACGCTCTCCAGGCAGTTTGACAACAGCCAGCATTACCGCACGGAGCTGGTGAACAGTATGCTGTATGCCTGGATGCTTAGCTGGTACAACGTTGTTCATACCCGCCAGCCAAGCGATTTCCGGATCGTCAAGCTGCTTGCCTATTTGAACGAGCATCCCGAGACACGCTCCCAAGTCGAGGATTGGGCGGCCATGTGCGGCCTCAAGCGCTCCTACTTCCATTCCTTGTTTCAACGAGAGACGGGGTTCACGCCGCAGGTATACCGTCATAGACTTCTTATGAAGCAGGCTGCCCAGCTGCTCGTTGAAACGGATTATTCCGTAACGGCTATTGCCGAACGGCTCGGGTATGCGTCGATTCATCCGTTCACCCGCCATTTCAGCGCCTATCACGGCGTCAGCCCGCGTGCTTACCGGCTGCAGCCTTCCTCCGAACGGGGGATGTAGCTTCGGTAACGCAAAAAAAAGAGGTTGTCCCCCTCAGGGACAACCTCTTCTCTATATCACGCTTAAATCTAAGCGTTGATTTTCTCTTTTGCAACGCCAGCAAGGGAGTTGAACGAGTTGATGTCGTTAACAGCCAGGTCAGCCAGCATTTTGCGGTTTACTTCGATGCCAGCCAGTTTCAGGCCGTACATGAATTTGTTGTAGGAAAGACCGTTTTGACGAGCAGCCGCGTTGATACGAACGATCCACAGTCTGCGGAATTCACGTTTGTTTTGGCGACGGTCGCGGTATGCGTAAAGAAGCGATTTACCAACTTGCTCCTTTGCTGTTTTAAACAGACGGTGTTTCGAACCGAAATAACCTTTTGCCAGTTTAAGAATTCTTTTACGACGACGAGCGCGGACAAAACCGCCTTTAACTCTTGCCATGAGTGGAAACCTCCCGTAGGTTGAATTTGATTAAGCTTATCTGAACGATTGCTACTATTTAAGGTTAGCGAGACCTTGTTGAATACGACGAACGTCGCCAGCTGCCATCAGTGGTTGGCCAGCAAGAACACGTTTTTGACGACCGGATTTGTGGGAAAGCAAGTGGTTTCTGTACGCTTTGTAGCGTTTCACTTTACCAGTACCAGTAATTTTGAAGCGGTCTTTCAGACTGCTGTGTGTTTTCATTTTAGGCATGTCGATTATCCTCCCTTTATTTAAGTGTTGCTTTTTGGTGCCAAAATCATAATCATGCTCCGGCCTTCCAGCTTCGGTGCACGTTCTACGCTGCATATTTCGGCAACCTCTTGCGCCAGACGGTCCAGAATTTTCTGGCCGATGGCAGCATGAGCGATTTCCCGTCCGCGGAAACGTACGGAGGCTTTAACTTTATCGCCTTCGCCCAAGAACTTCACGACATTACGGAATTTCGTTTGATAGTCATGCTCGTCGATGTTGGCACGGAACCAAACTTCCTTCAGGTCGACGATTTTTTGATTCTTGCGTGCTTCTTTTTCTTTCTTCTGTTGCTCGTAACGGAATTTACCGTAGTCCATAATCCGGCATACCGGCGGTTTAGCCGTTGGTGCTACATTCACCAGATCCAAGCTCAGGTCAATTGCCATCTGCATAGCGTCACGGATCGATTTGATACCGATTTGCTCGCCGTCCGCGCCTACAAGTCGTACTTCTCTGGCCCGGATCTCATCGTTGATTTGATGTTCTCTGCTAATAACGTGCCACCTCCAAGATAGGATGTTTATGTGTTTTGGTGCAAAATAAAAAATGCGGGTTCGCACGAACCCGCATTGTTATAACCGTTCATTGTGGCCGCTCTCGTTGCCTCCCAGGGAAGCAACTCGTTAAGCTAGTCAGTTATCGCAAACCAGTCGGCATAACCGAAAGGTGAGAAGCGGGTGCTTCTGCTTGTGCAAATATGTTTTGTCAAAAACGTTACCGACATACTATAACACAATGGATTTCTATGTGTCAACCCATTATGTCATGCCTTATTACAGCTGTTTGCTTTGCACGTCCTCCAGACGGATAACGCGCGTATGCTGCGTATGGCTCCATTTCTTGTTGTTTTGCGTGAAGAACGCATGAACCGTAATCGGCCACCACGAAACGGTAAAGAGCAGGAACGTCGGAATCCGCAAGTAAAGCTTCCACGGCACCTTCGCCATATACATCGACAAAGGAATTTGGATAAACACATAAGCCATATACGGAATGCTCAGCCAGAATGGCAGCAGGTTGTATACCGATTCCACATTGTTGCCGCCAAAGAGAAGCATGTCGCCCCAGATGATCGCTGCAATGAAGAAGCCGGCAAGATAGTTATATGCGTTAAATACGTACAGCGAAGCATCGATTTTCGTCATGCTGCGTTCTTTAATGCCCTGCCACAAAAGCGGCAGCATGTACTTGCGCGTAACGTCGAAATGTCCTTGCATCCAGCGCAGGCGTTGACGCGCCGATGCCTGGAACGTAATCGGCTTCTCGTCGAACACTTTCGCTTCGAAATTAAACTTCGGATAAATTCCCCGTTGAATACAACGCACCGTAAACTCAAGGTCTTCTACGAGGCTTGTTGCTCCCCAGCCCATTTCCTGAAGAAGCTTGGCATCAAAGCACATGCCCGTACCTCCGAGGAAGTTGGCAAGACCCAGATTCGTGCGCGGCAGCTGCCATAGGCGGTTACAGAACCAGTAGTTGATCGCGTTGGCCGAGCTGATCCACGAGTCGTTCGGGTTTTTCGTATCCAGGTAACCCTGAATAACACGGTGTCCATTAATCAAATCATTGTTCATGTACTGCAGGAAATCAGTCGCTACCAGATTGTCGGCATCAAAGATCGCAACGCCGTCGTAGCTTTTTGGCATCTTCCACAGTTCCTTGAGCATCCATTCCACGGCATAGCCTTTGCCCCGCTGGTTCTTGTTATTGCGAACGCAGGCATAAACGCCGTCGTAGCTGTTCACAATATCGACCGTGCCGTCCGTGCAGTTGTCGCAGATAACAAAAATGTCAAACAGCTCGCGAGGATACTTCAGCTTCAGCAGATTTTCGATAAGCGCTCCTACAACCTGCTCCTCGTTATGCGCCGCAACCAGTAATGCGAAAGTTTTTTGCGGCGGATGGGATAAATCTTCTTTTTTGCGGTGCCAGCCAAAACATGTCAAAAACAGTTGGTACAAGCCCAGCAATGCAAATACGATCTGGAATACAAGCATAATCGTGTTGAACATTTTTCGGTACTGCCCCCTTGAGACCCCTTTTTAATTGCCCGTTCTAATCACCCTGCTATCAGGCGCCGACAGGCTCTTTATCATAATTCTCTCTTGTGTCCGGTCCGTTTTTTTGTGTTTGTGTAAACGAATCGCTGGACATTTTGATTTTCCACAGATTGATTATCTTTGTCAAAAGCTCTAATTCCCGCCATTATCCGTTATCCAGCCAGTAAAACGCTTGCATGGCAGTCAGATGGTTCCCTTACCTCCTTTTGCGCCCTAACGCCCTTATTTTCATCCATTTCCTAATTTTTTAGCCCTTACGTCCAATACATACGTAAAGAGTTGATACAATGTTCCCGGTCCGTCACTTCGCTTTGTGACGAATATGTGGCTGCACTGGAATCGAATACCGTTCAAAGCTGGCGGCCAGTTTGTCGAAAATAGCGTCCCAGGACTGCTTCTGACTGTAAATGCGTCCTTGCTCGGCAATCGCGGAGCGCAGCTCCGGATTGCTGTACAAGAGCCCCATCGCATTCGTAAACGAACGGGGATCCTCCGGATTGCACAGCAAGCCTGTTACGCCATGCTGAACGGAATCCGTTACGCCTCCCTTATCGGCGCAGATGACGGGCGTTCCGCAGGACATTGCCTCCAGCACCACATTGCCAAATGTTTCCGTTGCCGAAGGGAACAGGAACAGATCGGAGGAAGCATACCATTTTTGCAAATCCGGCATGGCCGTGAATCCGATAAAACGGACGTCGATTCCTTCGCGGCGGCACCGTTCCTTCAGCGCATCGGACGAAGGTCCGTCGCCCGCGATGACAAAAACCGCTTCCTCGCTTATATTTTGCCGAAATTCCGCAAAAGCATCTATAGCGATATCGACATTTTTTTCGGGAGCTAATCTTCCCACGTACAGAACGACAAATCGATCGTTGTCGATTCCGTGCCGGAGAAGCCACTCCTCCCGGTTGACAGACGGATGAAAGGCTTCCGTATCAATGCCGCGGCTCCATACTTCAAGCCGGCCGTCATCCCATCCCTTCTCCTTCAAATCCTCGTAAGTGGAACGGGAAGGGACGTAGATGGAGCGGCAGTCATGGTGAAACCATTCCATATATCTCCATAACAGCTTTGCCATCCATTGCAAATTGTAAAACGGCAAATATTGATCAAAATGGGTATGATAGGACGCAACAAGAGGAATCCGGAGCTTGCGGGCATAATGAATGCCGCAAAGTCCAAGGTTAAACGGAGTAGCAACGTGGATAATCGTTGGATCAAATTCTTTTAACGCCCTGCGGATATGAATGGGATTGGGAAGTGCCAGGCGGCACTCGGGATATAGGAAGAAAGGCAGGCTGGCGAAGCGCTCAACTGAAGTGGATTGTTTGCCGCTTTGCTTGCCTGTAGCCGGATCCGGAGCCAGAACAAGCACTTCCGCACCCTGCCGCTTCAAATAATCGGTCCAGCGGCCAAGCGTGCGGGCTACACCATTCACATCAGGTTCAAACGTGTCGGTAAAAAGCGCAACTCTCATGAAGAACGCCTCCTATAATGAATTACCACCTACAAAAGGCAAAGGTTCAGCCGTTGTGGTGATTCATGCCTCGAAAGCATAAGCTTCGGAATGAAACCTTGATCGGCTCCATTCTACAGGAGGTCTGTTAGCGGATAATCAACCTTATTTTAAAGATTGGTTAATCTTTTGAAATTCGGCTTCTTCGTATAAACTTAAAACTTGTACAAGCTTATTTATTGAACCATAATAGACAAATATCGATTATAATGTGTGGGAATCGCAGAATTGCTTCGCAATTCTTAAGCCTACGCTTACGAAGCAGAATTGCTTCGCAATTCTTAAGCCTACGCTTACGAAGCAGAATTGCTTCGCAATTCTTTTAGGAGGAAACGGATGAGAAGAATGATAGGGTGGTTACGAACCCGGGAATTGCAAATGATCCTATGGGCGAATCAGCGCCGATCACAAAGCAGGCTTCACCGGTTGCTTGGGTTATATTTGAGCACGGTGACGCATGTTGGAGGAGCGTCCTTTACACTCATCAGCTCTTTCCTCGTTGCCATGTTTGCACCTAATCCCTGGAGCACGACAGGCTGGCAATGCTTTACTGCCGTATTTATCAGTCATCTACCGGTCTATGTCGTGAAACGGAAACTAAAGAGGCTTCGCCCTTATCAGGCGTTAAACGGAGTAAACACGGGGAAAAACCCGCTGGTAGACTCCTCCTTCCCTTCCGGACATACAACCGCTATCTTCGCCTATGTCGTTCCGATTATCGGAGCAGGCGGAGTATGGTTCCCGATTATCCTGCCCGTTGCGGCCGTACTCGCTCTGTCGGTTGCGTGGTCCCGCATGTATCTTGGCCTTCATTACCCGTCCGACGTGGCGGCCGGCGCGCTTGTCGGCACGCTGACGGCAATAACCGTCCAATACGGTTGGACTCTTACTTTGTTCTAGACTGCAAAAAAAGGCTGTTCCCGGCGGGAACAGCCTTTTTATTATTCTGCCGAATCGTCTTCGTCGTCACCGGCAATCTCGGCTTCCGCTTCTTCGCGGCGCGAGTTCTCCAGCTTGCTTTCGCGGTATTCGCGCAGCACGGTTTTGCCGATTACCGCTTCCAGGCGGTAGATCGGCTGGCCCTTCTCCATAAACTTCATCTCGTATTCGGTGAACACCAGATCCTCGCGCGGACCGTTCTTATGAAGATTCAGCGAGATATTTCGAAGCTGGAATTCCACCTCCGCAAAGCTGTTAAGAGAGAACTCGAACAGAGATTCCGAATCGGTCTTGAAATGGATCTCGCCGCGTTCGTCGAGCAGCTGGGCATACTTGCGCAGGAAGCGCGGATGGGTCAACCGGCGGCGGGCATGCTTGCTTTTTGGCCATGGATCGCTGAAATTCAGGTAAATCCGCTGGATCTCGCCCGGCTCGAACATTTCTTCGATATGCTCGATATTCGCGCGGAGCAGACCCAGATTCGGCGGCTCTTCCACTCCGCTTTCCTCCCAGATGTTGCGCGCCTTATCGCTTGCGCGGCGGATCAGCTCGTCGTACATATCAACGCCGATATAGTTATTGTCCGGGTTACGGAAGCTCATATTGCTGATAAAACGGCCTTTTCCCATGCCAAGCTCTACATGGATCGGCTTATCGTTGCCAAAAAACTCGCGCCACTTCCCCTTGAGCGGCTTCGCATCCAATACGACTAATTCCGGCTGCGCTTCCAGCGACTCGCGGATTCCTTTTCTTCCTCTTAAACGCATCTTGTACAGGTCCTCCTACAAATTAAGCTAGTCCTTATTGTGCCCAAGTTCGGTCGCCTTGTAAAGATGCCAGTTGGGACGATGGCAAAAGAAAAAGCCTTTAACGATTCTTTAATCGTCAAGGCTTTAGGTTTGTATGGATATTGGCATAACCATTAAACGAGCATTTGGTAATCAATCGGACCCTCGGATTGAATGTCGCGGTACGTATTCTCAATAATCTCGTTCAGCTTCTTGCGTGCGGATATTTCGATATGATGGTTGTTGTGGAACCGAACTCCTGTAAGCGCCATCAATTCTTTGACTGTTAATTCAACCGTTACTTTCTCATCACCATGCGGAATTCTTGTTTGTTGGCTCATTGGGATCACCTCATCGATTTTTTTACTACAGTTTTTCCAATTTATCGACGTTTTATGACGATCATTACGAATTAAGCATGTAAGGTTTTTTCATTGATTTGTCGCACTTTTAATATAACAGATCATGTAAGGTATAGCAAGCCTATTTCGGTCCCGTTTTAAAAATAATTTCCAGCTTGTCCCGCGGTTCGAAATGTCTCTTCAAGACCCTGGAAAACCCCCGTAATCCGGCATGGCATTTCCCCCTTCTTTCCGATAAAATGGAGAATGCCATTCTTATCCGTATAAAGGAGAACCGCATGAAAGCAAATTCAACATCCTTGACGCCCGGGCAGCCGATGCTGTGGGGCGACAAGCGATTTCATACATGGAACTACGAGATGCGCGAGCAGCTTGGCGGCAAAGTGTTCAAGGTGACGCTTGATGCCGGCTTTACCTGTCCGAACCGGGACGGCTCGATTGCCAAAGGCGGCTGCACGTTCTGCAGCGCCCGCGGATCCGGCGATTTTGCCGGCAGCCGGCGCGATGATCTCGTTACGCAATTCAATAAAATCCGCGACCGCCAGCATCAAAAATGGCCGGAGGCCAATTATATCGGCTACTTCCAGGCTTATACGAATACGTACGCACCGGTGGAGGAACTTCGGGAGTATTACGAGGTGATTTTGCAGCAGCCGGGTGTGGTGGGGTTATCAATCGCAACGCGGCCGGACTGCCTGCCTGACGATGTCGTCGATTATTTGGCCGAGCTGAACGAACGGACCTACTTGTGGGTGGAGATGGGCTTGCAGACGATCCATGAATCAACCTCGGAGCTCATCAACCGCGCCCATGATACGGCCTGTTACCTCGATGCGGTACGCCGTCTGCGCGAACGAGGCATCCGCGTATGCACGCATGTTATTTACGGTCTGCCGCAGGAGTCGCACGCAATGATGCTGGAGACGGGCCGCGCGGTTGCCGAGATGGACGTGCAGGGCATCAAAATCCACCTGCTCCACCTCATGCGAAAGACGCCGATGGTCAAGCAATACGAAGCCGGGCTGCTGCGCTTCCTTGAGCTGGACGAATACGTCAAGCTGATCGTCGACACGCTTGAGTTCCTGCCGCCGGAGATGATCATCCACCGCCTTACCGGCGATGCGCCGAAGGAGCTCCTGATCGGGCCGATGTGGAGCATGCAAAAATGGGTTGTGCTGAATGCCATCGACGCGGAGCTGAAACGCCGCAATACATGGCAAGGCAAGCTATGGGGGGCGTTGTAAAATGGGATTCTTGTCTATTCTCAGCATGGCGCATCAATGGCTGGCCGAACGCGTGCAGCCGGGCGACATTGTCATTGACGCCACCGCAGGCGGAGGCGTCGACACGCTGAAGCTCGCCGAGCTGGTTGGAGCGCGCGGCACGGTGCACGCGTTCGACATCCAGCAGGACGCGCTGGACCGGACGCTCGAGCGGCTCCGACCGCTGGAGGAGCGCGGCAAGCTGCCGCAGGTGCGGCTTCACCTGCGCAATCATGCATTAATGGCGGAGGCCGTTGGGCCCTCCGCCGAAGGAAACGTTGCAGCCGTGATGTTTAATCTCGGCTATTTGCCGGGCGGCGACGAGTCGGTCATAACGGTACCGACGACGACCATCGCCGCCCTGGACGCGGCGCTGGCGCTGCTGCGCCGCGGCGGCATTGTCACTGTCGCGCTGTATCCGGGGCACCCGGGCGGCGCGGAGGAGGCGGCGATTGTCGCCGACTGGGCAGCGAAGCTGCCCGGGGCTTTGTATGCGGCTGTGCTGTACCGCCAGCCGCAAAGAGACACCGCGCCGTATTTGATCGCGGTGGAGAAGAGATAAGCTGCCTGAGGCTTGCCCGGCAGCTTCAGGAAAGCGCGCCCGAAAGGTCGAACTGACCTTTCGGGCGCGCTTTTTATGTCCACAGGCATTGCACTGCTCCACTCTCCCTCCGCCCAGCCCTACCTTAAACGATGTCCCGCATCGTTAAGCGCTCGCAAACTGCTACTTCCAAATCCTTTGCGATGTGCCGCATCTTTAAGCTCAGTAAATATGCTTATTCCCGCCACTTTTCAGCTATCTTTACACCGCTTAACGATACCGCGCATTCTTAAGCACGCTCAACCTAGCTACTCTTCCAGCCTTAACGATACGCAGCATCGTTAAGCCCAGCTATTCCTCTTTACCTCCTATTCCCCCACTCCCCACGAAGCTGATCTGCCTGCGTAAAACATTTTCTCACGCCTACCCTCTTGCTCTCCGGAATCATTTTTGATACGATCAAACCAACTTATTAAAGATGTTTAATAAGTCTCTACAGAGGAGCTGTAAATAACCGTGAGCGATTTTCCGGCAACACCTAAAGAGATGAAAAATGTAATCCTATACGGCCTGCGCTCCGCCCTGCTGATGCTGGGAAGCGCGACCAAAGCGGAGCTTAGCCAAAAGCTTGGCCTTAGCTTTCCGACAATCAGCAAGTTTCTGACCCAAATGGAAGAGGCCGGCGAGCTGCTGGCCGTAGGGCTGGACGATTCAAGCGGCGGAAGAAGGGCTCAACGTTACGCCTATAACCCGGAGTTTATGCTGGGGCTGGCTATCTTTTTCGAAAAGTCGGAGATCAGCTATACGATCTTTAACTGTGCGGGAGAAACGAAGGAGCAGGGTACGACGTCAAGCGCATTAATGAATGATCTCCCTAGCCTGACCTTGTATATTGAGCAGCTTCTGCTTAGTCATCCAACCATCAAATCCATAGCAATCGGGGTACCGGGTGCGGTCAATAACGGCCGGGTCATTCACATCCCGGATTACTCCAACTTCCAAAATATAAACCTGAAGCAATACCTGGAGGAGCAATTCTCCCTGCCCGTCGTGGTGGAGAACGACATGAATGCCGCCGTGCTGGGCTATTACAAAACAGGAAGCCGCGAGAATAATCCGTCCCTCGTCTATTTGTACTTCGGACAATTTGGCCCAGGCGCGGGCATTATGATCAACGGGGATGTCGTAAGAGGAAGCACCTTCTTCTCCGGAGAGGTCTCCTTTGTGCCCCAGTACAATGAGCTTAACTTCCAACAAGCGATACAAAAAAAAGACGGAGCCAGCAGGCTCGATGCCATCAGCAGGCTTATCGCTTCGTTTACGGCGATTATCAATCCGCACACGATTGTTTTTAATAACGCCGAGGTGAATGACGCCATTCTGGGACGGATCTTGGAGCGAAGCGCCGATTATATTCCGAAGGAGCATCTCCCGCTTCTGAAAGCGAGCGATATGAAGAAAGATTATCTGGACGGCCTGCAAAGCCTTGGGCTGAATCTGATGATCTCCATTTGAATAAAAGAAACAGGTGAATGAGCATGGCAACTTTTTTTCTGATCATTATTTATTTGGCTTTTATCAGTCTAGGCTTGCCGGACTCCCTGCTCGGAACGGCGTGGCCGGTCATGCGGCCGGAGCTCAATGCTCCCCTCGGAGCGGCAGGAGTGCTGTATATGTCCATTGCTGCCGGAACAATCGTATCCAGTCTCGCCAGCGGCACGATTCTTAACCGCTTTGGCACCGGAAGAGTAACCTTGGTCAGTTGTGTCATGACCGCGGGCGCCCTGCTTGGCTATGCCACATCACCATCCCTGGTCTGGCTGCTTATTTGCGCGATTCCGCTAGGGCTTGGAGCAGGAGCGGTTGACGCCGGCTTGAATAACTACGTTGCCGCCCATTACAAAGCGCATCATATGAGCTGGCTGCATTGCTTCTGGGGCGTAGGCGCTACGCTTGGACCTGTCATTATGGCTCAATTTATTACCAATAACGCCTGGAGATACGGCTATCTGACCGTGGCCGCTGTCCAATGCGCGCTTGTCGTCATCCTGTTCTTCTCCCTCCCTTTATGGGACCGGGTCGCCAAAATCCACAACAGAGTCTCAGCCCGCGCCGCGCAGGAGGAAGCTGTAACCGAGCCCGCGGAGAAAGCTGCAGCCGGTCATCCGTTAAAAATCAGAGGCGTCAAGCTTGCTCTCGTTTCCTTCATGCTGTACTGCGGGATTGAAGCGGCAGTAGGCCTCTGGGGCAGCAGTTTTCTTGTAAATATGAAAAGCGTGTCCGCTTCCACGGCTGCGCAGTGGGTGTCGCTCTACTATGCGGGCATTACGGCTGGCCGGTTTATTACGGGCTTCATCACCTTCAAAGTCAGCAACCGCAATCTGATCCGCGGAGGCCAGCTGATCGCCTTAATCGGCGCCCTGCTGCTCTTCCTTCCGCTGCCAGAAGGCTTTGCGCTTGCCGGCTTAATCACTGTTGGCTTTGGCCTTGCCCCCATCTACCCTTGTATGCTGCATGAAACGCCGGTACGGTTCGGGAAGAGGCAATCGCAGTCCATTATGGGTTACCAAATGGCCGTGGCATACACAGGCAGCACGCTTATGCCGCCGCTTCTTGGTTTATTGGCTTCCTCGATTACAATCGGCATTTTCCCGTTCTATATCGTCCTATGTACGGCAGCCATGTTCCTGTTTACGGAACGGCTGAATATCTTCCTTAAACCAAAAACCAATCTGGCGCATGCGGGCATAGGTTCAGGTTCAGACAAATCTATATAAACACGCAAAAAAACTGCCGGGATGCCCCGGCAGTTTTTTATACCTATTCGCTTGCAGCAGCCGCCTGTGCCTTTGCCAGCCTCGACGCCCCAATTACGCTGCTGATTTGCGCGATAATTCCTTCCAGCGATGCCGGATCGTGAACATCATACTCGTCAATGTTCAGCCTAAGCACCGGACAAGCGTTAAACTCGCCAATCCAAGCTGCATAACGTTCATGCATCCGCTCCCAATAAGCGCGTTCCGTCTGGATTTCCATCTCCCGCCCGCGCGCCGTAATCCGGTTCACAATGGACGGCAGGCTACCTTCCAAATAAATCAGAACATCCGGATGCGGAAAATACGGCGTCATAACCATCGCTTCGAACAAGCTTGTATAAGTCGCATAATCCGTTGCGGTCATCGTTCCCTGATCCGCATGCATTTTCGCAAAGATGCCGGTATCCTCGTAAATGGAACGGTCCTGCACAAATCCTCCGCCCGCCTCAAAAATCGCCTTCTGCTCTTTAAAGCGCTCGGCCAGAAAATAGATTTGCAAATGGAAGCTCCACCGCTCGAAATCATGGTAAAACTTCTCCAGATACGGGTTATGCTCGACCTGCTCCAGCGAAGTCCGGAAGCCAAGACGCTCGGCCAAAGCAGACGTTAACGTCGATTTGCCGACTCCAACCGTACCGGCTATCGTAATAAGCGCATTAGAAGGAATGACATGTTCCATGTATAGTAACTCCTTTTACTCAACGTTCCACATAGCTTCTTATTGTATCATATGAGTAGCCGCGAGCAATGGTTTTATATGGGCGCAAGCAAAAAAAGCCGCCTCAAGGGCGGCCTTACTCTTTTAGAAACCTACGGACATGGCATCCGAGCTTACCTTCATAATAACCGGCTTAGGCGTTGGCTTCGCCTGACGCTCTCCTCCGCCCAGCGCATACAGGACGGCAAGCAGCGTATGGCTGCTCTTGACAACCTCGCCCGTTGCCAGATAATGCTCGAGGTCAAACGGAAGCAGCTCGATAACCGTATGCTTGTAAAGCTCCTTCTCGTTCAGCTGCAGATCGGCAAATGCCTGGGATACTTCCTCCGGACGCTCGGCAAGTCGGCGCATCCAGCCGCTCCATTCCGATTTCTCCATCGTGAATTCCCACCAAGTTTTCCGCGGTTTATAGTTATGGTTCAAGAAGTAATCGTACTTCATGAGGCCAAGCACGACATCCAAATCAAGCTTAGCCGCTTCTTCGGATGCCGCACCAGCTTTGTACTCGGACAGGAATGCCCAGAGCCTTGAGAACAGGTCTTCAAGCTGATGCCCAATCTTCTGCCAGCCCCTCTCCTCCCAGAAGTCGCCAAAGTATTGGAAGAAATCAAACGGTGAAGGAAAGACCTTATTAACCAGGTAACCTAAAGTCCGGTCCATCCGGTGCGCGTTCCAGTACTTCTCCAGCACATCCTCTACCCTCTTGATCCGCACGATATCGCCGAATGGCATCAGCTCGTTGCCAAGCATTTCGTACGGCGCATGGTCCATATAAATATAGCCCCACTTATCGGCGTCCCGCCGTAAGCCCGTACCGCGCAGCATCTTCAGGAAGCCTAGCTGCAGCTCCTCCGGCCCCAGCTCGAACACATCGTTAAACGTTCCGCGGAACGTATCGTAATTCTCGAGAGGCAAGCCTGCGATCAAGTCCAAATGCTGGTCGATCTTGCCCGATTCCTTCACCTTCGTAACGGTCCGCACGAGCTTCTTCCAGTTCTGGCGGCGCTGCACCGCCTCATTGGTCGGATCATTGGTCGATTGAACGCCAATCTCGAAGCGGAATACACCCGGCGGTGCATGCTCCGCCAAATAATCAAGTACCTCCGGCCGCATAATATCAGCGGTAATCTCGAACTGGAATACGCAGCCGCGGTGGTTCTCGATCAGGAATTTGAACATCTCGAGCGCATAGTCCCGCTTGATGTTAAAGGTACGGTCCACGAACTTGATCAGCTTCGCGCCGGAATCGATCAAATACGTAATATCGGCCTTCGTCCGCTCCATATCGAAATACCGGACCCCAACCTCGATACTCGACAAGCAGAATTGGCAGCTGAACGGACAGCCGCGGCTTGTCTCGAAATAAACGACCCGGCTGCCCAGATGAGGAATATCCTCCTCGAAGCGGTGCGGAGACGGCAGCGTCGCCAGATCCAGCTTCGGACGGCCCGGATTCAGAAGAATCTCTACCCGGTCCTCGCGCTGCTTGCGGTAAGCAATGCCGAACACCATATGGTATTTGCCGGCTCCCTCAATCTCCGTCAGCAAATGATGGAAGGTCTCTTCCCCTTCGCCAACAACGATAAAATCAACCTCGGAAATTCGCTCCATCCAATATTCCGTGTCGTAGCTCACTTCCGGTCCGCCAAGGATAATTTTGATCTCCGGCATAATTTTGCGCAGCATATTGATGACGGTAATCGTCTCTTCAATATTCCAGATGTAGCAGGAGAAGCCAACGACATCCGGTTTGCGCGAAAAAATATCCGAAACGATATTCATCACGGGATCTTTAATCGTGTATTCGGCAATTTCCATATCAAAATGCTCGCCGCTGTACGCCTTCAGGCACCGCAGGGCAAGCGAAGTATGAATATATTTGGCATTTAGCGTGGATAACACAACTTTCATCAAAGGTACCTCTTTCTGCTCTTATGCAAGCTTACCCTATTGTACCGAAAACACGGCGAAAAAAGAAGAGGCCCGCCGCAGGGAGCATCCATGCTGCCCAACGGTAAGCCTCTTTTTCGTATAATGGAGAATTAGTCCTTCATGTTAATATATAGCTGATCTTTAAATTGCATATCCAGAATCGGGAAGCGAACCTCCCATTTATCATTGCCAAGCGCCTTCACTACGCTTGCGTCAAACCCGCGTGGTTCGAAGCCGAAAATACGGTCGTAATAAATCTGGAATTGAATCTTATCGTCAGGCAGCATGCGATGAAGCTCTGTGGCTAAGTTAATAGCCCAGGTGCGAAGACCCTCTTTATTCTGCCCGCCGTAATACGTATAGAATACGGGATCCATATCCGTCGTAATCACAAGCCAGCCTTGGGAATCCCGCGTAACCTTCCAGTTGGTCAGCTCCGCTTCTCCTTGTTCCGTCGAGAATACGCCAAATTGCTCTTTCAATAAAGCCGCAATTTTATCCTCCGATTGACCAACAAGCGTGTCCGGCAGGGTTGGGTCGAGGAATTTCACTTTGGTAGAAGGCTCCTTCGGGAGATCCTCCATCAGCATCGCCGCATAAACCGTCGAGACCGCGAAATTCAAATCCGCTTGCGACGTATAACCCGCGGATGTGATGCCTACCAGCTCGCCGTATTCATCAAACAGAGCGCCTCCGGAGCTGCCATGGTCGATCGGGGCACTGGTCTGGATGTAGCGTGTGCTGCCATCATATATGATATTGCTGACTAGACCGTCGGAAACCGTATTTTGAAGACCAAGCGGACTTCCGATCGCAACAACCTTATCGCCTTTTTTCACGTTCAGGCTGCTGTAGCCCACTTCGACCGGCGTCGAACCAATCGACTGGTCGGTTTGGATGATCGCCAAATCGTTGTTTTGGCTGTATGTAACAACGCCTGATACCTTAATCTGTTTGTTGTTCACCGTAATAACCGTTGCCGAGGAGGCATCCTGCATCACGTGATAATTGGTAAGAACATAACGGTCGCCAATAACAACGCCGCTGCCCAGACCCAAATTGGTCGTAATGGTTACCACGCTGTCATCGTACATATCAACGATTTGCTGCGGCGTATATTTCGGACGGTTATTCAGTTCCTCCTGAAGCTGCTCGTACTCCTTTTGGAATTCGTATTCCTCGGTTGTGATTCGCACGGTTTGCTTGGCATTATCCCATTTCACTGTTCCGCCAAGCGATTCCGCTACGAAACGGGCCGGAACAAAGGTCGTATTGTTCTTGATTTCCGGCGCGGCATCCAGCTTCACCGACTTGCCGTTAATAAGAGCTACTTTGTTGCCGATCGTAAGCGTGATGGATGTATAATCCTTGCGGATGATTATCGTCTGCGCCTTCTCTTCCCAGGTTACGGAGGCATTCAAGGCTTTGAACAGCTCGCGCATCGGAACGAAGGTTACGCCATTTTTCGTATAGGGAGATTTCGAGAGCGACAGCTTCTTATCATCGACGTAGACGCTGATGGCGGAAGCTTTGGCCGTAGCGGCGAATTTAACGGGTGACGTTGCGGCTGCGGCATGCTGCGGAGCTGCGAGAGGAGAAAGCAGGAGGCCTGCTGCAAGCAGCGGAGTTAACAAGGTATAGGATAATTTTCTTTTCACGATTACTTTTTCCTCCAAATTTTTACTGTATTACCAGCTAAAATGATAGATTAGTCTATCGTACCACTATCTGCCTTTGTTTGTCTATGAAAATGGTTTCATAGGTTAATAATGCCAATGCCTATTATATCGGCTCAACATGAACGGAGTGTGAAGGGTTCTGTGTAGAATTTGCAAAGCCGATCATGGTATAGTGATTGCAGTCAAGCTTGAGCAATTCAAGCGCAGGAGGAACTTAAAGTCATGTCAAAGAAACCTAATAGCCATGGCCCGGCTAAAAGCGCTTCATCTAAAAAGGGTACGGTCACGCAAAACAAGTCGTATGCCGTTGCCGAGGCATCCGAGCTGCTCGCTTTTTTATTGGCTCATCTGAACCAGGGCCGCAATTCGGTCAAATCGCTGCTGGCGCATGGTCAGGTATACGTAAATGACCGCGTCGAAACGAAATATAACTACCCGCTTCAGCCCGGAGAAACGGTTGTCATCCGCAAGGAACGGGAAAAAGAGAAGTTTCCCCTCATCGGACTTACGATTCTGCACGAGGACGAGCATGTCATTGTGGCAAGCAAAGAGGCGGGACTTCTTACTATAGCTTCGGACAAAGAAACCGATATGACCGCTTACCGCCAGTTGATGGCTTATGTTCGCGAGTCCGATCCAAAGAACCGGATCTTTATCGTTCACCGCCTCGACCGGGATACCTCCGGGGTGCTGATGTTCGCCAAGAGCGAAGCCGTGCAGCAAAAGCTGCAGGAAGAGTGGCAGACGATCGTGAAGGAACGCTCTTATGTCGCGCTCGTAGAGGGCGAGGTTAAGCGGCAAGAAGGCACCATCTCCTCCTGGCTGAAGGAAACCAAGACGCTCAGGATGTATTCCAGCCCTCACCCGAACGACGGACAACATGCGGTAACCCACTATAAGCTGCTGCAGGCGGGAAAAGTCTTTTCGCTCGTTGAGGTCCATCTGGAGACGGGCCGAAAAAACCAAATCCGCGTTCATATGCAGGATATCGGGCACCCTATCGCAGGAGATAAAAAATACGGCTCAACAACCAAACCGATCGGCCGTCTTGGCCTTCACGCGCGGGTACTTGCCTTCGAGCACCCGGTAACGGGGAAACTGCTGAAGTTTGATACCGGAATACCTAAGCTGTTCTACAATCCGCTCCGGAATGCGGCAGCCACGACAGACAACAGAAGAAGCAAAGGATGATCGTATGCTAGAGATTACGAGTTATAGCGTAGAATTTATTAAAGATCCGTTTGGCATCTTATCCGGACGCCGTTACGAGTTCCTGGTCGATATCGATCTGGATGAAGAAGACGAATTGTATTCGAGTAACGGCGTTTATATCCGCGCCGTATACAGCGAAGAGGAAGGCGGCGGCCGTCTGATCAAGCATGAGCTGATCGAGCGCGTGACGGACAAGCTGCTCGACTTCGAATTAGAGGAAGACGAAGAGCAGGAGCTGCTTGCTTTCTGCAAGGAGAATTATAAGGAAGCGGATGAATAATGATTAAAAGGCTGACCGGTCTTTAGACTGGTCAGCCTTTTTTTTCGATTC
Source organism: Paenibacillus sp. JDR-2 (assembly GCF_000023585.1). Taxonomy (NCBI): domain Bacteria; kingdom Bacillati; phylum Bacillota; class Bacilli; order Caryophanales; family Paenibacillaceae; genus Paenibacillus; species Paenibacillus sp. JDR-2. Next base: position 1,518,229 of record NC_012914.1, on the reverse strand, counting down.
TATACCGGAATGCGGTAAGACGAATACTCCTCGATAATATGTTCACCGTTGTTGTACACCCATTGGAAGCAGAAGCGGTTGCCTTCGTAGCGGGTACGTTTTCGGATATCCGGCAAAATAACCGATTCGAAATTGTTCATAATGGCCTGTTGCATGCCTTGAAGCCTTTCTTCATTCGCATGCTGCTGCGCCGCGGCTTCTTCATCCGACTGGACCGTCTGCCGGAAATACAGGATGGCTACCTCCGAGTCGCTCGCATTTCCCGGAATCGGATTGCCCGAGCCCCGGAAAACTTCCTTCACCGTATCAATCCAATTTCTATATAAATCAATCGTAATATCATACATCTATTCCGAATCTCCTCTCATGAATATGACGCCTTGAAAGTTGCAAGGCTTCTTCTTTTCCCCGCTTGCTCCCGCATATACATAACAAGCAGCAATATCATCGCAGCAAAGGAATGAATGCGGGCTATGGATATGGATCGAATCCGCGCGAGGATCGAGCAGATGCGCAGCGAGCTTCTGCAGCTTCAATCAGCAGATGGGTCATGGCGTCTTTGCTTTGATTCCGGCACGATGCCGGACAGTTATTTTATCATTATTCTCCGGATGCTTGGCTACAGCCAGGATGAAGCGCTAATCCGCCAAATAGCAAGCCGGATCCTGAGCAGACAGCTTCCTAACGGTACGTGGAAAATATACCCCGATGAAGAGGACGGCAATCTGGATGCGACAGCCGAAGCTTATTTTGCGCTGCTCTACTCCGGTTTTTTGACTAAGCTGGATCCCCGCATGCAGCTGGCGAAGCAGTTTATTCTAAGCAAAGGCGGTTTGTCCAAAATCCGCTCTCTGCTGACGCAGGCCATCTTCGCCGCAGCAGGCCAGGCTTCATGGCCAAAATCGATGCGTATTCCCCTGGAGGTCTTTTTCTCAGACAACGGAATCGGCATCGATCTCTTTTCCTTATCCGGGCATGCCCGCGTACATATCGTGCCGATCATTATGCTGGCTAACGCCCAGTTCGTGCAGCATAGCGCCTCCATGCCTGATCTGTCCGATTTGTTCGCTGGCAGCTCCAAACGGTTCGAGAACGATTCGCCATGGATTGCAGCCCTAGCCACCTTGATTGGCTCCTTGTCGCTGTCGGAGCTGCTTCCTTTCGAATCGCCTACCCCGCAGGAAAAAGCGGTTCAATTCCTGTTCGACCGGCTTGAGCCGGACGGTACGCTGCTCACTTATACGACGGCCACCATGTTTATGATTCTCGTGCTTCTGATGCTTGGCTATTCCTCAAGCTCACCGCTCATTCACCGCATGGTGTCCGGCATCCACTCCGTCATATGCGCCAATAGCCATGTGCAGATTGCTTCTTCGGAAGTATGGGATACCGCCATGCTCGTTCATGCCCTGCGCAAGGCCGGAGTAAATCCTACCTCAACCGCACTGGAGAATGCCGGCGCCTATCTGCGCCAAAGACAGCAGACCCAGCTTGGGGACTGGGCAATCCGTAATCCCGGCACGCCAGCCGGCGGCTGGGGCTTCTCTAACGTAAACACCCTTTATCCGGATGTGGATGATACGACCGCCGCCCTTCGCGCCATCCAGCCCTACAGCTCCCGCACGCCGGAGCTGCAAGCGGACTGGCAGCGCGGACTGAACTGGGTGCTGACCATGCGCAACGATAACGGCGGCTGGCCGGCGTTTGAGCGGCAGGGCTCGCGCCTGCCGATTACTTTTTTTAATTTTGAGGGAGCCAAGGATATCGCGGTTGATCCGTCGACCGTCGACCTTACTTCGCGTACGCTGCAGTTTCTTGGCCAAGAGCTTGGCATGAACGCCGGCAACAGCTGGATCGAATCCACCCTGCGCTGGGTCCTGTCCCAACAGGAAAGCAACGGAAGCTGGTACGGGCGCTGGGGCATTACTTATGTACACGGTACAAGTGCCGCGCTTCAAGGGCTGACGGCCGTAGGCATTGCGGAGGATCATCCGGCCGTCAAGAAGGGCGTCGATTGGCTGCTACAGGTCCAAAATGAAGACGGCGGCTGGGGCGAATCCTGTATCAGCGATAAAGTCAGACGTTACGTTCCCTTAAATTTCAGCACGCCATCCCAGACGGCATGGGCGCTGGATGGGCTGACCGCAGCTTTGCCTAAGCCTACTCCCGCTTTAGAACGTGGCGTTGATGCTCTTCTGCAGTCCCTTGACCGCCATGACTGGACTTATACGTATCCGACCGGCGGTGCTCTCCCAGGCAGCGTTTACGCCCATTATGCCAGCAACAACTATATTTGGCCTCTTCTTGCCCTCAGCAATATTTGGCAGAAGTACAGCTGATGCTCTTTCGATGAAGGCTCCCTTATCCAAAGGGGGCTTTCGTTTTGCTCTTGTTTCCTACGATAACGCAAGAGCATCGGCTTTCGCAAGCGTCCAGTCAGGATGCGTCCGTTGCAATATAAGGCCGGGTCAAGGTAATCTAATGGATAGTGCATCTTGATGAAAGCAAATGCTTTACATTACTTTAAGGAGGTGGCATATGCCACAGCTTTTGTTTCGCGGGGTACCCGCAGATCGTCTGACAACGGTTAGCCTGGCGCTGGCCGAAGATCTGGCCTCCATTTGCGAATGCGGCACGGATAACTTCACGATGGAATGCCTTCATACGACGGCCATCTTTGGCGGCCTTGCGGAAGGACTATCGTATCCGTTCGTTGAGGTAGGCTGGTTCGAGCGCGGACAAGCGGTCCGTGACCGATTCGCCCAAGCTGTTACCGCGCATCTCGCCCGGATCGGCATCGCTGAAGTAGAGGTCGCTTTCCGTACGTACCGGGAAGACAACTATTACATAAACGGCAAACCGTGCAGCTAAGCCTTTTCAACAACAAAGGAGCCATTGGATCCATCCTGATCCAAGGCTCCTTATTATGTTAAGATACGGCTTTATGGTCGTTATCCGTTGCTTTGCTTTTGCAGGCTTTGCAGATTCCGTGGAAATCAAGGCGATGGTCCAATACCTTGAATCCAAATTCCTTCGCAATCCGATTCTCCATCGGAAGCAGCCAGTCATCCATGATCTCCTCGACCGTACCGCATTCGGTACAAATCAGATGATGATGGTGATGCTCCTGATCGTTGCTCCGCAAATCGTAACGCGTTGCGCCGTCGCCGAAATTCACTTTCTCGACGATATGCAGCTCGCTCAGCAGCTCCAGCGAACGATAGACCGTTGCCAGACCGATATCCGGATTGCTGCGCTTCAGCAGCATGTAAACATCCTCCGCGCTGAGATGATCCTTTTCGTTCTCCAGCAATACGCGAACGGTCGCTGCGCGCTGCGGCGTTAATTTGTAGCCTTTTGTTCTTAACTGACGGTTGATCGTTTCCATTTGTTCTTCGATCATGATAAAGCTCACCCGCCTTTCCTTGTGTTTCATTATCCGATGCGCCGTGCTCAAGCTTATTTAGAATGATTATAATTTAGAATAATTATAATCTTAACATAGTTATCATTATTACACAATGACATCTAAAAATTCACAGTTACCAGCGATTAATCAGCTCGATGTCCGCAAATTTGCCCTCAGCGAACTCCTTATCGCCAAAAATACCGCTGATGCGGTTGAACCCGGACTTCGTCCAAAAACGTAGTCCAGCCCAATTGCGCAGAGAGACGTTAACCCTGACTTCGGAATAACCAAGCAGACCGATCTCCAGCAGAAAATGCTTCATGACTTCCTGGCCGTAGCCTTGATTCTGGAAGTCCCCGCTAATGCACATCATCGCCAAATACAGCGAATCCGGATGAGGGTAGCTATGATACACGCTGAGGAAGCCAACGATTTCCTCCGTTGTTTTCAGCCTGATAGTCTGAATCCGAAACTGTTCCTTCACGCCGCCTTCCGGCAGTATGCCTTCATGATAGGAATGCTCGATATAAAGAGGATCATGCTCTTTCCCGTCCCACAAGACGACCGGAGCGCTTGACATGTATAGCTCCTGCACAAGACCAATTTCGGATGGCTGCAAATCTTCACAACTAAAAGTCGGGGTACTCCAAGAGGAAGGGATAAGGTTCATAATATGTATCACCCGTTACGTTTGTAATAATTACGCCGGTTCTACAGTTTCGACATAACTCGCCGCATTCCTTCTTTCCTCGCCCTATTCTACGGATACAGTCTTTACCATTCTCGTATAGCGATGTCCGCTAATAAGGAGCTCGCCGTCTGCCCTGTAGCCCATTTTTTCATAAAGCAGCCTTGCCTGGCCATTGTATTCCTCAACGATTAACGAAACCAGAGGATACCCTTGCTTCACAGCCTCCTGCTCGAAAGCAGCCATCAGCGCCTTGGCAATGCCTTGATTGCGAAATGAAGAATGGACGGCAATGGAGTCCAGGTAAAACTCGCCCGGACGCGTTTCCGTCAGGATGGTGTAATCCGCGATATCGGTTACCCGCTTCACTCGCTCGATTAACGGCTGATCCAGTTGCTCCGCGCGATCCCCGGAATAGCATACCAATATCCCCGCAACCACGCCGTCTCTTTTGTCTACGATCACATTCCGGTAGCTGACACGGTTCCCCTCTTCGATATAAAATTCCGCCAATATCCGCATCGCTTCCGCTTCATCCTCCACTCCCGCAAGCGAGCAGGCGATGTTGCCGATAGCTTCATGCAGCAGCGGCATTACTTGTTCCACGTCTTCCTTGCCTGCCGGTCCAATCATGCTGCCTTCATTCCTCTCCAAATATTAATAATTTCGGTTTTAACGTACGAACATCCATTCTATCATGCTATAATCGACAACAGGTGATTACAGACAATGAACAATGCAGCAAATTCCAATAATAAGATCTATTACAAACGCCCGTACGGTGTTGTTAATAAAAATTATACACCAGCCGCCCATGCCTCCGCAGATACAAGCGAGCAGCTGGTCTCGCCTTCCGACAAGGACGCCTTCTATTTCCGCGCTTTGGAGAACCAAGGGATCCGGCTGAACCAGCGGCAGATCTCTGCGGTGCGCCATATCGATGGGCCCATCCTGACATTAGCAGGCGCAGGCTCGGGCAAAACCTCCGTCCTCGTCTGCCGGACCGGCTATATGCTGTCCGTCCGCGGCATCCCGCCCCAACAGCTCCTGCTTATGACCTTCTCGAAAAAAGCAGCCGACGAAATGAAGCTGCGGATCAGCCAGCTTCCGAATATCGGGCAAGGAGCCGCATCACGAATTGAAGCCCGCACCTTCCATTCGTTTTGTCTTCTTATGCTGCGCAGGCGCGGGTACAAGCAGAACATCCTGGGTGAAACCGGGCGCAAGCAGATTTACTTCAAACGGCTGCTTCGCGAACGGAATTTGCATGAGACGTACCAGCCGGAGACGCTTATTACCCTGCTTTCGTCTTATAAGATGCAGATGATTGCCGTACCGGACCTTCCGGAGAAATCGGAGGAGGAGCGGCAGCTTAAGCTTATCTTTACCAGTTATGAAGAATGGAAACGTCAATTGGATCTAATCGATTACGATGACATGCTTCTCGAAGCGTACCAGCTGCTCAAGCAGGACGAGAACCTGCTCGCCATGCTGCAGAACCGGTTCCGCTATGTCATGATCGATGAATTCCAGGATACCAATACGATTCAATACGAGATCATCAAGCTGCTTGTCCAGCCGCACCGGAATCTGATGGTGGTGGGCGATGACGATCAGACGATCTACTCCTTTAACGGAGCGCGCAACGATTATATCCTGAACTTCGAGAAGCAATTCCCCGGCGCCAAAAATATCATTCTCGACGTCAATTACCGCTCCGGCTCCGGTATCGTTGGCCTTGGCAATGCCGTTATCCGTCACAATAAGCAGCGGCGCAGCAAAACCTTGCTGACGGCAAAGCCCCATGGGCTTCCGCCCGTGTATGCGAGACCCGGCAACAGCGACGACGAAGCGGATCTGATCGTAAACACGCTGCTCCAGCAGAAGGAGAAAAAAGGCCGCTCCTTCCGAGATTTTGCGATACTGTTCCGGACAGCCAGCAGCAGCCGGGCGATTTTTGATCAACTGGTTATCCGTCAGGTCCCGTTTATCGACTATGGCAGCGGTGAATCGCTGTACGAGCAATGGGTTATCAAGCCGGTTATCGCCCATCTTCGCTTGTCCATCGACCGCCGCAACTTTGACGCGATGGAAGCGATGCTTGCCACGATGTATGTCCGGCCGGATCAGGCGATGGCGTTTATATGGAACGAGGATAAGAAGCAGGCTAAGAAATGGCCGCTTATCCATCTGACCCGGTTCCCTGAGATTAAGTCTTTCCATCAGGATAAAATAAAAGAACGGATCAAACTAATCCGTTCTCTGGAAAAGCTGAAGCCGGAGGCAGCAATCCGCCGGCTACGCATAGAATTCTACGATCAGTTTATCGAAGCTAACAAAAGCGGACCAGCGTTAACCGAGCATAAGGATTCTTTGAAGGAAATGCTGGACGAGCTTGAGGCTTCGGCCAAACGCTTTGACGGCATTACGGCTTTCCTTGCGTTTATCGACGAGATTGCGGCGAAACACGAAGAGATGAAACGGATGAAGCTGGACAGCAGCAATGCCGACGCGGTCAACTTTATGACCATTCATAAGTCTAAGGGACTGGAGTTTCCGGTCGTCTTTGTGTGCGGAGTATCCGAAGGGATACTGCCGCATAGCTCGGCAATTACCGCTGAGAAGAATAGCGACAGAAGCGCTATCCAGGCTGGCGATAACGTCGGGGAAGCTGCGATGGAAGAGGAACGGCGCCTTGCCTATGTAGCCGTCACAAGGGCGGAAGAGGAGCTGTATATCAGCTCCCCTGCTTATTACCGCGGCAAGCCCGCGGCGGTATCGTCTTTTATTATTCATGCTTATAGTTGACGCTTAGAGTTTGCGATCGATCTCAACCCGTAACCTATTCCCTTCCTTCTGAATCGAAAGAGGCAGCGCCGACAGCTTGACGAATACTTTATACCATAAAAAAAACGGGACCTGCTGCCAGGTCCCGTTTCTTCATGATGTCTGTTATTCTGCCGGAGCTACAAACGTACGCTGCGCGAATTCCGCGTCCAGCATGTAGAAGGCGTTGCTGTCCTTATCAATGCGCTTCAGCTTCTGGATAATGTTATCGAACAATGCTTCTTCTTCAACCTGCTCGTCGATAAACCATTTCAGGAAGTACATCGTTGCGTGCTCGCGGTCATTAAGGGCAAGATCCGCGAGGTTGTAGAAGCGCTTCGTATTTTGCTGCTCATGCGCGTAGCCATGCTGGAAGGCGTCAAGCATGGACTCGTATTCGTTCTTAGGTTCGCCCAGCGCGGTAAGCGTAGCGCGGCGTCCGCGGTCATTCAGGAATTTGTATATTTTCATACCATGGAAACGCTCTTCCTCAGCTTGGATAATGAAGAAGTTCGCGAATCCATCGAGACTTTCGCCGGAGCAATAAGCTGCCATTGCAAGATACACATGCGCCGAATAAAATTCAAAATTCATCTGCTCATTGAGCGCTTCTGCTAATTTATCATTCATCGCTTATGCACCTCTTTTTCTTGTTTGGTCTTATTCTAACACAAACAGAAAGGACGGCAAAAGCCGTCCTATGCAAAATTATCCAAAATATTAATTTATCCGATTAATTTCTTCAATTCCTTATACAACTGGTCCGGGCTCGAAGCGCATATGCTTCTGGATTTAATCATCGCAAAGCTCTCGCGTTTACAGGTTCTGCAGTTGCCAAGACAGTCCTTCTTCTTCATCTTTATGTCCGGATATTTGTTCTTCATCGCCTTGTAAACAGGCTTTGTTCCGTTCTTCAAATTCCGGGTGCAATATTTGATCTTCTTCATGCCGGCTCACCTCGCTGCGCAACGGTGTAATACTTTCCTCTATGAATGATAATAATTATCATTCCCGTTGTCAATAGCGAATTCGGCAGACTTATTTACTATTCAAAATTTCGATCCCTTTGTGAAGCTGCGTATCCTCTTCCTTCAGCTTGTCGCTTAATAACTCGAGAATCCGGTAGCCCGTCATGTCGTTAAATGTGCCCGTTGCCTCCAGCTTGTTATCCTTCTGGAAGCGGCTTAATGCGTCTGCGGTCTGCCCGTTAAACAAGCCGATATCTCCAACCGGCGTGTACCCGAGCTCCTGCAGCATAAGCTGGAGCGTCTTGACGTTGTCCCCGAAGCTTCCGGTCTTAAGCTCCGTTCCGAACGGAAGCTGGCTGAGGCTTGCGAAGGCCGGCAGGGCTACCGTTACGTCCGGTGTCACGCCCTGCTTATGGATCCACGTGCCTCCCGGCGTTTTCCACTGGGCTTCCGTCAGGCTAAGCACCGATTTGTCTTTGAACTGCTGGAAGGTCTGCACAATGCCTTTGCCGAAGGTCTTCTCCCCAACCACCGTTGCGCCCGCGGATTCCTTCAGCGCTGCCGTCAGTACCTCGCTGGCGCTTGCGGACTGACCGTTCACGAGGACAACGATCGGAATCGTCCATGGCTTCTCCTGCTTCGAGCGGTAAGTAATCGTATTCGTGTGGTTCTTATAGACAACCTCCAGAATGGCCTTATCCTTAGGCACAAGCATATTCGCAATCTGGATCGTGGATTGCAGCAAGCCGCCCGGATTCGAACGAAGGTCAAGCAGCAGCTTCTTCATCCCTTCTTTTTGCAGCTTCTCGATTTCGGTCTTGAACTCGTCATCGGTCTTCTCCCCGAACTTCGAGATCGTTACATGCCCGATACCGCCGCTGAGCATTTCCGAGGTTACCGTATGTACCGCAATCGCTTCCCTAGTCAGCTCTACCTCGATCGGCTTGGCTGCGTCTCCCCGTTGAAGGGACAGCTTTACCTTCGTTCCGGCATCTCCCCGGAGTACGGTAATCACGTCATCGTACTCCTTGCCTTTGATCGAGGTCCCGTTCACGCCAACGATCTCATCCCCCGCATGTACGCCTCCGCGTTCTGCCGGAGCTCCTTCCGTCACGCTGGCCACGATAAACTTGCCGTCTGCTTCCTGAAGAGTGATGCCAACACCGGAGAATTCTCCCTCATAGCCTTGCGTATAAGCGCTGCCCTGCTCCTTGACCAAATATCTGGAGTAAGGATCGCCCAGCGAAGCAAGCATGCCTTGGGAGGCGCCGTTAATGAGATCCTCCGACTTCGCGCCGTTTAAGTATTTATCCATAATGGTGTTGTAGGACACCGTAAAATTACGGAAAGCAGGCTCCTTCAGCATCGGATACCGTACCTCCATCCAAAGCCAGCCAAGAATAAATCCGATAATCGTAAATAGTAATGCACCAAGAACCGCAAACGTTATAATCCGCTGCTTCGCTGCCTCATTCGAGATTTCTTTCACTAAAGGTCACTCCTGACTATGACTGATGTTCTGTATTCTAATGTAGCTTATTTTGGGTGCGCTGAGCAAATTGACCGAGTAACCCGTTACGGTATAGGGTTGAAGACGGCTATATTTTTCGCTACAATCAACCTAGCTTTGTTGGACGAATAGAGACGGGAGAGAGAGACATGTACAAATTAATTGCAATCGATGTCGATGATACGCTTCTCAATGACGATTTAATCGTTACCGAAGGTACAAAAAAAGCGATGGAGGACGCCATTGCGCTAGGCGTAACCGTCACTCTGGCCACGGGGCGGATGTATGCTTCGGCCAAAAAAATCGCGGATCAGATCCAGCTTAACGTTCCGATCATTACGTATCAGGGTTCGCTAGTGAAGACGCTCCTGGATGGGGAAGTGCTCTACGAGCGCTGCGTGCCGCAGGATGCGGCGAAGGAGCTGTACGCGATCACCGAGCAGCGAGGCCTGCATTTGCAGCTGTATGCGGACGATATTTTATACGTGAAGGAAGCCAACGAGAAAGCGATCAAATACTCCACGCTGACGAATATCCCGTATGTCGTAGCCGAGGACTTCGAAGCTTTGCTCGACAAGCCTAACAATAAAATGCTCATCATCGACGATCCAGCCTACCTGGATCAACTGGCCGAAGAGTTAAAGCCGATTATCGGCGACCGTGTCCATATTACCAAATCCAAGCCCCATTACCTCGAGTTTATGCACAAGGAAGGCACAAAAGGCCATGCGCTCCGCTTTATGGCTGAGCATTTGGGCTGCGGGGTTGAGCAGACCATCGCGATTGGCGATGCGTGGAATGACCACGAAATGATTGAAGCGGCCGGTCTTGGCGTAGCAATGGGCAACGCCACGCCTAAACTGAAGGAAATCGCGGATTATATCACGCTGACGAATAACGAAGAAGGCGTTCGTCACGTCATTGAGAAATTCGTCCTGCAGCCAGCTGCCAAATAAACGATTGCAGCAAGGTGAAAGAATTAAAAAAACTCCACGGGGAAGCGGCGCTTCCACCATGGAGTTTTTTGTTGCGTTTTAGATTCCCGCAAGCACCTGATACCAGATGCCTTTTTTCGAATACAGATTCTGACGAACTTCCTTCCATCCGCCCAGATAGGAAATATCGAACAGCCCTTCCGGCACGACATACTTGTCCTTAGACTCTTCGGCTATCTTATCGTCAACCGAACGGAAGCCGTATTTGACGAACGTACGCTGCGCCTCTTCGCTTTGCAGATACGAGACAAACGCTTCGGCCACTTTGCGCGAACCGTGTTTATCGACGTTTTTATCTACAACAGCCGCCGGATTTTCAATAAGAATCGTGTTCTTCGGAACAACTACGTCATACTTGACGCCATTCATAATGCGGCCAAGCAGTTCATTCTCATACGTGACGATAACATCGCCAACGCCGTACTCGAACGCCGCCATGGAAGCCCTGCCGCTCTTATCAAGCGACTCTACATTCTTGTGGATCGACTCCAGATACTGCTTGGCAAAAGCAGGATCCTTCTTGCCGGTCTCTTCCTCCGACTTCTTGAGCCCTGCCCCGTAGATCGCGTTAATATCCCATTGCGCGCCGCCGGATGTTTTTGGATTCGGATAGAGAACCTTTACGCCTTTGCGGGTGAGATCATCCCAATCCTTAATCCCTTTAGGATTGCCTTCTCTGGTACCGAGGACAACAATCGATTTCGTAATTAAGCCTTTATTCGGCTGCGACTTCCAATCATGCGTAATGAAGCCTGCACCCGAGATCTTATCCAGATCGCCTTCCATTGCCAGAATCGCGACATCCGCCTCGAAGCCTCCGGCTATGGCTCGTGCCTGCGTCCCCGAAGCTTCATACGATTCCTGGAATACAACCTTTTGACCTGTCTGCTCTTTCCAATAGGCCTGGAACTGCGGCAGAATCTCGCTGAACGCATCCTTCACTACGGAGTAGGCACCGATGACAAGCGTTACATCACCGTCTTGTGCGGTAGACACGGCGGGCTGCTTTGTCTCCTCCTTGCCGCAGCCTGCTGTAATAATCAGCAGTACGGCGAGGAGCAGTACGGCAATCCGCCGGCTTGCTCTTCGATTTATATTCATGTTCGTATACAACTCTTTCTGCTAATGAGTATTTAGATATGAATCGGCATGGGGTCAACCTTCAGACTGTTTTCCATAATCCAGCTGTCTTTATCGTTAAAGAGGTAAGCGCGATGGACAAGCACGCTAACCTGCTCGCCAGGCTGCAGCACTTCCTTTTCCAGCGAACGGTACGTAATAAGCTTCACGTTGTCTACGAGCAGCTCGACCATCCACTCGCTGCCGCGGAAATGCAAAGCCTTCACCGTTGCGTTTACGGTCGCGGACTTCAGGCGAATCTCGCCCGGCTTGCCAATCTCGATATATTCAGGACGGATAAGAGCCTTTGTTCCCGGATAGGACAATGCGGCATCAAAGCCTTTTAATACTTTAATATCCTCCACAATCGTTGATTCGCCAATAAAGCTTGCGACAAACGGCGTTTGCGGATTTTTGTAAATTTCCCAAGGCGTACCCTTCTGTTCCAGCTTACCTTTGCCGATGATCATAATCTCATCCGCTACTTCAATCGCTTCATCCTGGTCATGGGTGACGAAGATGGAAGTAATGCCAACGCGTTCGATCATCTCTTTCAGCCAAGTTCGCAGCTCGGTACGAATCTTCGCGTCAATCGCGGCAAACGGCTCGTCGAGCAGCAATAGCTGCGGCTCGGGAGCAAGGGCGCGGGCGAAGGCGACACGCTGGCGTTGTCCGCCGGACAGTTGATGCACGTAACGGTGCTCGAAGCCTTTAAGCCCCGTCAGCTCCACCAGCGTAGATACGCGCTCGCGGATTTGTTCTTTGGTCTGCTTTTTCACCTTCAGTCCAAAAGCGATGTTGTCATATACGGTCATATGCTTGAATAAAGCATAGTTTTGGAATACGAAGCCGATCCCGCGCTCCTGCGGAGGCAGATCGTTAACCCGCTTGCCATGGAACAGGATATCCCCGGAAGTTGGCGTCTCAAGGCCGGCCAGCATACGAAGAATCGACGTTTTGCCGCCGCCGCTTGGACCAAGAAGTCCGATCAGATGACCTTTTTCAATCTCGAAGCTGACATCCTGCACGGCGTGGAAATCGCCAAAGCTTTTGCTGAGGTTACGAACTTCAATATGCATGGCTTAATGCACTTCCTTTCGTTTTTTCGCCCATTCCATTAAGAGGAGAAGGCCTACGGAGAATACGGCAAGCACAAGGGCTATGCCGTTTGCTTCAACAACATTAAAATTCTCGACATCCTGATACACGAGCGTAGTAGCCGTCTGCGTCTTGTTCATAATATTGCCCGATACGACAAGCACCGCGCCAAACTCGCCAAGCGTTCTTGCTACCGTCAGTACAACACCGTAGATCACACCCCAACGGATGGACGGCCAGGTCACCTTCCAAAACGTATACCACGAGTACGCGCCAAGAGTAGAGGCTGCTTCCTCCTGCTGGGCGCCGATCTCCTGAAGCACCGGCAGTACTTCGCGTACCATCAGAGGAAAAGTCACGAACAGAGAGGCAAGAATCATCCCCGGCAGGGCATACACGACTTTAAATCCCGTATCCTCGAAAAAAGAACCGATTATGGTATTGGGACCTAACAAGAGAACAATCATCAAACCGCCGATAACCGGCGAAACGGCAAACGGCAGATCCACGATGCTGTTAAGCAGCCGCTTCATGCGGGGTCCGATCCAATGGGCACGAACCAGATAAAGCGCCAGCATAACGCCAAATACGGTGTTAATAGCCGTTACCACAACAACGATAATAGCCGTCATCTGCAGGGCATGAAGAGATTGCTTGCGGGTTAACCCTTCCACAAAGCCGCTCCAGCCGTCCGCCCATGAGCCCGTAAATATCTCAATAAGAGGAATAATCAGCAATAGGGTAAAAACGATATACGTAAGACCAATCCACGTCCGTCTAATTGTCATTTTCCCGGCCTCCTAGACTGAATCAGGTTGACCGTCCATAAAATGATAAACGAAAGCGTCAGCAGCAATACCGAGACCGCTGCAGCCCCTTGCGGATTGTCACTCTCAATTTCTCCAAAAATATAAACGGCGGCAATCAGCGTCTTGCCCGGGATATTGCCCGCTACCAGTACAACGGCCCCGAACTCCGCCAGTGCTCTTGAGAAAGCCAGCATCGCACCGCTGATTACTCCCGGCAGCATTGAAGGATAGATTACGCTAAAAAAAGTGCGGAATTTGCTTGCGCCCATCGTGTAGGCGGCTTCCTCTTCCGATTTGTCGATCTCCTCAAGCAGCGGCTGAACCGCCCGGATCACAAACGGAAACGTAACAAACACCATTGCGATCACAATCGCCGGCTGATGGAATACAATCGTAAAGCCCATCTTCGAAGCCAGCTCGCCAACAAAGCTGCCTGGGCCAAGCAAAAGCAAAATCATAAGCCCGGTTACGGCTGTCGGAAGAGCAAACGGCAAGTCAACCAAGCTGTTCAAAATCCTTCTTCCCGGAAAACGGTACCGGATCAGCACCCATCCGATCATAGAGCCAAGCAGCACGTTAATGACGGTTGCAATAAGCGCCAGCTTAATGGTCAGCAGTACAGCCTTCCATGCCAGGGGATCCGATATACTCTCCCAGAAAGGAACAAACCCTCTGGATACCGACTGCGTATAAATTCCGATAATGGGAAGTACAATTAATACAATAAAGTAGAGCATAATCGCGCTTCGAAATCCGAAGCTCCACCACTTGCTGCGAAACATGACATTCATGCTGCTTATGACCTCCAAACCATCGGTTCGAACCGTAGGTGATTGCTAAACCTTAATCAATAGTAAATACACAATTCCTATTAGATCACTTGGTATTCTAAATTTAGCAGAGAACAACTGGTCTAGTCAATCCCATATTTACATTTTATGCGTAATTAGGCTGTCCATTTTTACTGTAGTCACATTCCTTAGAAAATAGCAAAAAAGCCGCCTGCTGTCTTGTAACCAAGACAACGGGCGGCTTTTCTTATTCGCCTTCGATATAATAAAGCTCTTCGCCTTCCGTAATGACGGCTTGTCCTTGCGTCAAATCGGTTATCCATGCCACAAAAGCGTCGGCCTCCGATGCAACGGGAAGGCATTTCACCGTCACGCGGTCCGTAAATTCGGTGCCGCCAAGGCGAGTCCCCCGGCCGTGGAGCTCATTCTCCACTTTGCCGTACCACGTGTAGTCCACGTCAACAAAAACTTCCCGGTGCAGCACCTTCACGATTTCTCCGGCTGCTTCGATTCCGGCTACCGCTCCGTCCGTATAAGCACGGACCAGTCCGCCGGCACCAAGCATGATCCCGCCGAAATAACGGGTAACCACAACCGCAACGTTTTTTAAGCCCTTATGCTTGATGACCTCAAGGATTGGCTTGCCGGCCGTTCCGCTAGGTTCACCGTCATCGGAGGCTTTCTGATGTTGATCGCGTTCCCCGACTACATAAGCCGAGCAGTTATGAGTTGCCGTCCGGTGGAGCCGTTTGATCTCTTCAATGAACGAAACAGCTTCCTCCTCCGTCTCCACCGGCTTTGCGTAGCCGATAAAACGGGACTTCTTGATAACGACCTCTTCGCTGCCCGGACCTCTAACCGTAGAATAACGCTCCAGCATTACAGACGAGCTTCGAGCTCAGCCTTTTCTTTCTCGTAGCCTGGTTTGCCAAGCAGCGCGAACATGTTGCGTTTGTACGCCTCTACGCCCGGTTGGTCGAACGGATTGACGCCCGACAGGTAGCCGCTGATGCCGCAAGCTTTCTCGAAGAAGTAAACCATGTAACCAAACGTATAAGGCGTCATGTCGGCGATGTTCACGATAAAGTTAGGTACTTGTCCGTCCGTATGAGCCAGAAGCGTACCTTGGAATGCTTTTTTGTTAACGAAGTCCATCGTTTTGCCTGTCAGGAAGTTCAATCCGTCGAGGTCCGCTGGATCATTGCCGATTGTGAGGTGCTCGGCAACTTCGTTTACTTGGATAACCGTTTCGAAGATGTTGCGGTTGCCCTCTTGAATGAACTGACCCATCGAGTGCAGGTCTGTCGAGAAATCAACGGATGCCGGATAGATCCCTTTGTAGTCTTTGCCTTCGCTTTCGCCGAAGAGCTGTTTCCACCACTCGGATACAAAGTGAAGGTTAGGCTCGTAGTTAACGAGGATTTCCGTTACTTTGCCTTTGCGGTACAACGCGTTACGCGCTGCAGCGTATTGATAAGCTTCGTTTTCCCCGAGGTTCGGGTTGCTGTATTCTTTCGATGCGTCTGCCGCACCTTGCATCATGGAGTCGATGTCCACACCTGCAACGGCGATTGGCAGAAGGCCTACCGCTGTCAGGACGGAATAACGGCCGCCGACATCGTCAGGGATAACAAACGACTCGTAACCTTCTTCGCTCGACAGCTTCTTCAGGGCGCCTTTTGCTTGGTCCGTTGTTGCGTAGATACGCTTGCGTGCTGCTTCTCTGCCGTATTTGCTCTCGAGAGCTTCACGGAAGATACGGAAAGCAATAGCCGGCTCGGTTGTTGTGCCGGATTTGGAAATAACGTTGATCGACCAGTCACGGCCATCCAGCAATTGAAGCAAATGCGTCACGTAAGTCGAGCTGATGTTGTTGCCCGCGAACAGAACTTGCGGAGTTTTGCGCTGTTCTTTTGTTTGCAGGTTGTAGAAGGAGTTCGAGAGCATCTCGATCGCTGCGCGCGCGCCAAGGTAAGAACCGCCAATACCGATAACAACAAGCACTTCGGAATCGGATTTGATTTTCTCCGCGGATTGCTTGATGCGGGCGAATTCTTCTTTGTCATAATTGTTAGGCAGGTCAATCCAGCCGAGATAGTCGGATCCTGCGCCAGTACCATTATGTAATTGTTCGTGGGCGATACGAACTTGTTCCGACAAATTGTCAATTTCATGTTGTCCAATAAAGCCAAGGGCTTTAGTGTAATCGAATTTTACCGTTTTACTCATGAAAGAAAGGCCTCCCTGATACTGTTTTTCAATTACCTGTCTTACTTAGCCTTTAGAATATCGGATTTAGATTTGAAAAACAAGCAACAAACCGTGAAAAAGGTATGAAGATTATCTATAATGATTAGTAAAAGCTTTTATGGCTTGATGCATTTTTCAACCTAACAAGGTGAAACCGGGTCGCCGGTCCTTCGACAGCCGGCCAAGTTTCATTCCGCTCGAATCTAAGCTATGATAGGAGATAAAAGTTATTAATACTTAGAATTTAAAGATACATTGGAGGGAACTGTACATGAAAAAAATCGGATTTATCGGCCTTGGCGTTATGGGTTATGGCATGGCTGCGAACCTGCTTCGCAGCGGTTTCGAGGTTAAGGTGTACAACCGGACAGCCGGCAAAGCCGGGGAGCTGATCGCGTGCGGGGGAAGCGAAGCCGCGACTCCGGCCGACGCTGTACGCGAGGCCGAAATTGTCATCACGATGATCAGCAACGACGCGGCGATCCGCGAAGTTTATTATGGAGAAAACGGGATTTTTGACGCAGTCCGTCCGGGTACCATTCTGATTGACAGCAGCACAATCTCTCCTTCCCTCGCTCTAGAGCTGACGGAAACGGCAGAGTCGAAAGGCGCATCGTTCCTTGATGCTCCGGTTACGGGCAGCAAGCCGGCGGCTGAAGGCGGTACGTTGACCTTTATGGTTGGAGGCCCTGAGAAGACCCTGAAAGAGGTCGACACGGTTCTGACCGCAATGGGCCGCAAGGTGATCTATATGGGCGCTAACGGCAGCGGAGCGACCGCAAAGCTTGCCCATAACACCATCGTCGGCATCAATATGGCGGCTCTGGCTGAAGGCATGGCGATCGCGGCAAGCGGCGGCATCAACGGCAGCGCGTTCCTCGAGCTTGTCCAATCGGGCGGCGCAGCAAGCCGTACAGCCGAGCTGAAGGGCGAGAAAGTGCTTGCCAGCGATTACGACGTCCAGTTCTCCCTCGCGCTCATGCTGAAGGATCTCCGCCTCTCCTCCGTGCTGTCGGATGGCCTGAAGGTGCCTACACCGATGCTGGAAGCGGCAAAAAGCCTATTCCAGATCGGCGACTCCATGGGTCTCGGCGAGCTTGACATGAGCAGCGTGACGCAAGCCTACGAGCAATGGATCGGCCGTAAGATCGGCGATAAAAACTAACAAAAAAGTATAATATTGTGGCCATGCAGTTCCTTCCATGGCCATTTTTTTTTATTTACTTGCTGCTTTTGAAATGAGTAGGTTAATTGCAAAGGGAGCAATTCGAATGATTCTGGAGAAACGTTAGTGCTCGCTTTTGTTCTGGGATTCCAACTACTCTATATTAATTCAAGGAATCCCAGAGCAATGGCGATCGGAAGAACATTCGAATGCGTACTTTGCTGTTTAACCGAATAAAAAGGGCCGTCCCATCGTCAAAACGATGGGACGGCCCCTTTTTCATTAAATGCTATTCGTAGATGTAAGAGCAGCAGTAGTCAGATACAGCCGCTACTTGAAGCTTGAACTTCGTGTTGGCCGGAACGGTGAACTCACCTTTGCCTTGGATGTGTACCCACTCTGTTTCGCCAGGGAGCAGCACCTTCAGGTCGCCAGCCAAAATTTCCATAATCTCAATGCAGTCCGTGCCGAACTCGTAGTCGCCAGGAAGCATAATGCCAAGCGTTTTTTTCGTGCCGTCTGCGAACAGAACAGCGCGGCTAGTTACTTTACCGTCAAAGTAAACATTAGCTTCTTTGACAACCGTTACGTTTTCAAATTGCGACATTGTATGGTTAGCTCCTCTACGCCAAATAGCTTATTAAATTACAGAACCGATTTCACATTGCTTACTACGTTCTCAACAGTGAAGCCGTATTCTTTGATCACGCGGTCGCCAGGTGCGGATGCGCCAAAGCGGTCGATGCCGATAACCACGCCTTTGTCGCCAACGAAACGATCCCAACCGAATGGATGAGCCATCTCAACAGCTACGCGAGCTTTAACTTCAGGGAGGATAACGGAATCTTTGTACGCTTGATCTTGCTTGTCGAACAGATCCCAGCTTGGCATGCTGATTACGCGAACTTGAATGCCTTCTTCGGCAAGCGCTTTTTGAGCAGCAACCGCCAGTTGCACCTCGGAGCCAGTAGCGATAATTTGAGCTTGCGGAGCACCGTTTGCTGCATCGGATACCACATAAGCACCACGCTTGATGTTCTCACGGGAGCCGGACACAGTGCCTTCCAGGATCGGCAGGTTTTGACGAGTCAGAACAAGCGCTACCGGATTGCTTTGGTTCTCAACCGCATAAGCCCAAGCAGCGGAAGTTTCGTTAGCATCAGCAGGACGAATAACTGTCAGGTCGGGAATGATGCGGATCGAAGCCAGTTGCTCGATTGGTTCATGCGTAGGACCGTCTTCGCCAACGGCGATCGAGTCATGCGTCAGAACGTAAGTAACCGGTTGTTTCATGATAGCCGCCAGACGGATTGCCGGACGCAGGTAGTCGGTAAATACGAAGAACGTACCGCCGAATACTTTCATGCCGCCATGCAGGCTCATGCCGTTCATAGCTGCAGCCATACCGAACTCGCGAACACCGTAGTAGATGTTGCGGCCGTCGTAGCTGCCTGGTTTGAATTGTGCCAAACCTTTCAGGTGAGTCATTGTCGAGCTCTCAAGGTCAGCGGAACCGCCAGCCAGAGCAGGCACGTTGTGAACAAGACCGTTCAGAGCGTTACCCGAAGCTACGCGAGTCGACAACGGCTTGTCTTCCGTTGTGTATTTAGGCAGGTCTTTATCCCAGCCTTCAGGCAATTGACCGGAAGTAGCCAGCTCGAATTGAGCTGCAAGCTCTGGGTATGCTTTTTTGTAAGCTTCGAATTGCTCGTTCCAAGCAGCGTTTGCTTTCTCGCCGTTCTGCTTCACTTCAGCAAAGTGCGCGCGAACTTCGTCCGGAACATGGAATTTATCCTCTTCGTTCCAGCCGTAGAATTGTTTAGTCAGCTTAGTCTCGTCAGCACCCAGAGGGGAACCGTGAGGACCAGCATGTCCGCCTTTACCGCCTTTGTTAGGGCTGCCGTAACCGATAACGGTTTTAACTTCGATCAAAGTCGGTTTGCCTGTTTCCGCTTGCGCTTCAGCGATTGCTTTAGTCAAAGCGTTCAAGTCGTTGCCGTCTTCAACGCGAAGAACTTGCCAGCCGTAGCCTTCGAAACGTTTTTGAACGCTTTCGGAGTACGACAGGTCAAGAGCTCCGTCAAGGGAGATATCGTTCGAATCATACAGAACAACCAATTTGCCAAGCTTCAAGTGACCTGCGAAGGAAGCCGCTTCATGGGAGATGCCTTCCATCAAGTCGCCGTCGCCGCAAATGGAGTATGTGAAGTGATTAACAACATCATAGCCTTCTTTATTGTAAGTAGCTGCCAAATGAGCTTCTGCCATTGCCATGCCTACAGCCATAGCAACGCCCTGTCCAAGCGGACCGGTTGTTGCGTCAACGCCAGCCGTGTGGCCGAATTCCGGGTGACCCGGAGTCAGGGAACCCCATTGGCGGAAGTTTTGCAGCTCTTCCAGAGGAAGATCGTAACCGCTCAGGTGAAGCAAGCTGTAAAGCAGCATCGAACCGTGTCCTGCGGACAGAACGAAGCGGTCGCGGTTAATCCAAGTCGGGTTCGACGGATTATGCGTCATGTTTTTCGCGAACAGTTGGTAGCCCATTGGAGCTGCGCCCATTGGCATCCCTGGATGTCCGGAATTTGCTTTCTCGATGGAGTCGATTGCCAGCGTACGAATCGTGTCGATCGACAGCTGTTCAATCGATTTTTGTGTAACTGTCATTTCTTACTTCCTCCTAATTCCTGTTTAAAATTGCTCTGTCTCTCTCTATATATCTGGATATAGCGCGAGTTGTAGCGCAAAGGCTTTGAATATTGTACCATTCCGAAAACTCGTTTGCCATCCTTAAAATGGAGAAAGGCTAGAGCATTTATTGGATTAATTGAAAACGACCGTTTTGTTCTGATGTACAATAATGCGGTCCTCGGTATGCCATTTCACGGCACGCGCGAGAACGACGCGTTCGATTGTACGCCCGATTCGTTTCAATTCCTCTACATTGTCGCGGTGGCTGACGCGCTGAACGTCTTGTTCGATAATCGGACCGCCATCAAGTTCCTCCGTTACATAATGTGCCGTTGCGCCGATGATTTTAACACCGCGATTATAAGCTTGCGCATAAGGCTTGCCGCCAACAAAGGCCGGAAGGAAGGAATGGTGGATATTGATAATGCGATTCGGGAACTGCTCGATGAATTTCGGCGAGATGATCTGCATGTAACGGGCAAGAACAATCAGATCGGCTTTGTCCGCAACAATCTCCATCTGCTTGCGCTCCGCTTCCGCTTTGGTATCCGCGGTTACCGGAATATGGTGGTAAGGAATGCCAAACGACTCGACCATGTCCTTCATATCCGGATGATTGCTCACAACCATTGCAATATCCGCGTCCAAATCGCCTGCTTTCCACTGCCACAGAAGCTCCATCAGGCAATGGTCTTCTTTGGAAACAAAGATCGCAAGACGCTTCTTGCGGCTCGCGCGGAACGTATGCCATTTCATATCGAAGCGGTCCGCCACGCGGGCGAAATCTTCAACAAGAACCGGAAGCTCCTTGTCCATATCATTCAAATCAAATTCAAAGCGGATAAAGAACATGCCGCCTTCCGGATCCATCGTGTATTGGTCCGATTGTACAATGTTCGCACCATGCTCGTACAAGAAATGCGAAACCGCCGCCACGATACCCGGTCTGTCCGGGCACGAGATCAGCATGCGCGCGCGTCCGCTGCGCGACTCAGTAGTAGATGAAGACATAAACGTTAAAACTTCCTTCCTTTTGCAATGGTTATCTTAAATCATTGTTACACCGTTTTGAGCAATTGCTTGCCGGCGAACCATGCCGTAATCCGTTGGTTGATTTGCTCTTCGGTCAAATCGCCCGGAAGCGCGTCGCTTTCGGAGAGCAGATCGTACAGGCGTTCCATCGGCTCGCGCGGATCCGCTTTTTTCGCCTTGGCATCGTTCTTCAGAACATCCCAAGTAGACAATACGAATTGGCGAGGATCAATTTCCTGTTTGCCATAGAAATGATGCAGACGCTCGACATGGTCGAAGAACGACTCCCCAAAACGCCCCATCGCATCGCCGCGGAGCAGCGCAATTTCCGCTTCGTACATCGGGAACTGCTTCTTGTCATCTTTTCCGATCCATGGTGTTTCCAAAATAAACGGGCGTCCCGCCAGCGCTTCATGATGGACGATTCTATGGATCGCCTCATGTCCAAGCCAGCCGGCACCTACAGGGGCATGGCGGTCTTTGCCCGCGCCTACAGGGTTTTTGCTGTCGTTGACATGGACAACCGCAACGCGGTCAAGCCCAACGGTCTGGTCGAATTTTTGAAGCACCCCGTCCAGATCATTGATAAGATCATAGCCCGCATCGTGCATGTGGCAGGTATCCATGCATACCGTCAAACGGTCGTTATTCTGTACTTTATCGATAATCTGAGCAAGCTCCTCGAAGCTGCGGCCGATCTCCGTTCCTTTGCCGGCCATCGTCTCGAGAGCGATGTTAACGTTCGTATCTTTCGTGCCTTCCAATACTTCGTTCAAGCCTTCGGCTATACGAGCGATGCCGTATTCGGCATCCTTGTCCGTATAAGCGCCCGGATGAAGTACGATATTGCGCACTCCGATATAATCGGTGCGGCGGATTTCCTCTTGAAGGAAGCGGACGGCAAGCTCAAAGGTGTCTTCCTTGTAGGAGCCCAGGTTAATGATGTAAGGCGCATGCACGACAATCTCGTTGATGCCCGCCTGCTCCATCATTTGTTTGCCTTCTTCAATATATAAAGTTTCGATTGGCTTTCTCCGTGTATTCTGCGGTGCGCCGGTATAAATCATAAACGAGCTGGAACCGTAGGATACAGCTTCTTTGGCCGCGGTAAGCAGCCCCTTGTCCGAAAATGATACATGGGAACCGATTTTCAACATCTTTTAAACGCCCCTTTCGGTTGATCAACCCTTATTTTACAAGGAATGTCGAAATAAATCTAGGAATACGGTATAATTCTTCCTGAGGTGAAGGTACAGTATGAAATCAGCTCCCGATTGGTTTATGTTTTTCATCATTTTCTGGGCAGTCGTAATGGTCGGCGCTATGGCCATCGGCGGTTTCTTCATGTTCCGCAAGTTTTTGAAGGTGCTGCCTCAGCGTGACGGCAAGTCAAAGCTGGACTGGCAAAACTATTGGGTCGAACGGAGCCGCAGCATGTGGACCGACGAATCAAAAGGCTTTTTGGACGAGCTTGTTTCTCCCGTTCCTTCCGCATTCCGGGATATCGCCAAGCATTCCATTGCCGCTAAAATCGGTCAAGTTGCCATTGATAACGGAGCTTCAGAAGTAACGCGGGATCACTGCATCGAAGGATACATACGCGCAACGCCTAAGCGTGACTATCGAAGCCTTGTTTCTTTCCTGGAACGCAAGGGTATCGACTACGATCCCTACCGGCATTTGCTCAATAAATAAACAAAAGAGCAACGGGCTGCTTCAATCAGGGGCAGCCTCTTGTTTAATCCGTATGAATAGTGTGTACAAATCTATTGGAACCTTAAACGGATTATTTCGTTATATAGCATATAAACAGCTTATAGCTGGCTGTTTGTATAATCATTCTTCAGCTAATGCTTTCAGGAGGTGCTTCTATGACAACTATGAAAACGAAAAAGAAGAGCAGCTTAATCGCGGCAAGCGCCGTATTACTCGCGGTGATGATGACCGCAACAGCATGCGGTTCGGACAAAGCCAACTCGAACGGCAATGAACAAGGCTCGTCGGTTGAACAACCGGCCAACGCCTCACCGGAGAACACAAGCAATAATACAACTGATAATAATGCGGGAAATAGCCAGTCCGAAGGACAAAACAACGGAGTTATGGATCCGGGAACGGCTTCGCCGGACACGAATGCAAGCACCGCGCCCGATGACAGCGCCGTTAAGACAAACGAAGGCGTCTTTGTCGGACAAGCCGATACAACCTCGGTTGAGATTGACCTGCCGAATGGACCGATGGTTCTGCAATTCACGGATGATTTGACGGATAAGATCAATAGCATTCCGCCGGACACAAAGGTACAATTTGACTATACCGAAAAGGTCAGCGGCGATGTAACGCAATATTTCCTGAAGAAGCTTGAAGTCAAATCCTAATGAAGGACGGATGAACAATGCGCGTTGCAGTAACGGGAGGAACCGGCTTTGTTGGCCGGACGCTGGTGATAGCACTGCTTGAACGGGGCGATGAAGTTACTGTCGTATCCAGGAAAGGAACGCCTTCTGCTTCACCTCAGAATGCAAGGCTCCACCATATGACATGGGACGAGCTTGCCGCATCGCCTCAACGGCTGGAGGGCACGGATGTTATCGTGAATCTTGCCGGCGAAAGCATTAACCAGCGTTGGACCGAAGCTTCCAAGCAGCGTGTTCTTCATTCCCGGATTGATGCTGCAGCGCGTATTGCCAAGCTTGTAACCGAACTGCACACAAAGCCGGAGGCCGTGATTAACGCCTCCGGCATTTCTGCATACGGCAACTCGTTAACGGCTACGTTTGCGGAGGACAGTCCGCTGAAGGTAACCGACTTTTTATCCGGCGTTGTGGAGCACTGGGAGAAAGCTGCCGATTCCATTCCCGTAAAAAGGCTGGTTAAACTGCGGGTAGGCGTCGTGCTTAACCGGACCGGCGGCGCGTTCCCTCTGATGAGTCTGCCTCACCGGCTGTTTGCCGGAGGCCGGCTTGGAAGCGGCTCGCAATGGCTGTCTTGGATTCATCTGGAAGACCTGGTCCGGCTGATTTTGTTCTGCATGGATCACCGCGAAATTCAGGGGCCGGTAAATGCCTCGGCTCCCGAACCGGTTACGAACGACCAATTCGGACGCGCGTTAGGGAAGGCTTTTGGACGACCGCATTGGCTGCCAACACCCGCCTTTCTGCTAAAGGCCGTACTTGGGGAAATGTCCTCCCTGCTTCTCGAAGGACAGCGCGCTTTGCCTCGCAAAGCCTTGGAAAACGGATTTACGTTCAAATACCCGACTATCGAAAGCGCAATGAAGCAATTAAGCCAAGCATAAAATAAAAAGCAGAAAAAGCCGAAGACGAGAGGTTAACCTCTCGTCTTCAGTTCGTATTTGGGTCCGTTGCTGCCGGCCAGCTGAATAACATCCCCTGCGCTAAACGGATAAGACTTATACGGAATCATGACCTCACCGTTCAACGCACTTCCGTTTCGCGAGCCCAAATCTTTCGCGATGTAAGCTCCGCCTTCCCGCTCCAGCTCAAGATGAAGCCTGGAAATGCCATGCGCTTCTTCCTCATAGCTGACCTGTTCGCCTAATCGGCCTATCGTAAATTTCTCATCCTGCCATTCGATCCAGGAACCGCCTCCTGCCCACTCCCGGTATAAGGCCGGCCCTTTCGATCCTGCCGAGTCCATCTCCCTCTCTGCCAGCAGTACCGTCGCTTCAACCGTTGCTGGTTGGCTGCGAAGATCAGCGGTATTGCCGCCATGTGGATAGAGCTCCGCCTCCATCCGAATCGCCGGTTTAACGGAAAGGGCAATGGCGGAAGCTGGTTCGACCATCTCTTTATGCTCAATATCCTCATACCGCGGCCACATGCCAAGCGGCTGGGATTCCGGAATAAACTCTTCTTCTCCGTCCCCTTCCTTGGCAAGCAGTCCGGCCGGAAGCCTGCGCGACCATACCATATAAAGAGCGGCTACT
Organism: Paenibacillus sp. JDR-2; assembly: GCF_000023585.1. Classification (NCBI taxonomy): domain Bacteria; kingdom Bacillati; phylum Bacillota; class Bacilli; order Caryophanales; family Paenibacillaceae; genus Paenibacillus; species Paenibacillus sp. JDR-2. Next base: position 1,492,932 of record NC_012914.1, on the reverse strand, counting down.
CCCATTAAGGTTAAGCCTAGGCATATATATAAGCTGCTTCGGGAATGCGAGGATAAATAGATATATTTCCATACGCATGCAACGGCTATGGCCACAACAGCTGCCGTTACCCAAAATTTTTTTCTTGCCGCATCGGAATCCTGCTCCTCCAGCTCTATAAGCGGAATATCTTGAGCTGTTGGTTCAGATACCGCTTTTGTTGCAGGCTTTAAACCAGCAGCTCGCGGTTTTGCTTCGTAACTTGCCTTTGGCACGATATCGTCTGCTGCACTTTTAGCTAACGCAACTGCCGGAAAAACGACGGGAATACGTTCCGGAGCCTGCTTCGGGCCTGCTTGAATAAAAGCATCCCCAATTAATCCGAGAAGCACGGATCTTAGCTCGGATAGCGGCCATTTGCTGCCGTTAAGCGTCTGCAAGATACGTTGGAGGCCTGCTCCGTCAATGTCCTGAATGTACGCGGTCCACCTGACTACAAGCGAGAGCAGATCCCCTGCGCCTGAACCGCCGTCGCGCAATCCGTCCTTTAAAGGCAAATAAGCAACGGCAATATCATTCAAATGCTCGCCTACAAACAAATATTGATCATCAAGCAGACAGCCTTCGGGACGCAGCATATAATGCTTGCACTCCTCGAATGCTTCTACGACGCCAAGCAATAACGTATAAAATTGCTCCATCGATAGCGGCTGGACCTGCAGGCGGTGCAGCAGCATTTTCCGCCCTGCCAGGGCATAACGGAATGTAACACGCCCGTCTATCTCCAGCCATTCTACCGGCAAGAGATGCGGAATTTTGCCCGACTGCAGCATCTGCAGCTCCAGCTCATCCAATTCATCACGCACAATGCCATCCTTCCGGTCAACAATCATTTCATGTCCGCGGTTCATGGAAAAATCTATAATGAACGGCTGCCTCACATATACTCCTCCTTTCGATTAACCCGATATCATCCATAAAGTTAAGGCTCCCGGAGCCACCGCCAGCATAAACGGAAAGGTTTGTCCATTCTTCGCCCATGCCAGCCAAGACGAAGCACCTGCCTGTCCGCCGAAACGAAGGGAAACGAACGTATACATGCCCGCCGTCATTTTTCTGGCAAAAGGTCTATGGAAAACAAGCAGGACAAGTCCCACCAGTCCCGCGTACAAAATGGCGTACATCATAAGCTGGAGCACGGCCAATGTACCAATCCAAGCTCCCAGTGCAGCAAACAGCTTGACATCACCCGCGCCAATTCCTTTCGCCAAATGAAGAATCAGCAACGGAACAAATCCTGCCGCCGCACCGTAGATGGCGAGCAAAAGCCCATGGCCTCCTCCGGAGAACAAAGCATATACAAATCCTCCTGCCAGAAAAGGAACCGTAAGCAAATTTGGAATGGTCATCGATTTCAAATCGGTATATAAAGCGACAAGCAGCAGCAAGGCTGCAGCCAAGAGCTGTACCGTCATGATGCTGAGTCCTCCTTCTTTGTTACGTTAAAATGCATGGATACCGTTTCGCCTGACGCCGAAGTTGCGGTTAGTTCCCAGGTTCCCGGCGTCGTATTTCCGGATACCAGCCATGTCCACTGCACATAACCGTTTGCATCCGCCGTTGCGCTGCCAAGATGCTTTGCCGTACTTGTTCCGCTTTTATAATTAACCGTAAGCGAGGCTGAAGCACCTGGCGATGTTAAAGCGATTACGGTTGCTCTATTACCCGGTCGCAGCGGAACCGGCTGAATGGAAACGATTTGAATCGGAGTTACATCCGCCGCGGCGGTATCTTCCTTCGCAGGCAATGCATCGCTGACCCATACCCGTTCGGATGCCTGCTCGCGCATTACGATCTTTCTGTTTAAGAACGGCAAGGATAAAGGAAACTCGTATTCCGCTTCAATCGTCAAATAAGGCTCCTGTTTTTCCTTCAGTTCCGGCAAGGAAAGGTGCGATAGGCTCAAACGCTCTTTTTCCAGCACCGCTTCATCCGCAAATTGCCGGAGCAGCGGCTCGACAGCGGTCCTCCCAACTTCAGTCGCCGCCGCATCCGTGACCGGCTGCCAGTTTCCTTCAAGAACTGCCGAAGCTAATGCATCTGCAGGCGCCGGCAGCCACCCGGCCGCCTCCTTCGCTATAGTTCCTCCCCAATCCGGCAACGGCAGACCGCTAAAGCCCAAATTGGGAATGGAGGAGGAGGCTTTTTGAAAGGTGAGATCTGCCGGACGAATATGTGTCGCAATCTGCCGGACCGTCTGGGACGCGGCCGATTGAAGGGCCATTTGCACGGCGCATAAGCGGATCATCATAATGAACAGCAACAGGATCATCAGGAGCAGCGGCATGACAAGAGCCGCTTCCAGCACCATGCTGCCGTTCTCCCCGCCCCGGTTTTTATCCTGCCGCCTAATAGGACGAGCCAATCGTTTGAACGGTTTCATACTTGCCGCCAACAACCTTTCCTTGCAAGGATCCAAAACGCTGGACGATGTCCATCACTCCCGGCAAAAACCACAGCTTGGCAGATGCCTTTATTTCTCCCGTTAGAGCAGTTGGAACCTTGGACAAAGTAACCCCGCCATTATACTCAATAACGGCGATCATCCGCGCTAACGCGGACGGCCGGTTGGCCCCCCCGTGGACCAGCATGAACAACCGCAGGTAATCCGTATAGGCAACATCGACCTTGATATATTTCGATAACGGAGCCGCCCCGCGTTCGGTAAAAGCCGCCATATCCTCCATTGTTTTTTCCAGGCCGTATACAACCGAGCATGACAAGATTAAGAGTGGATGGGCAGCCGTCCGGCAGGCAGACAACCCTTCCATCGTCCGGACCGCCATCCTAACGCCGATTAATTCGCCATAAGCGGCAGCCAAATTCGCCGTTGGGCTATGAAACCCGTAAATGACATATTCCGCTTCTTGATTGCTGAACGCGGCGGCATGGGCAAGCTCGTTCGTATCGCCGCTTGTAAGCAATGCCCTCAGATTTTGCGGCGCAAAGGAAGCAAAATGCGAAACCGTATATTCCGATAAATAAACGGAGTCTCTGGTTTGCTCCAGCATATCGGCAATGCCGTCAAACAACCCGCTCATGGCGGATGTCGCTTGCTCCGCTTCCTCATGGGCATCCTCCGCGAAAACAAGGCCTCCCGCTTCTGCACCGGAAGCTTCCTGATTGAATAAAAGATTGTCCTTATACCGCTTTTCGATATCCTGAATGATTCGAAGATGCTCCTCGCTCTGGGGAACCGACGTCATCCCATGCAGCAGGCGGCGTGCCTCCGACCATAGTTCTCCCGCCTTTGCCTCCTGTGCCTGGCGTTCTTTCTTTAGTTCTTTGTCGGTCAGCATCTGCTCCCGCTCGTCGAGGCTTGAGCCTTTGCGCACGTAAGCCGCTTCATACTGCTCGTAAGCAATCCGAAGATTAACGGCTCCTTCCTTGATCTGCTCATTGGAGAGATTGGGAGAAGCAAGGCCGGCTGTCAGATTGGCAATAAAGCCTCCCGCTTCCATTTGCAGCGAAGCAAACACCGCAGCCTGATCCGCAATCTCCCCGCTATATTCGGCAAACCAACCATCCGGCAAAATAAGCTCATCCGCCATCTTCCGGATCTCCTGCATATCGTTTTCCGGCGCGGTATCCACGACTGGCCCCGCGGCGGCGTCAACACCCGCAATATTTTTGCCGGTTACGCGGTCATAACCGCTGTTAGAAGGAGCATTCGCCGTCTCCTGCTTAATGCGCTGCATGTCCGCGTTAAGCTGCTTAGCCTCGTTGATTGCTTTGACCGCTTCCTGCTGCAGCTTGTCATGCTGCTTCCTAGCCTTCGCAAGCTCACGGGACATCCCGTCTGTCCATCCTCTCGCCTTATCCTCGTAGGCCCGGATTTGATCCGAATACTTTGTTTTTTTGCCTTGCTGAACCAGACGCTGGTCAGTTGTTACCCAATTCGCATACTGGGCGTAATCACCGGCAAGCCTTGCGGCATTCTCGGTACCCGTGGCGAGCTCCAGCGCTTTGGCCGGAATAAGGCCCGCAATGCCGCCAACGGTTTCCGCGGCCTGGCGTTGCAGCTGCAAAGCTGCGGCAAGCTTTTCCTCCCGCTTGTCATACAGCTTCCGAAGCTCCTCCAGCATATTAACCGTAACGTTCGCTTCCTTCATCGCGCCGGAAAGCGGGGCAAACTTGGAAGCCAGCTCCAGGGTGAAATCCACCGGAGCTTTATACTTCATTTCTTCCAGTACCTGCCGAGAGAACACCTCGTGCTTCCCCAATACTTCCGCGTTATCGATATGCGCCGATTGGAGCTCCGCTTGTACCAGCTTGAAGGTCTCCTGCTGCCCTGCGGATCGTTCCAAATTCGCTTGAACAGTCTGTTCGAAAATATCATTGCTGTCCGTCCCTCCCCGTCCAAACAGCCCATACCGTTCGTACAGCCGATTATCGTAAGCGGAGAGAGCGGAACGGACGCCTGATCTTGCTGCATCCTCGGTTACCTTATGCAATACCGCCATTCTTGCATAATCGATCAGCACTGCGGAGAACAAGAGCAGCCCTGACAATACAACCGCCGAAAATATCGTTATTGAGCCGTAAGATGTTGATAGCTTATTCACGGCTTGCCTGCTTTCCCGCCGCCGCTGTATGCCGTCAGCGCTTTTCCGGCCTGCTGCTTCGACGTTCCGTTGCTGAATTTGGCGGTGTAATACCGTACCGTATCGACATCGCGGATAAACTGAACCGGATCCACGATACTGGCCGCTGCAACCGTCTTGGGCTCGGACAGCCCGAGCGTAAGCTCAAGCGGAGCAAGAGATACCGGCTGCATCAGCTTTACCGCTACCTCCCGCTTCAGCAGACTGTTTGCGTAAGCGATATCCCCCTGGAACGGAAGCTCCGCATCACCTGTCAGCCAAGCTGATGCTTGATGCAGCTTCGTTTCTGCAAGCTCAAGATTGTCTGTGTTCCGCGCCCCTGGCAGTTCCAGTGTCACATCCGTCTGATCTGCCGTTATTCCGAATAACGAGCCAAGCATGTAGTCTCCGCTGACCCGCCAGTACAAGCCGTCATATTGACCGGTTGTCAGCATCCCGTTACGGGCATTACGGTGACTGTTATCCCAACTGAACGAAGCCCGTTCCGCCGTCTCGGAGGCGGAATAATAGAGCACCACTTTCTGATAGATATACATGCTGAATAATAGAAACATAAGTATTAGCAGAAAAATGACCGGAAACACCAATGCGGATTCCAGCGTAAAACTCCCTTCCGATTGGCGAAGCCATTGCGGCAAGCTGCGTTTACGGTTAGTTGGAGAAAATTTTGTCCGCTTCATCATCGGCTTTCCCCATTAATTTCTCGATCAGTTGGATAATCCAATCTTTAAATAGAAGAGCAATAATAATAACAACCGCAATAATCAGAATCACTTCCAGCGTCCCTAGACCGCTTTCCGAGCGCCAGAATGAACGGACGCCTTTACCTAACTTTTTCAACATAGTAAACATCCTCTCTAAACGTTTGATAGATAAAATCAAGACATGAGCAGCATCGCCGGTGCCGCAACAAATACCATTAACACAAGCAATATGCCCACCAGCGGAAAAACAAGCTTGGACGAAGCCTCTTCCCCGCGGGAACGGGCAACCGCTTTGCGTTTCTCCCATAGGGAGTAAGATATTTCCCGTAAAGCAAGGACAAATTGATCGCCGCCTCTGCGATAATTAAGCAGTATTACCGTTGTAAAAATGGATACTTCCTGCACGGCACAACTCCGGTTAAACCGCTCAAGCGCCGTACTGAAGGACTCGCCGTTCCGTAAGGCGATAACCACTCTGTCCCACTCTTTATATAACGGCTGCACTGCCGGGTCTTTCCCCTCCAAACAGCGGGAGAATGCCTGCAGCACCGGTTCCCCCGCGCCAACAAGCAGCATCAGCTTGCTAAGCGCTTCAGGCAGTTCGGAAACAATAGCCTGTTTTCTTCGTTCAACCAGCCTGCCGGCTTCCATAAAAGGCCTGACCGGAAGCAGTAACCCTAGCAGTACGCCCATTCCGATAAGCAGCGGCTCCTTCGCCAGCACGGCCAGAAGAGTGCAGACGCACAATACGGCATAGCCGAACCCCGTAGTTTCCGCTATATGCTGCTTTGTCTGATTCAGCTGCCAGTCCGTTCCCTTCAGGATAATCTGCTTTGAATGGTAGCTGCTTAGCGAAAGCTGCAGATGCTCGTAAAGCTTGCCGCGTTCCAGCAGCCGGTCAAAGGGTCTAACAAGCAATAATCCCTTCCAATCCGGTTTCCCCTTTTTCAGAAGCTTTGCCAATCCGTCCCTCCCTATGAGCAGTCCCCAGAACAGGACCAAGAGCAGTACAAGAAAAGCCATTCCACGCCTCCTACACGCGTATTTGCATAATTCGATGAATCAGCCAGAAACAAAAGGACAATACGACAAGGCCGATGGTGAGCAGGACATATCCGCCTCCCCCGTACAAGGGCTTCATGTAATCGGGGGCAAAAGCGCTCAGAAAACCAAGAAAGGCAAACGGAACAGCCATCATAATCCGTGCTTCAAAACGCTTTTGCGCAAGCAGAACGGAAATTTCCTGTTTGACCTCCAGCTTTTCGCCGATCGTCTGCGAGGTCCGTTTCATCACTTCAACCAGATCCCCGCCGGAGCGTTTGCATACGGCAAACACATCGGAAAATTGCGTAATATCGTCCAAATGGGTACGTTTTGCCAAGCTGCGCAGCGCTTGTTCAAGTGGTTCCCCGTTATCGAGACGATACTTGACAATCCGGAACTCGAGCAGAAGCTCCGTATTCGGATCCGGGTACAGCAGCTTGAGGTCGTCAATGGTTGCCAGAAAAGCATTTTCTACCGATCGGCCAGCCGCCAGCGATGAGGCCAGGGAATACAAGGCTTCTTTGAATTGCAGCTGCAGCCTTTCCTTACGCCGGACAAGCAAGAAGGACTTGTACATTCTTGGCGCAGCCAGGCCTCCGGCGGCAAACAAACCAGATACGATAAAGGAATGATAGATGAGGTAGACAGCAGCGAAAATAATGACGAAGCCAACAGCCGCGGATCCCATAAACTGCTTATAAGACAGCAGGTACTGGTTATAGTCCTGAAGCGGCTTAATGCTGGTTGAAGGCTTACTGCTGCGCGCGCCAGCCCGAAAGGAAGAGTCCCAACCGCACCATTCAAGTATCGTCCTCATTCTTGCTGCGAGAGGCGCAGCTCGGATTACGGGCATATCGCATCCTCCTCTGCAAGCTTCATACCTGCCATCCTCAGCTTGTCGGTATGATAGAGCTTATAATCGGTGCGCTTAAGCGTGCCGAACACTTTCCCGCCCTCCTCGCCTTTCTCTTCAAATTGGAAAAGCGGCCGGACGGCAATCTCTCCATCCTCCAGTCCTGCGACCTCGCAAATTTCCGTTACGCGGCGGGAACGGTCCCTAAAACGAGACAGATGGATTACAATGTCCAAAGCCGAGGCAATCTGCTTGCGGATGACCTGAACCGGCATTTCCGCCGCGCTCATTACCATCGTTTCCAGCCGGGACATCATATCCCTGGGACCGTTACTATGACCGGTGGACATGCTCCCTGCATGGCCTGTATTCATCGCCGCCAGCATATCCAAGGCTTCTCCGCCGCGTACCTCGCCGACAATAATGCGGTTAGGACGCATCCGAAGTGACGCCCGAATCAGATCGCGGATCGCGATCTCCCCTTTTCCTTCGGTATTGGCATTCCGCGTCTCAAGTGAAACAAGGTTGGGAACGCTGCGGATTTGCAACTCGGCGGAATCTTCAATCGTGACTAAACGTTCATCCTGGGGGATGTATTGGGACAGGGCATTGAGAAAAGTGGTTTTTCCCGTACCGGTACCGCCGCTAATAAAAATGTTGTACTGCGCCTTCGTAAGCTGCTGTAGAAAAACAGCCGCTTCCCCGGTTAATGCTCCCTTCGCAACAAGCTCGTCCATCGTCAGCGGCTTTTCCGGAAATTTACGGATCGTCATCGCCGGTCCCCTTAGCGCAACAGGCGGCAGTACGATATGAACGCGTGAACCATCCTTGAGACGGGCGTCAACAATCGGAGAAGATTCATTTACGACCCGGTTCACGCTCGCAACAATCGACTGGATCAAATCCTCCAGCCTTTCCCTGCTCTCAAAAGATGCGGGCAGCAGACTTAGCCGACCGCCTCGTTCGATAAAAATCTCCGAATGATGGTTGATCATGACTTCCGTCACCGTCGGGTCATCCATCAGCGGTTGTAGAATATCAAGTCCCCGAAACGAATGAAACAGACGCCGAACCAGCGAAGCCAGCTCCGAGGCGGTTAGAGGGTTGCTGCTGCTCCAGGCAAATACGGTCTGCTCCACGATTGCGGTTAACTGCTCGTCTGTCACCGAGCCGGAGTAATCAAGCCGGTCCTTAATCCGGTTTTTTAATTCAAGGACCGCTTCATCCGTTAGCAATTGGCACACCTCCTTCCTCCTTGACCAGCTGCTGATACAGCCTTTCCACTGCGGCCATATATGGAGGCGATGCAAGAACAGCCGTTGCTCCCCTGCCCATTGCCGCCGTATCCGGAAGAAAAGCATAGGCCTGCTTGAATATGCTCCGCCTAATATGCAGTTGGCCATCACTGCGGTTCACAACCAGTTGCAGCCGTGGCTCCAGTAGACGGAAACGTTCCCCAAAACGCTGTACGCCGTACTGATAAGCCAACTGGCTCTTGCGCTGAACAGCAGCATCCTCCGTTACAAGCCAGATAACTTCATGGCTTAGCTCCAGTAAGGTCAAATGCAGCTCGTCCAGCCCGTCATCCAGATCAATAACAATCAGATCATATTGGCCGGTTGCCGCTATCGTCCGTACAATGGCATTCGCATCCGAGGCTTGAAGCGTCAAACGGTCCTCCGGATTCGAACAAGGCAAAATATAATCCGCCCTTAAGTACGGATCACGCTTGCTATGCCGCCCAAGCCACTCTCCAGCCTTGCCAGGATGCGATTGGAGCATGTACAGCAGTTGGGACAACCCCTCATCCCCATGAACTACCCCGGCCTCCAACCACGTATCCACCGCATTCCAGCGCTCCAGGTTGAGATAAAATATTCGCTGCCCGCTGCTCGCTGCCGTATGAACGAGCTGTCTGGCCAATGTTGTTTTCCCAACACCGCCGGATGCCGAATAAACAGCAATGACCTGAGCGGACTGCTCTCTTGCAGCTCCTTGGGAAACAGGGGCCATTAAGGAGGCCATCCTCTGCAACAGCCCCGGCAGCGCCTGATATTGCAGCAGCTCCTGATAAAGCGGGAACTGGCCCGGTGCCGCAACCAGCGCAGCAACCGGAACTCCTTCGGGCAATATCCCGGCAGCAGCTTCCAGCATGCAAGGCTGTGCGGCAATTCCGTGAACCGGATAGCCCGATTTCAGAAACTGCACAAATGCCTCCGCATGGGTGAAAGCCGTCAGCTGCCACAGCTCGCTGAACGGGCTGTCGCGCACGTAATCGGCCAGTCTTCTTACATAATCCTGCTCCTTGACTGCAATCACTAATTGATGTCTCACCTGCCTGCTCCTGCCTTTCTCCTTCCGGCAAACGCAAAAAAAGCACCGTAAAAGGCGCAGTTTACCTGCGGCCTTCTACGGTGCTTCCGTACATGAGCCGAATCAATTTATTGTACAAATATTACCACCTCATCCAAATGCCCGTCAACTAAAATTGTTTAAAAAGAAAGAAAAACATTTTCGTTCAAATAGATACATTTTGTATCAATTATGCTATAATCAGAAACGTAATGTATCTCGTACATAGGGAGATACTTCAACATGTGAGAGGAGGTGACAGTATGAAAAAAGTATGGGAAGCGCCAACTTTGGAAGTGCTTGACGTAAAAATGACTTTCGATGGTGATGTAGAGGTTAACTCTGTTACAACATTCCACGGCAGCCACAGACAATAATTCTCTTCACCTCCTATAACGAGAAACCCGTTTCCTGTAAGAGGGAAACGGGTTTTTTACATTCCCTAAACAACAATAAAGCCAACGCTTAAGCGTTGGCTTCGGTCTGGTAGCTTAACAGCTTCCTGAACGTTCCGCGCGTTTCCATCGACAGCTGCATATAGCCGCCTTGCTGCACGATTTCACCATTGTCCAGCACGATGACCTGATCCGCATGCCGGATGGTGGACAGCCTGTGGGCAATAACGATGATGGTCATTTTACCCCTCAGCCGGTCAAGCGCTTCCTTGATCTGAACCTCGTTTTCGCTGTCGAGCGCGCTGGTCGCCTCATCCAATACCAGGATGGAAGGCTTCTTTAATACCGCCCGAGCGAGCACAATCCGCTGCCGTTCTCCGCCGGATAAGCGAACACCACGATCTCCGATAATGGTATCAAGCCCTTCCGGAAGCTTGCGGACGAATTCGTCCGAAGAAGAGAATCGGAGAGCCTCCCACATCTGATCTTCGGTGGCATCCGGAACAACAAGCTGCAGGTTCTCGCGCAATGTGCCATGGAACAGGAAAGGCTCCTGCGCTACATAACCGATAGAATGCCGGTATGCCAATAACTTTTCTTCGGTAAGCGGCTTGCCGTCTACAAGAACTTCTCCTGCTTCCGGCTCGATTAATCCCATAAGCATGTCTACGAAAGTGCTTTTGCCGGCTCCGGATTTCCCGACAATCGCAGACATTTGATTAACCGGTATCGAAACATCTATGTTTCGCAATGCAAGCCGCGAGGAAGACTTATCGTAGCGATAGCTTACATTGGCGCAAGTAATGCTGTCTTTTATCCGAAGAGGCTCTATCTGTCCGGCATCCTGCAACAGAATCGACTCCCGTGCATTCCGGCTCTCCTTCTGCAACTCGGTCAGCACCTGCATGGCGGGAAGCTGCGACATCATCCGCTCCAGACTGGACTGGATCGTAATAAACCTCGGCCACAAACGGGTAAAAATGAGGACAACCAGCAAAAGCTGCTCAGGTGCGACCTTCAGAAGCTTGATCGAAACGTAAGCAAATACGGCAATCAGAACAACTGAGGAAGCCCGGTATAGAAATTGGGAATTGGCATACACACGGTATGCTCTTACGTAGTTCGCCTCGATCTTCCCGCACAACTCCATAAACTTGCGGATATGCGAGTACTCAAGAAGATTGCTCTTCAAATCCTTGATTCCGTTAAAATGATCGCTCAAGCCGGCAAAATAGCTCTGAAACAGCTTGGTGGATTCCTTCCCCAGCTTGGCGGATTTCCGCACAAACTTCCGTGAAATAAGCGACAGCAGCAGCCCGCTGGCAATAATAATCGAAGTAAGCGTTGGGGACAGCCACATCGCAAAGCCAACCTGGATGAGGGTAAAGGCAGCCGCCGACACTAACGACAGCAGCATGCTGATGCCGTTGCTTACCCGGTTAAGCTCGGTAGACAATACCTGATTAAAGTCGGAATTTCGGCGATTTAAAAAGAACTCCCACTTGGCCTTCAATAAAGATTCGTGTGTCTCGATTCTTAGCTTTTTAATATAACGCTGTTCGATTTGTATGCCTAATATCATTTGATTCCGCTGCAGCAGCGCCTGCCCTCCAACGAGCAGAACGTACAGCAGTAGAATAATTGGCAGATTAAGAGGAATACGGGAATGCTGCAGCTTCTCCATTGCGGCCGAGATAAAGGGAATCGCGCCAACATCCATATCAAACGCGCCAATCAAGCTGAGCAGCGGAATGATCAGGAAGATGCCGATTCCCTCAAGGCAGCTGACAAGCAGCATGAACAGCAGATGAAGATACAACCTGTTCCCGGAGGAAGCGTGAAGCTTGCGGACCAAGAGCAGCATCTCATTCACGAGGAGGCCTCCTCTTTAGGCGTCTGCCGCTTCACTTGCCGCCAGAACCATAGGAATGGACGAAGGGGAAAGTATAAAAAGTGCAGCGACCGGGGCAAAGGCAGTACGCTCATATCTTTCGAGCTTGGATACAGCTTGTTGGTCACATAAAGCAGCTTCTGCCGGGGACTCATCGTTGCCAGCAAATAACGGTTGAACAGCACCGCAATGTCTTTGCGCTCCGGTTTTGGATAGAGAACCAGTTCCTCCCGGATAAAAGGAAGCACCATACGCGCAAGCCGTGTTGCCTTAGGTGCGAGCGTCATCGCATGAGCCTCCTCCGGAAGCAGGGTTCCAAGCAGCTGCGTAGCCAGCAAGAACGCCTCCCCTCCAAGCACCCGGTTTCCGCTCTCGTCGAACAACTGGTTTGTTCTGTTCCAATTCAGGAATTGGTTCATCATCCGGTCTATATCAAGCAGCCATTTCAGGGATGACCAGCCATGACGCGTTCCATGCAAAATCAGGTAGACCAGCAAGTCTTCATTGCCTAGCGTAAATACCGACTTATGCAAGGAGCTCGCCTGCCGGCGTGCCCACAACTCTTCAAAGGAAGGTTCGATTACGGTATCCGGATTAAGGCTCCAGTGCAACTCCACTTCAATATTTTTCTCCCTATGAATGTAGGAAACATGATGCGTTTTTCGTTCGGTATTGTTTAATACCTCTTCCTCTTCATACTGCTCTGCAAGAACGTAACCGGCTGACAGCAATTGCTGCACACTGGCGTCCCAGTCCTGCTTAGCGACCAGAATGTCAAGGTCGCCGGAGGTACGTCCGGATACATCGCCATACAGCATAGCGGCAAGAACGGGACCTTTCAGAAATAAAGGCCGTACCCTCCGTTCTTCAAGCAACCCGTTAACACGTTCCATCTCCCCGCGCAGCTGCAGCATCATCATCGTATTACGCGTATAAAGTGTCCGCAGTCTAGCCATTACAAAATCCGGTGTCCACTGCTGCTTGGCATTGAGTTGAACAAGCAAAGGATAAAGGATCGGATAGGTCTCGTGATAAACGGCAAAACGGAGGAACAACGGCCAATCCAGTCCATGGGCGAGCAGCTCAGCCTCTTCCGCTTCCAATTTATTGTCACTGCGCAGCAATCGCAACAAGAAACGCAGTTCGTTTGAAAAAGAGCTAATATCCAGCACCCACGGTTGGCTCATCTCAATTCTCCCCTTGCCTGTTTATCACCTCAGCACTTTTCCAAAAATGCCAACGACGGTGTAACGATCCATAATTTCTGCACCGGTCACCACATGCGGTCCCGTCCGGAGCCAGGCATGTGCGCTCATGGATCCTTTATCATTTTTCATTGTTCCAAGATATAATGTGCTCTCGATCCGGCGCTTCGCCAGCATGTTCATACAGGCAATTGCCATCACGAGACATTTGCTCTCCCACAAGGTATAGCGGCTCATAATCCGCACAGCCCGGGCAATATTACGGATGAGCTCCGTCTCCTCCCCGGAATCCGAGAAGGAGGTTTCTTTCATCGCAACACCAAGTTTCGGAGCCGTTCTCGCAAAAGGAACCGCCTTCATAATACGGGCCTTACCCAGGTTCACAAAAGCTTCCAGCAGCAGCAGCTTAAACGCTCTATCGGAAGCCAAAAATTTTCGCAACCGTCCCATACGGTCGTCACGCTCCCGCGTTGACGATAAGGCCCTGCTCCGCAAGCTGCTTCAGGAAAGAAACCACTTGGTTCAGGCAAACTTCTCTTTCAATCTCGTACTCTTGGCAAAGCCGGTTTACGATCTCTTCCAACGTTGTCGGCGCAGCAAGCAGCTCCCAGATTTCTCCGCCCGAATGTCCCAGATTGAAATATTTGCCGTTCTGAATGCTCATCATTACTTTTTCGCCGCCCATATCGCTAACAAGAAAGCCTTCCGCCTGAACGATACGTTCATGAATCAGCACGCTGGATTGACTCATAATGAAATCATCTCTCTTTCTCTCACGGTATGTAGAATTTGACTGACCAGCTCCGGTGCCGTATATCCGGTAGACGGTCGTTTTATTTGATAAAACGGAATGGCCAGCGCTACTTTGGTTCCGAAGGTAAACAGCCATTGCTCCAGCTTCATTTCCTTTAACACGCGGTCAAGGAAGGAATGATAACGGAACAGCTGCACCCGCTGCAGCGGTGTTAACGGATGAATTCGAACCTGCGGGATATCCGCTTTCTCCAATTCGAATATTCCGGCAAGCGGTACCGGCTCTTTGTGGAACAGGTCCGTAACAGGAACCGCATATTTATCGTAATCTTGCAAGATTGACCGGTAGTCTGTCGCTTCCCGCTGGAAGTATTCCAGGCTCTGACGCCAAAGCTTTTGCTGCGGATAACCGGGATAAGCCGTCAGCTCGTTTGTCTTCTCGTTCATCGCTACCGCAACAATGTCGTCGCTTAGCAGCTTGTAACCCGCCTCCATAAAGGCGGCTCCGAGCGTAGACTTTCCAGCGCCGCAGTCTCCAAGAATGGCGTAAGCTTTGCCGTCTATCACTACGCCGCCGGCGTGCATCGGCACAATTCCTCTGCGGACGAGCAGTACGCTGCAGCATGCGCCAACAATATAAAGACGGAATTGCCTTGGATCCACGTCTTTTAGAGGCATCACCTGAATGAGGTTATATAACACGCGGTAATAGGCTACACCGGGAACATAGATCAGAACCTGCTCCCCATCCGCCCAATTTCGTCTATCCGGCTCCCAATTCGCAACATATCCGCTTAAATCGGCATAAGTAATCCAAGCATCAGGCTCAGATCCGTCATCTGTTGCGGTGAGCAGCTCCGGCAATTCCATTTCGCTTGCGAGCCGTAAACCGTAGGCTGTATACATTCGCTTGTTGTGCTCCATATTGGATCTCACCTATCCCTTTATTTGATACTAATTGTATCAATATAGACCTAAAAAATCAACAAAATGTAGCAAAAAAGGGTATGCTAAGAACTTGCATGTACGCCTGCTTCCACACCGTAATGCTGGAGGCTGCTGCCTAAAGGATCAATCGCGCTTTGCAGGCTGGACAACAGCCGTTCAATAAAGTAACGCTCATTAAAGGATTCCGCATGCTCCCGGATTAACCCGGGATCCCACTCTTTGGTCTCAAACTCCCGCAAGGCATCCATTAATGATTCCGTCGTCTGTTCTTTGAAAAACATGCCGTTTACACCGGCCTTGATCGTATCAAGCGCACCGCCTGCCTGAAAAGCGATAACCGGCCTTCCGCATGCATTCGCTTCCAGAGGGGTGATCCCGAAATCCTCCAGTCCCGGAAACAATAAGGCCCGGCAATGCTGCATATAGCTGGTTACCTCTTCATCGCTCCTTCTTCCAAGAAACTGTACGTTCGGAATTGAAAGGCTCTCGAGCCGCTTCCGGTCATCCCCGTCTCCGACAATAAGAAGCTTGAGTCCAAGACGCGTACAGGCTTCCACCGCGATATCAATTTTTTTGTACGAGACGAGCCTGGAGACAACTAGGAAATAATCTTTAGGCCCCTCCTCGCTTACGGAGAAACGGTCAATCTCTACCGGAGGATAAATGACGGCGGAATCAAGTCCGTAGAACTTCGAAATCCGCCCCTTTACCACGCTCGAATTGGCGATCAGCCGGTCCACCTGCTTCGAATTCGCCTTATCCCACAGCCGAAGCGGATAGGTTAGCCACTTGGCAACCGTCCGGCGCGTCTTCGATACATTCACATTTTCGATATAACCGTCAAAGTTCCAGGCAAAACGCATAGGTGAGTGGCAGTAGCATAAATGTACGGCGTTGCCCGGCTTCCGGATGCCCTTTGCATAAGCGCTGCTGGAGCTTACGATGATATCGTATCCCTTCAGATCGATAGATCTGACCGCAAACGGATAAAGCCAGAAGTACAGCTTAAAGTCCCGTAAAATATTCGGGATATGCTGCATCCAGGTCGTTCGGATATCGGCCGTGCGCAAATCGGGAAGCAGCTTCTCTCGATCTACGATCGTCGTATAGACCGGAGCGTCCGGAAACAGCTTGTGCATAACGCCAACAACCCGCTCCGCTCCGCCCATTTGATTCAAATAATCGTGTACAATGGCAATCCGGTAATTCATTTCGCCACCCCCTTGGTTTGCTGAAGCCCTTTATCTCTACCCGTTCTCTCCCATATCATTTGAGCGTATACTTGTTCCGTCACGGCTGCGGCTTGCTCAATAGAAAAATGTCCGTTGACCCGTTCAACGCTATTTATGCTGATCTGTTTGCGCAGCCTGTCATTGTTCAGCAAGGAACGGATATAGTCCACAAGCTGAGGGACATTGCCCGTCTCGTACAATAAGCCGCTTCTTTCGTGCTCGATAATTTCTCCCACTCCGCCGCCACCGGTAGCAACGACCGGCGTTCCCTGTGCCATTGCTTCAATAATAACCCTTCCAAACGGCTCATTCTCGGAACATAAGAGCAGCAGGTCCGCGGCACAGCATAGCTGATCCACATCATTTCGAAAACCTGTAAACCGGATATACCGCGTGACGTTCAATTCGTCGGCCAGACGCTTTAGCTCCTTGAGATAAAGCATGTTCTCCTCCCGGAACTTCGGCTCCCCGACAATCCATAAATAACTCTCCTCTCCCTGTTGAATTAAGGAATGCAGCGCCCGAATCGCATCCTCCTGCCGCTTCCACGGCGTAATTTGTCCGATTATAACCATTACCTTGCATCCTGCAGGCGTATTTAATTGTCGTCTAAGGTCCACCCTGTATCGCTTTTTCTCCAGCTCGGAGAAATGGCCGAGTACGGCACCGTTATGAATCAGATGAACGGGTCCCGAAGAACTGCCAAAACCCTTCATGACAGGCTCGGAAATCGCTATAAACGCTTGCGCTGCTCTTGCGGCATACATCCGGATTAATTTGCCGACAAGCCCTTCCGGAGGATTATCGTGAAGATGCCAGACCACAGGGATCCGGTGACGCCAGTAGAACAAGGAGGCCATCATCCCTGCACGAAGCGAATTTGCATGTATAACCTCTGCCCCGCCTGCCATGGCCGCATCCGATAACTGTTTACCGGCCCCAATCATTCCGAGAACCCCGGCTGCCAGACGAAGAGGATTGCGGGATAATCTGGCGTTATAGCTCGGTAAAGCAATCGCGGCTAGCCCCGCCTCACGCGCACGCTCCAGCAGCTCGCCTTCCGGAGCCATAATCAATACCTCTGACCGCTGATAATGTGCGGCAGTCACAAGCAAATTAATCTCCGCCCCGCTTACGGAGCTGGTGTGGTTATAATAGGCGATTCTCATCTAAACACGCCTCCCCCTTCCCCGTTTCTCCCGCGCCTCCTTGAACACATCCGTAACCGCAGAAGTCACGGTACTCCAGGTATAATGCTTTAGCACATGGTCGCGGCAGTCTTCCCGCGTCGGCAAAAGGATCTTTCCCCCTAAGGCGTCGATCAACTTGCCGCCGATGGCTTCCGATGTTCCTTCCCCGAAAAGAAGCTCCGGGGAAAATCGGCTTAAGATCTCTTTGGTACCTCCATAAGGAGTTCCAAACACCGGAGTTCCGCATGCCAAAGACTCAATCGTGACAAGGCCAAAGCCTTCGAGCGTAATCGTGGGGACAATGCTGTAATCCGCTGCCTGATACCACTCGACAAGCTCCTCATTGGATACTCTGCCAAGCATCTTTACATGGGCAGACAAACCTAGCTTATCAATCTGCCTCTCGTATTCGCTTCGCATCGGACCATCTCCCGCAATAAACAGAAGCACTTCAGGATGATGGTCCGCAACTATTCTCATTGCCTCGATCAAACGGTCTATTCCCATACGCCGTACAATTCTGCGCGCGCAGAAAAGAAGTCTTTGATCCGACTTGATTCCAAGCTTATTCCTCAGACCCTCCCGGTCCGAATGCGGCTTGAACCGCTCATGCTCCACGGCACCGGGGATAATATGTATTTTCCGGCGGTCTACGCCGTAGTGATCCGTTAAGATATCGCGGAAATATTCGCTTAGCACGATAAAGCTGTCAGACCGCCGGTAAGTGACCTGCTCGACCTGTTTCTTCATTAAATACCTGGCTTCCCGGAATATGGCGGAGCGGTTGTCCTCTTCGATCTTGGATTCCATCGCCCAAGGCCCGTGAAAATGGGTCACGATCGGAATATGATCCGGCAGCGCCTGCCTGGATATCATGGATGCGTAAAGGGCGAAATGGGGATTAAAAACATCGGGGCGGAAGGACTCCAGCGCCTCCAGCGTATACTTGCGCACTGATCTTATCCGGGCCAGCAGACCGCCTTCTCCATGATCAACCGTGTTGGCCACGTTCAGGCTTGTCTCCAGCTTCATGCCCGGATCCGCGACTACCAGCCCAAGCTCTGCATGACCGTGCTCCCGGAGAGCCTGGTTATAATCCACAAAATAACGGTTCAGCCCCCCGGGCTGCAGTTCGTTCCATCCTAATCCGGTCGTCAGAACTTTCATTGGAATCACTCTTTTCTGTCATCCTTATTTATCCGCTAATCGCCTCGCTGCTTTCCTTATGTCTCCTGCCCTTGTTCCTCAGCATCTCTTTCATCCATATCCAGTCTTCCTTGTCATAGAAGAAAGAGGACCACTTCAGCTTCATCTCATAGGAATACAGGAACAAGATAAGCAAGAAGTTAATGAATGCGGACAACAGCAACGAATAAGCCGCTCCAATAATGCCCATGTGAGGAGTAAAGATGTTAATGAACAGAGCATTCATAAATAGTGACAGCACCTTCAGGAGTGTCGCCCTCCCTGGCTTATCCGTTGCCATATAGCCCTGCGCAAGCGTCCATGTCGCACTTGCGACAGCCGTGCTTAAGACAAGCACCCGAAACACCGGGATTGCCCCCTCATAGGAGTGGCCATAGAGGATAAGCAAGGCGTAAGGGGCAAGAAGAATAACTACAGCAACAAAAACGAGCGTAATCACCGTACTGATTCGGTACACTTTAAGCGTGAGCCTGATCGCTTCCTCCCGTTGCAGTCCCGACGCCTGCGGGAACAAGACGGATACGACCGAGGATTGGATAACATCCAGCATTTTCGCCAGACTGAGTGCTACGAGGTAAATCCCTAGACTAGCCGGGGAAAGCAGACCTACAACCAGCACCTGATCGATATAAAAAGATAAAGTGCCTGCCAGGTCGGTTCCGTAAGAGCGGATCCCGTATTGGACAAGCTGTTTGGAAGAATCGATAATATCCTTCTGCTTAATCGAATAGATACGGAGAAGCCTGATCATTGTCCACAGCGTTATCGGCAGTGTTGGAGCAAGATAAGCAACCGAAGAATAAAATGAATTGACATGTCCGGAGATAACCATGAAGCCAAGCAGGACAAGCGTAATAATATTAGGCAGATAACGAATCCGGTTGAACAGCTGGTATTCTTCTCTCGCCTGTAACACAGCATTGTTAATAACGCCAAGAAGACTAAACGGAATCAGAATTAACGCCCAGCATGCAAACTCGACTTTTCCCGGGGAATAACCTTTCATCCATTCGGGAAGGAAGAATAGTCCGCCTATCATCGAGAAAATACCAAGAGTGAAGCACATCCACAGAGAGGCGACGTATAGAGAGCCCTGTTTGCTGCCCTTTTGCTTCATGTAATATACGATCGAAGAAGGGAGTCCAAGCGTTACAATATAGGACAATAGCTGCGGCCACATGATCATGGCAGCCTGCTCCCCGCGTCCTTCCGGCCCTAGGTATCTGGCAACAATAATACCCGTCAGCATATTAAGAACGAGAATAAACACATTGGAAGCGAAAATTTGCGCCATATAGCCGAAGCTATCTTTCCGTTTCAGTATATTTAATAGGGCCATTTTGCGGCTTCCTTTCACGGTTCTACAAGAGGTACAGACTTGCGGACGGCTGCTTCCTCCAGCAAACGCACATATTGCACGGCCATTCCCGACCAGGAATGCTGAAGAGCCGCACTCCTGGCATCAGTGCCCATCCGCCTCAACCGCTCCCGGTCAGCCGCTAAGTGCCGAATAGCTTCCGTCAAGGCTTCCGTATCATCCGGATCATCGATGCCTATTGCAAATTCATCAGCAAATAGTTCGGATGCCCCGCAGATCCGGCTTGCAATGACCGGAGTGCCGGCTGCCATTGCCTCGAGCAGGACAAGCGCAAAAGGCTCGTAACGGGAAGGATAAACAAACATATCCGCGGCCGACATCCAATCGGCCATATTGGTCCGGTAGCCCAGGAATTGTACCCTGCCCGCTATTCCAAGTTCGGCAGCCATTTTCGGATACGGACTTCCTTTCGTATCACCAACGACAAGCAGGCGGACATCCTGAACATTGCTTAGAGCCTTCAGGACGGTATCCAGATTTTTGCGCGATGACTTTATATCGCCGGCGAACAGGGCATAGAGCTTATCATCGTCAAGCTGAAGCTCTGAGCGTGTTGCCCGCTCCGGATAGAATTCCTGCAGATCAACGCCGTTCCATATAACCGCAATCCGTTCCCCGTCAACACCCGCATCCTGAATCAGTTCTTGCCGGACCCGCTCCGACACGGCAACAACAACGGAGGTACGCTTCATTGCATTTTGCTCCAAATAGCGGTTCAGACCCGTATAAATCCATTGATACAAAGTAGAGAGGCTTTTGCGTTCCCGGTAAGGATGATAGCGTGATGCCAGCCATGCGCTATGAACAAAATGAATGCAATTGATATCCGATCTTGCGTAAGTCACAAAGCCATTCACTACGATGAGATCGAGCTGCCTCTTTCTCAATAACAGTTCGAAGGTCGTGCGGACAGCAAACAACTGATTGCGAAGCAGCTCGGTTGGCAACCGGCCTGCGGACACCTTTTTCCATTCCACCCGCGGATGCACAGCGAGGTCCTCCGACAGCTCGGATGCGATAATCATAACTTCGTGTCCCTGTCTAATAGCTTCAAGAATAACCTCGTAATTCACCCTGCCTTGTCCATCGCCTTTTCTCACCTTATGGGTGACGAAGCAGATTTTCATGATTCTCCTTCTCCCCCCGCAAGAAAATCATAGATACAAGAAACCATAAGCATGCCCCGCCGCTTCCCGGCAGGAAATTGTTGCTCATAAGCAGTACTGCGGCACCCGCCATCGAAGCAAATGCGAGATGGTAATATTGACTGGACTTTTTATCTCTTTTTAAGGCGAGAATGGAAAGATAGATCAGGAAACCGAGAAATGTCAGTCCTCCCGGCAAACCAAATGTATAAAAGATGTTCAGAAAGCCGTTATCAAACACCTGCATCGCATTTTCATTCAGCTTTGCGCTAAGGCCCGTACTGCCCAGGCCGTTGCCCATCGGATTAACCGATATCGAATCCAGAATGAATGTCGAGAATGCAAGACGGTCGTTATAGGAGACATCTTTATTCAGATTGCCAAAAGTATCAAATCGATTCGTAATGGTCTCCGCGCCGGGTAATCCCGGCAAAATAAATTGATAACATAAGAACAGCACGACAAGGATAGCGATCAGCTTGAATTTATGGGTAGACTTGGCTTGCAGGAAATAGACCAGAATCATCGCCGCAAGCGCGATCCAACTGCTCCGAACAAGCGTCAGCAGAAACCCGAAAGCGACAATAACCATTCCGATTAGGCCTAATGCACGCCATTTTTTGTTCATGGTCATAACCGCAAGGGCAAATCCGAAAAACACGCCTGCCGGGCCTGGAGAGTTAAGCGTCGAAAACACTCTTACCTTAAGCGGCTCCGGCTTTCCGATCGACAGCATCTCCGAATGAATCATCCAGAACTTATCCCAAGGCGGGATAAGGAAATATTGATAGATGCCGTACAGAGCCACAAGGACGGCAATATAAGAAAAGCCTTTGAGCAGCAAGTCCCTGGTATGGCTTTGGAACGGACTAATATTAACGTAAGCAATAATGAGGAGCGGAGTGGCATAGTTGATTAGATCGAAGCTGGCGGCAATTCCGCCGAATTGAATGATGCCTATCAAAAATCCGTACAGAAGTACAGAGAGAGCGATCGTTTCGATCCGGAGTACCGTTTTTGACAGCTTCCTGAAGTTTTTGACAATTGGGATCAGCATAACGAGGCTTACAAACAAAGGGGCGGTAGATAAGATCGGTGTCTCGCTGTAAGCTCCAAAGCTCCAATCGAGCAGACGCCTCAGTTCTGGATAGATCGACCAAACCGCAATTAAATAGGGCAGGTATAGGACTGGCTTAACCTGCTGGATGAACCATCCAATCAACGTGAGGGCCATAACAATCGAAAGCTGCCACAAGCCAGCAAAATAATCATGCATGGCGGCTAGGTAGCCAATGATCAGCACCATAAGCAAAACGGCGATAATACTAATGCCCTTGAGCAAGATGATCCGGGTACTATCTAAGAGTTTGACCACATTTTCCACGTTTTCCAACCATCCCATCTGCCCGTGTATGTCGTGCGCAATTTCCGAAAGGCGGAAATGCCTTCACGCGGAACCATTCGAATCATTTGCAGCAACCCGGGTGAAGGGCTGCTGCCGACGAGCATACTGTAGAGAAGATAGAATGCTCGTCGGAATGTGCCCGAATGCTTCAGGATGATGTAGGTTTCATTATGTGCCATATTGATACATGCGGTTTCGTTAAAGGCGTTCCGCTTGTCCTCATCAAATCTTTCAGCTGGGTAATGGTTAACGCATACGCTCGGGTCATAAAGGACGCGCCATCCTCCCTGTTTCACGTGCAGACATATGCCGATTTCCAAATGAACCTGAGCGCCGCTGCCTTTGAGCCGGTCGTCAAATCCGATGGAACGGATAGCTTCCTTGCGGAAGCTCATATTGGCCCCTTTCAGAATATCAACTTCTCTGGCCTTCCCGATTCCAATATGATGATTGCCGGACATCCTACCAAACCAATACAACTTTCCGACATCCTCCGACTGACCATATTCCAGCTTGCCGGAATGATAGACCCAGTCCTTTCCTCCAAGAGCCCCCAGCCGGGGATCCATGCCATAATGCTTTTCGATTCGTTCCAGCCAGTCAGGATAAGCAACCGTATCGTCATCCGTCATGACAATGATGTCGCCGGAGGCTTGCCCGAAGCCCTCATTTAATGCTGCCACCGCTCCCGGCTTATGTACAATGGCCTGCCTCAGCAGCTCGGAAGGATGTCCGGAGAGGAATTCGATCGTTTCCTGATCCGAATCTCTTGCGACAACAATGATTTCATCCGGCAGCCTCTGCTGGTTGAACAATCCTTCCAAGCCACTTTTCAAGCTGCTTACACGCTTATAGGACGGGATGACGACACTGATCTTCATGAGTCATTCACTTATCCTTCCTGCGAAAATTTGTTACTTGCTTGTTACTTCGAAGTTCCGTAATATTTCACAAAAGCGATATCTTGCCGTTTCATTTGGTTAAATACCGCTCCTATAATTCGTGACTGTACAAAATCCAGCCTTTCCTTCGCTTTGCGGACATACGCCTTCTTCACTTTCCCCGCATGAATAACAAGAAGAACGCCGTCACAATAAGAGCTCATAATCAGACTGTCCGTGACGGGAAGGACAGGAGGGGTATCGAACAGAATCAGATCATATCGTGCCCTGAGCTCTTCAAGAATGACCTTCATCCGGTGTGATCCCAGCAGTTCCGCGGGATTAGGAGGGGTAGGTCCGGAAGTGATGATTTCCAAATTATCAATTCCGCCATCCTTGATGACTTCTTGCAGAGTGCTTTGAGAGGTCAACAGATTGGTAAGGCCCTGCCTGTTCGTCTGAGAAAAGATTCGGTGGATCGTTGGCTTGCGAAGATCGGTATCAATGAGCAGTACGCGCTTTCCTTCCAAAGCGTAGGCTACTGCCAAATTTGAAATCACGGTTGATTTGCCTTCACCCGATTGGGCTGAGGCGGCCATTAACAGTTGAATCGGCGCATCTACAGAAGAGTATTGAATATTGGTTCTTAGCGTCCGGTACGCCTCTGCTACCGGCGAGCTTGGGTTAAGCAGGACAACTAAACGGTTGTCACTGGTTGATCGACGCATAGACATTGTCACCACCTGCTTCCTTACGAATTAAGACTTGCTCTCCGCGCCGTCCGCGTAAATCTTCCTTTTTCATCTTGCCCATTGCTGCAAGGAGCGGAATGCCGAGCACTTCTTTCAATTCTTCTTCGCTCTTCAAGGTGTCGTCCAGGAAGTGAAGAATTAAGACCAATGCAACGGAAGCAAGCAGGGACAGCACAAAAGCAACCAGAATGCTTGTTACGAGATTGATATTGACCGGATTATGAGGACGGGTATCCTTCACTTTTGCTTCATTAAGAATCGTAATGTTGTCGACATTCATAATTTTCGGAATTTCTTCCTTGAACACGAGCGAGATCGCATTAACGGTCTCAGCCGCGCTTTCATAAGAAGTGGCTTGATACGTCAGGTTAAGCACCTGGGAGTTCTCGTAAGAGTAGACTTGCAAAATTTTGGACATTTCGTATGAGGAGTCTGAGAGGCTAGGGTTTTTCTCCACTACTTTATCGAGTATGGCAGCGGAGCTGATAATCTCTTTGTAGGAATCCATTAGCATCAGGTTGCTCTGAAGCAGTCCGACATCGGGATATCCTTGCTGATACGCACCTGAGGATTGATTGACGATCAGTTTAGCCGTGGCTTCATAGATCGGTGTCGTATAAAAGGAGCTTTTTATCCCCGAAATCACACTTGCAAGCAGAACGAGTATTAGGATAAGCCACCACTTTTTTAGCACAATTCTAAAGTATTGTTTAATCTCCACTTTGCACCTCCGCCAAGGCTTCTTGATACATTATGTATATAACTTTATGATACAATTAGTAGCATGTCAAGCTTAATCTATATGAAAAAACCAGTTATCCCGGCATACGCAGAATAACTGGCTTCCTCATTTTCAAGAACATTTATACGCTTGTTAAGACAACATTGTCACTTGCAATTTCCCGTTTACAAGCTCGATACGGCCTCTTGCCCCCGTCGTTTTGTCGGTCAGGATAAAGGCATCTCCGCTCTCTATGGCAGCTTTCGCGTAGGCATGATTGTATGGAGAGTACGCTGCGTTGTAATCATATGCGACCATGACGGCCGCGATATAAGTCGGCGCGCTTGGGGAAAGATCAAAGAACGAGGCAGAATAGGCATTGGAGTTAGGCGCATATTGTTCATTGCAGGTGATCTTCGTCCATTGATTAACCGTCACGTCGAAGGTGAAATCGTATAGCGTCATCGAGCTGCCAAATTCCAACCGGCTGCGGCAGCGCGCCTGTGGAGAAAGAACATAATATTCAAAAGAAATGTAACGATTTGTATCAACGGCAAGCGGAATCGGATTAAACGGTATGGCGACATACGGACTGTTGCCGTTTGGCGTAATTTTCAAAACCGCAGAAATGCCCTTGTCCACGTAAGTTTTCATCTCTGCGGAGAAAGGTACGGGAAGCGTGCCTAAGTTGGTTACGATGGATAGCGCCGCACCCGTTGTCGTCCAGTTCTTCAGCAGTTCTGGATTCTGGATGAGGTTTCCATGCCCAAGCGGATTATTGGCTTTGGCGCGGATCGATTGCCCGACAAGCAGCGGAGTGGAGTATTGAAGCGACGTATCGATATAGCGCTCTTCAATAACGCAATATTCCGGCTGCAGCCCTGTCAGAATGACATCATCGCCCAAATATTCGATATACGCCGTACCAAGCTGACCAGGCGCACCCGACAGCATAACCGTTCCTTCAGTATCTTTAAAATCGCAGTTTGCCACAGTGCCGAAGTAGGCCCCATAACTTTGCTTCGTATTTCGCGCCTTCAGTGCGTCCGGCAAGGCAAATTCCGTAGCCGACGAATTAAGAGTCGACCAGGACATCCCAAAGCCTGAAATCGAAAGTCCTATCGATAAAGAGGCTGGGAGCAGCTTCATCGCAGCTTCGCCGACATATTCGAACCGCACCGATTCGAAGGTGCCGTAAATCCCGTTTACCACATCCGGCATAGAATTCGAGTCGATCACCTGATAAATGCCATAAGGCGAATAACCCATGTGAACACGCTGGAACGTAACCGCCATTCCTCCATAATGCCCCGCATGCTCTCTGACGCCAATCATCAGGCCGCAGAATGCCCCCGACACCATGCCGCCCTGAATGAAATAATCTTCGCTGTTCCGCATGCAATACATGCCGATGAGTCCATTCCAGGAGCAGTCATAAGATGTCACATGGCCGTCGGTACTGTTGAGCAGCAGGCCGACCTTTACCTGGCGGGTTGCAACACAGCGGAAAATGGGTCTTGCTCCGCCTGCCACCTCGATCGCTGCCGTTCCCGCCGCAAACATCGTATACAGGCTTTGGTCGAACAAGCTTTTGTTTACCCAAGTCGCTAGATTCGCTGTGCCGTACGCTACCGTGCCATAGATGCCAAAGTCCTCAAAATTCGCGTCTATTCCCGCGTTCTCAATACGGATACAAGGAAGCAAATCGGTCTTTGTATCAATCGGATCCCAGAGCAGCAGCGAGCCGGATTGGCCGTCATCCAGAAAAGTAGCCGCCCCGTACATTCCGCGGGAGTTATTCGTTATCGTTTGCCGAATCCGGTATTTACCCACCGGAATAAAGATCCTGTACTTCTTGTTGCAGATCGCCATCGCTGCCTGGAATGCCGCCGTGTCGTCCGTAACCCCGTCGCCTGCCGCGCCGAACCACGTTGGATAGATATCGCCTACCTTTGGCGTTCCCGCAATGGTTCCTCCCGCCGTAATGTCGAAGATCCAATCATAGAGACTGGCTGCAATGGTTCCGTTTACAGTAATCGTAATCCCTTTAGCCGGCTTCAGCCGCGCGCCGCGTGCGAACTCCAGCCTTTTGTTAGCGGGTATCGTAATGCTCTTCTCGATCAGATATACGCCTGGCGGAACAAAAATCGCTGTTGTTGCCGTGTCATTAACAGCCGCGAGGAGAGCATTATAGCTGCCGGCAGCACCGCTGGCATCAGCCCCCTTCCAGCGAATGTTTAACCCCCGCGCACCAAGCTCGTTGTCGAGTGCAGTAAAATTTGCGTTCAATTCGGATGGTTTGACCGTTTCGGATGTTCCCCAGCTGTTCATGCCCATGTTGCTTGTTTTGCCTGTCGCCATACATCCTCCTCCTTTCTTCTCCTCCTTCCATATATGCAGCCAATCTAGCAACGGCAACCGCGAATAGCCCTTTTCGATAGATTAGATTTATATAATAGAAAAGCGCATTGCCCTCCGTATGGAGAAGAATGCGCCAATGCGATATGGTGTACCCCTACATATTCGTACAATGCTCTTCGACTTCTTCCCAGGTATTGTACAGCTCGACAATTCGGCTGTCTTCATCCCCGTTGCCGGATTGCACTATGATAATCTCAAGCTCGGACATCGCCCGAATGCTATGCAGCGTCTTCATCGGAATATGAAGTACATTGCCCGCCTTCACCCGCATATAATTACCGTTCTGGATGAACTCGCCTTCGCCCTTTACGATGGTCCATACCTCTTCCCGGTTAATATGCAGTTGATAGCTGATGTTGCGGCCCTGCAGAATTCCTACCCGCTTCGTCACGACCAATCGGCCGTCATCGTAACGCTGATCATCCAGAATCCGCGCCCAGCCCCAGCTCCGCTCCTCGAACATCGGCCCTTGATTATAATTAATGAAGTCCTTTACCCGCGGGCTCGCGCTTTTGTCCGCCACGAGAATGCCGTCCGGACTTACAGCCACTACCACATTGGATAAACCAAGAATGGAGACGGGGATATCAATCTCGTTAATCAGATGAGTGTTTACGCTATCCTCGCTGATCATCCCTTTGCCGATGAGACGGTTGCCCATTTCTTCCGTTAATGTATTCCAGGTTCCAAGATCCTTCCAATACCCTTCATACGGACGGACAACGATATGCTCAGTCCGCTCAACCACTTCATAGTCGAAGCTGACCTTCGGCAGGGTATGATATTGCCGGACAAGCTCCTTATAATGAAGAGGCAAACCCTTTTGTTCCAGCAGCCCGATCAGAAAGCCAAGCTTGAACGCAAATACGCCGCAATTCCAGAGCGCGTCATATTCCTCAATCAATCTAGCCGCTCGTTCTTCCGACGGCTTCTCTTCGAACCGGTTCACCTGACGGTAACCGGCTTCATCCTGTTTGCCGGATGCAGAGGGCACGATATAACCGTATTTGGAGGAAGGATAGGTTGGTTTGACGCCAATCAAGGCGAGATTAGCTCCCGAGTCGTTCAAAACAGCCTCAAGCTGCTTGACCTCATCAAAAAAACGGCCTTCCACGTATGGATCAACCGGAAGAATCGCAATCACTTCGTCCAGTCCGGTTTCTTTCTCCGAATAGAGATAAGCAGCCGTTAAGGCAATTGCCGCAAACGTATCCCTGCGTTCCGGCTCGATAATCAGGGGCACATGGCGGCCGATCTGATTATGCATCATTTCTATCTGGGATTTGCCGGTAGCAATAAAGCTGCTATCCCCTAGACCCCGCTCCGTAATTTGGCCCCATACCCGCTGTACCATCGACACTAGCTGATGCTGTTCATCCTCGAGCACCTTCAGAAACTGCTTGGAGCGGGCGTCATTGGAAAGCGGCCAAAGCCTTTTTCCCGATCCGCCCGATAACAGGACAAGCTTCATTCCAATCCCCCTCCGTTTCGCTGAAGCGTCTAGTAAGCGTTCTTGGAACCGAACATGACCCTTACCGTAAGCAGCATCAGCTTTAGATCAAGCAGGAATCCCCGCTCCTCAATATATTTCAGGTCAAGCTCGACCATTTCCTTAAAGCTGAGCTCATTGCGCCCGCTGACCTGCCATAATCCCGTGCACCCAGGCAATACTTTGAGGCGAAGTTTATCGTAGCTTGTGTACTCGTTTACTTCACGCGGCAAGGCAGGACGCGGACCTACCAGCGACATGTCTCCGCGGATGACGTTCCACAGTTGAGGAAGCTCGTCAATGCTTGTTTTGCGGATGAACCTGCCAACCTTTGTAATCCGGGGGTCTTCCTTCATCTTGAACATGGCGCCTTTAATTTCGTTCTGGCTAAGCAGACTATCAAGCATTTCCTCGGCATTAGCTACCATGGAGCGGAATTTATACATCCTGAACGTCTGTTCGTTGCGGCCAACCCGTGTCTGATAGAAAAAGACCGATCCTTTAGGACTCTCAAGCTTAATTAATAAAGCGACAAGAAAAAAAAGCGGGGAAAGCAGAATTAACCCCAAGCTGGCGGCAATGAGGTCAAATCCGCGTTTGACCATTATGTAGACACGAAGAGGCCGACGCTCGTAGGCCGTATATATGGTTGCTGCATCAAAGACTGCATCGAGATCATTTTGCTGAGGAGTCGGAGCCATCAACATTCACCTCTAATTTATCTTATTGGACTGCTCCCGCAGCATCATTTCTTCCATAGCAGCGAGCAGGGGAATACGGAGTTCATCGTTTCTGAGGGCAAAATCGATCGTGGTTGTTATAAAACCAAGCTTCTCTCCAACATCATAGCGGGTTCCTTCAAAATCATACGCATATACGCCTTGCAACTCATTCAGCTTCTGAATCGCGTCGGTGAGCTGGATTTCTCCTCCGGCGCCTTCTTCCTGGTTTTTCAGACAGTCGAATATTTCCGGTGTCAGAATATAACGCCCCATAATCGCAAGATTGGAAGGCGCCTGTCCTCTGGCAGGCTTTTCTACAAACCGCTTTACCTGATACAGCCGGTCAAAGCTCTCGATAGGATCTACGATGCCATACCGGTGTGTCTGGTCTTCACGAACAGTCTGAACCCCTATGACGGAACGGTCTGTCCGTTCGTACTGCTCAATCAATTGCTTCACGCAAGGTACATGGGACTGAACAATGTCATCCCCAAGCAGAACGGCAAACGGCTCATCTCCGATAAAATTGCGTGCGCACCATACCGCATGACCGAGCCCGCGTGCTTCTTTTTGACGGATATAATGAATATCCACGTTGGAAGAGCGCCGAACCTCGTCCAGCAGATCGAATTTGCCTTTGCTGAACAAATTATGCTCAAGCTCAAAAGCATGATCGAAATGATCCTCGATCGCTCTCTTTCCTTTGCCCGTTACGATAATAATATCTTCAATGCCGGATGCAATTGCTTCTTCCACAATGTACTGAATCGTAGGTTTATCGACGATCGGCAGCATTTCTTTCGGCATTGCTTTGGTTGCCGGAAGGAACCGGGTTCCGAGTCCGGCAGCAGGAATAATAGCCTTTTTCACCTTATTCATTACTCTCTCACCCTCACCTATCCGATATAATATCTCTATAAAATACAAGCCCTGACTTATAGGTCTAGGGCTGCCAAACCAAATCCTTTATTCGATTGTTCCTTATTGGTTAAGAGTCGCATAAGTAGCTTCATTGAGCTCTTTTTTCATCTTGACGTTCGGCTTGTTCTTTAGTCCCATGTCCTGCTTATTGATCTTATTGATCAGTGCAAGAACCGGCAAATCCAAGGTTTGCAGCATTTCCGCTTCGTTCTTGATCGTGTCATCAAGATAATCGAGCAGGAAGATGATGCCGACTGCCAGCATACAAGAGACGATAAGGCTGATCAGCATATTCAAGATTGGGCTGTTATTGATCGGGCTAGGAATATCCTTCTCGTCCGCTTTGTCGAGAATGGTTACATTATCAACCTTCATGATATGAGGAATTTGATCCTTGAAGATTGCGGATACCGTATTTACGATTTGGGCGGCTTCTTTGTATGAGGCGCCGGTATACATGATGTCCATCACCTGTGATTCGTCAGCGGATTCTACCTTCACCTTTTGCGATAATTGATCCGCGGTAATGCCCAGGCTTGGATTCTGCTCGACAACCTTTTCCATGATGTAGGCCGATTCAACAATTTTTTTATAGGAATTGATGAGCATGACATTGGACTGCAGCAGACCAAGATTCAGTGCTTCCACGCCGGCTTGCTGGGGAGATTGATTGACGATCAGGGTAGCCTTGGCTTGATAAATCGGGGTTGTAAATAAGTAGCTTTTAACGCCGGTTGCAACGACAGCAACAATAACGATGGCGGCAATCAGCCACCATTTTTTTAATAGGATCTGAGCATACTGCTTAAGTTCCACTCGCTTCCCTCCTGCAGCCTTGTAGGACTTTAGATACAATTCGTATCAACATTTGTATACCTTACTTTAAGATACAAATCGTATCATGTCAATAGTTTTTTCAACGGTTTTCATAATTTTGCGACGGATTGTTGCGGAGAAGCACTCCAACAAAAAGAAGACCCCCATGCAAACGGTTACCCGTTTGATGAGGGTTTCTGGTCATTTTATAGTCTACGAATTTGGCTTTCTGCTGTCCCAATCGCTAAGGAATTTCGCAATGCCGGCATCCGTAAGCGGATGCTTCCAAAGGGACGGCAGCAGCGCTCCGGGAATCGTTGCAATATGCGCTCCGGCCAGCGCAGCCTGCT
Organism: Paenibacillus sp. JDR-2; assembly: GCF_000023585.1. NCBI lineage: Bacteria > Bacillati > Bacillota > Bacilli > Caryophanales > Paenibacillaceae > Paenibacillus > Paenibacillus sp. JDR-2. The sequence continues at coordinate 1,461,515 of NC_012914.1, read as the reverse complement.
CGACATGCCCGATATGGCGGATGCTTGCCGCGATAATCTCCGCATGCATCCCATAGGTATGAAGGATCGTCCGGAGATCCCTAATTAGTCCTATGCCGTCCGTACCAATGTCATCCAGGCGGCCGACAAAGGGACTGATGTAGGTTGCGCCTGCTTTGGCAGCTATGAGACCCTGTGCGGCCGTAAAAATCAGCGTCACATTGGTCTTAATGCCTTTTTCCGACAAGGCGCGAGTTGCATACAGACCATCCTCGGTCATGGGCAGCTTAATGACGATATTTGGCGCCCAATCCGCGATATCAAAAGCCTCCATCAGCATCTCTTCCGAAGTAGTTCCTATAACCTCCGCACTGATTGGACCGTGAATAAAACCTGCAATTTCCTGGATAACTTCTTTGAAATCACGGCCTTCCTTCGCTATCAGGGACGGATTCGTCGTTACCCCGTCAACGAGGCCAAGCCTTGCAATTCTTCTGATTTCCTCGACATTAGCCGTATCAAGGAAAAACTTCATAGCTGTCCGCCAAAAAACATCCCGATCTCGCGTTCCGCGCTCTCAACGGAATCGGAGCCATGAACTATATTGCTCTCTACGCTTAATGCGTAATCGCCGCGAATCGTACCGGCATCGGCATCCGTAGGATTCGTGCGGCCGATTAGGGTACGGGCGTTTTTTACGGCACCGGGGCCTTCCCAGACCATGGCGAAAGAAGGACCGGAAGTAATGAACTCGACGAGTTCGCCAAAGAAAGGCTTCGCCGCGTGCTCGCTGTAATGGCGCTCTGCCAGCGGCGTATCGATCTCGATCAATTTGGCCTGTATGAGCCTAAAGCCTTTGTGCTCGAATCTTGCTACTATGCTGCCGATTAATCCACGCTTCACACCATCGGGCTTCACCATGACAAAGGTTCGTTCCATTTCCATTCCTTCTTTCATTCCTAGTTTATTTGCGCAATAGAGGTTTATTCGGTAAATAATGAAGCGACTTCACATACCTCACGGTACGCGTCTGTGCCCGCATGACCATGGAATGCGTCTCCGCGCGCTGTTCCGGCATATAGCGCACACCGCCTAGGAACTCTCCGGGCGTTACGCCGGTCGCCGCAAAGATAACATCCCCGGTCCCTACCATATCGTTGATATTTAATATTTTGCGAGGATCCGTCAGTCCCATAGAGACGCAGCGTTCATATTGCTCCTCGCTTTCGGGAATCAGCCTGCCTTGAATTTCACCGCCAAGGCACTTGAGCGCAGCTGCCGCAAGCACCCCTTCGGGCGCACCGCCCGAGCCAACATAAAGATCGATACCCGCTTCCGGAAAAGAAGGCGCAAGCGCTCCAGCGACATCCCCGTCCGATAAAAACTTGATCCGGACGCCCGCTTCTCTTAAATCGCGGGTTATATCCGCATGGCGCTCACGGTCCAGTATCATTACGGTCAGGTCCGTGATTGGCTTATCCAGCGCCAGTGCCGCCTTCTCCAGCGTTATGCGGATCGGGTCCTTCAGCGACAGCTTGCCGGCAAGCTCCGGTCCAACCGCAAGCTTTTCCATATACATGTCAGGCGCGTGAAGGAGCTGGCCTTTGCCTGCAACAGCCAATACGGCCATTGCGTTATTGAGTCCCCGCGCAACGATCTCCGTTCCTTCGAGCGGATCAACAGCAACATCAACCTCGGGTCCCTGCATGCTGCCGACCTGCTCGCCGATGTAGAGCATCGGGGCTTCATCCATTTCTCCTTCGCCTATAACAACCGTACCACGGATTGATACCGTATCAAACATGCTCCGCATCGCTTCGGTTGCTGCGCCATCGGCGCTGTTCTTATCTCCCCGGCCCATCCAAGGGGAAGCGGCTAGCGCCGCAAGCTCCGTGACTCGAACTAGCTCTAAAGACAATTCGCGTTCTAACATTTTTGGGCATCCTCTCATACGTATTGCCATATTTATGCGATAAATACGTTGGCGGCGTTTTTTTGTGCAGGATTTTCAATGGGTACCTAAGATAATTGCTCGATAATAAGTCCCGCGGTCTCTTCAATCGCGCGATTCGTAACATCTATAACCGGGCATTGGAATGCCTCCATCACGCTGGAAGCGTAGGCGAGTTCCTCCATAATCCGCTCCATGGAAGCATATTGCGCGGACTCCGGAAGGCCTAGCGTCTTGAGACGTTCAGTCCGGATATGCAGCAAATGCTCAGGCTTCATCGTAAGCCCTACAATTAAACGGCCCGGTGCCGGCGTAAGCTCGGCAGGTGGTTTGACCTCCGGCATAAGAGGCAGATTGGCCGTCTTGATTCCTTTATGGGACAAGAAGATGCTCAGCGGAGTCTTGGACGTCCTCGATACGCCGATGAGCACCACTTGAGCCTGCATCAGGCCGCGGGCATCCTTGCCGTCGTCGTATTTAACGGCAAACTCGATCGCTTCCATCCGGCGGTAATAATCGTCGTCGATGGAATGGAGAAGTCCAGGCTTACGTTTTGGAGAACTGCCGAATGTGTCAACAAAAGCCTGCATCATCGGGCCCATTACGTCAACCGCCCGTACTCCCCAGCGGAACGATTCTTCCTTCATTAGCTCGCGCAGCTCCGGCTGAACAAGCGTATAGCTGATAAACCCGCCGGTACGGGCGGCTTCAGCAACAATCTGGATAACTTCCTCTTCGGTCTTTACGTGGCCGAACCGTTTAATCTTGACATGATCGGATGCGAACTGCCGCAAGGTCGCTTTCGCGACGGCTTCTGCTGTCTCCCCTACCGCATCTGAACAAACGTAGATAATTTGCTCTGACATAAGCTCCTAATCCCCCAGTTCCGCAGCTGTTGCAATATCCGACATCAGCCGGATAATGTTCGATTTCGACACCCATCCGCTAATTTCCGCTCCGCCTTCACCGGGAATAATAACCGGCAGGCAGTCAACTTGATGGAGCATCATTTTTCGAATCGCATCCGAAACGGATTCTTCAGGAACAAGCGTAACGATATTCGGATAACGCGTCATCACCATGCTGACCGGTATGGCACCTGCGCCCGGATTACCAAGCGTGATCTTCAGCAGATCCTTGGGAGTCACGATACCCGCGAGATTCTTGTTCTCGTCCACGATCAGCAGCGTGTTGGCGTTCTCCGTGAACAAGGTGATAACCGCATCCTGTACGGATAACGTCTCCGGAATATTGACCGGAACCCCCTGGATCTCGTGAACCTTGATATTGTCAAAGCGCTGACGCGTTGCCGTGTCGTCGGTCGAACGGTAGGCTTCACCGAGAAAATAGCCAACCTTCGGCTTCGCGTCAAGCAGGTTCAGCATCACAAGCAGGGACAGGTCCGAGCGCAGCGTTGGGCGGCTGACGCCCATATACTCCGCAAGCTGCTCCCCTGTAATCGGCGCATGCTTTTTAACGAGCTCAAGCAATTCTAGCTGGCGATTCGATAGCTGGATAACGGTTCACCCTCTCATCCTTTTATTACACACATTAACCTATATAACCATCATTAATCGGATTTAATATAGCACATATATATTTATTACACAATATATGTTCTAACACATCCGAATTGTGCTCTATTTATGCTATGCATATAGCCAGTAGGACAGGAGTCCTGCACTTTTTTTCTAGTTGCCGGTCAACCGAACCCAATCTCCGCTCCTGCTAGTTCTCCCAGCCCCATGCAAGTCGGTTTCTTACTCTTATTCACCTTTCCCACTCCCTCTCCGCTCCCACCAACCGCTCGCAAGTCGGTTTTTCCTCTTATTTACCTTCCTCCATTCCTCTCCGCTCCCACCAACCGCCCGCAAGTCGGTTTTTCCCTCTTATTTACCTTCCTCACATCCTCTCCTCTCCCACCAACCGCCCGCAAGTCGTTTTTTTCCTCTTATCTACCTTCCTCCATTCCTCTCCGCTCCCACCAACCGCTCGCAAGTCGGTTTTTTCCTCTTATTTACCTTCCTCCATTCCTCTCCGCTCCCACCAACCGCTCGCAAGTCGGTTTTTCCCTCTTATTTACCTTCCTCCATTCCTCTCCGCTCCCACCAACCGCTCGCAAGTCGGTTTTTCCCTCTTATTTACCTTCCTCCATTCCTCTCCGCTCCCACCAACCGCTCGCAAGTCGGTTTTTCCCTCTTATTTACCTTCCTCCATTCCTCTCCGCTCCCACCAACCGCTCGCAAGTCGGTTTTTCCCTCTTATTTACCTTCCTCCATTCCTCTCCGCTCCCACCAACCGCTCGCAAGTCGGTTTTTCCCTCTTACTTACCCTCCCACTTGAACAAACCGCACAAATAATGGTAAACTGAAACTAAATCTAACTTCCGGTCGTGAAGAACACGCCGCTTCCTTGACGCATAGCGTCTTGGAAAGCGGCGTGTTTTATTTTTGAAAGGAGCTTAAAACTATGTCTTTCGAATCTGTTCATCAAAAGTGGTATGAAATGCACCTGAAAAAGCTCAATGGAAAAGACAAAGAAAGGCTCATGCAAGGACATGCACATGCCGAAAGATTGTTCTTAAAAAATGTGTGGTTTACGGCTTTTCGTAACTTTGAGAACTTGCATCCGGAGTATAAGGTAGCCGACTTCCGTGACGGCGCAAGGTATCTTGACTTTGCTTACCTCAAATACCCACTTAAACTGAGTATTGAGATTGATGGTTTTGGACCTCACTTATCGCAGGCTAGCCGTAACCATTTCTCAGATGATCGCATCCGGCAAAATCACTTAGTTATTGATGGATGGCGAATTCTAAGGTTTTCCTATGACGATATCTGCGACAGACCACGGATGTGCGAGCAAATCGTGCAACAGTTTATGAGCACTTGGTTGGACCGGCATTACACGGAGCGTTCATCAGATGCAATCATCCAGCACGAAGTATTACGCCTTGCTTTGCGTACCGAAAAACCACTCCGCGCTCGCGAGGTCAGTACTTACCTAACCGTTCACATTGAAACGGCACGCTCCATTTTAAGAGAGCTGGCAAAGCTCAACCTGTTGCTTCCTTGCGGGGGAGGAAAACAGCGCGTCCATTCTTATGTCGTTAACAAGGAAAACCTGGACGATCGAATCATTCACTAAATGAGCGAGAGCTGCTCTTTGAAGATAAAAAAACGCATCATCCCAAGGATGATGCGTTTTCCCCAATACCTATTCCGTCAATTCCAGGAATAGGTCGATATCCTTCGTTGTAAGCTCAACCGCATCGCGCCAGAAATCGGCTTCTTCGAGGTTGACGCCAAGATGCTTTTTCGCCAGCTCCTCTACCGTCATGCGGCCGGTATCGCGCAGAAGCTGCACGTAACGTTCCGCGAACGCCGGTCCTTCCTCCAGAGCGCGTGCATAGATTCCCGCGCTGAACAGGTAGCCAAACGTATACGGGAAGTTGTAGAACGGTACGCTTGTAATATAGAAGTGAAGCTTGGAGGCCCAGAAATGCGGATGCAGCTCGCCAAGCGCTCCGCTGAATGCTTCGCGCTGAGCTTCTTCCATGAGACTGTTCAGCTTCTCTACCGGTACGATACCTTGCTTACGCTCCTCATAGAAGCGCGTTTCGAACAATACCCGGGCATGGATGTTCATAAAGAACGCAACGGCGTTCTGGATTTTGTCCTCCAGGAGGCCCAGCTTTTCTTCGCGGTCAACAGCCGTCTTCATCGCCGAATCCGATACGATAAGCTCGGCAAAAGTGGATGCCGTCTCCGCTACGTTCATCGCGTATTCCTGCGACAGCGCCGGCAGATCGTCCATGACATATTGATGGTACGCATGTCCAAGCTCATGGGCAAGCGTCGAAACGTTATCCGCAGTGCCCGAGTAGGTCATGAAAATCCGCGTCTGGCGGCTCTTAGGGAAAGAAGTACAGAAACCGCCGGGGCGCTTGCCCGCACGGTCTTCCGCTTCGATCCAGGCGTCACGGAAGGCCACTTCCGAGAAATCCGCCATATCCGGGCTGAACTTGCGGAACTGCTCCACGATAAACTTCGCACCTTCGTCAAAGCTTATTGTTCGTGCCGAAGAACCAAGCGGCGCGCTGACATCATGCCAATCCAGCTTTTCCAGACCCAACAGCTTCGCCTTCCGTTCCAGGTAACGGACAAGCTTCGGCTTGCCTTCGTTGATCGCCGACCACATCGCGTTGAAGGTATCCTCGGACATCCGGTTAATTTGCAGCGGCTCCTTCAACACCGATTCCCAGCCGCGTTTGCCGTACAGCTTCAGTCTGAAGCCTGCAAGACGGTTAAGCGCATCCGCACACAGCTCCGCGGCATCGCCCCACTCGCGTTCCCATTCGGCAAAAGCACGGATACGGACCGAACGATCGCCGTCCGACAGCCGGTTGAACATTTGTCCTGCGGATAGAACCTTCTCTTCACCGTTCTCGCCGATATCCGTAAACTTCGCACGGGATACGATCAGATCGTACAGAGCTCCCCAGCCGTGATAACCGTCAACCGCAAGATCGCCGGCGAGCGCTTCAAGCTCAGGAGCAAGCTTTTCCTTCGCCAGCTCGCGGCGTTCGGACAAGCTGAATGCGATCTCGCCAAGCGGACCGTCGCTAACGATACCGGCCCATTCCTCATCGCCAATCTGGCGAAGCTCATTATCGTAACGCGTTAACGCTCCAAGCAGCTTGGCGCTGATCGTTTTTACGCGGTCGCTTAAGCCGCTAGCCGCGGAGTCTTTCATATTTTGTGCCTGCAGGCATTCAACGAATGATTCCGATTGACGCAGACGGATCAGCACGGACTGCAGAATAGCCGTCGTATCTTCAATCTTTTTCTTGGCCTCCAGGGAACTGTCGGACAGCAGCCGGTCCAGCTCTGCCACATCCTTCTCGATGCCGACCAATTCACTGGCGAAAGCGGCCGAACCCGAGCCTCCTTCATAAAACGTCTCCAAATCCCATTTCATTGGATAATTGCTAGTCGTCATTCAACCGTTCCTCTCCTTCGCGTTCGTATTGGCCTTCCTTATGTAAGCCTTCAATAGAAAAAACCGCCACAAAAAGATCGACAAATAAATTTGCGCAATCTTGCTTCAGCGGTGTATAACTTAATTATATCCAGATTGGAGGAATAACACCATGTCACAACCCTTGCAAATTTCACCCGAAACAGCAATCAAGTTGTCCAAGCAGCTTGGCGTGCCGCTCGAGCATTTAATGCATATGCCTAAACATATATTACTGCAGAAGCTGACCGAACTGGCAAAAGCGGAAGCAGAGGCTGGAAAACCGTCTGAATCCGCTCCTGGTACGGAGGAGTCGTCCTCATGATTCCGTTTGAGAGGACTTGGCCCTATGACATTGTAATGAAGGACGTTTACGTTCCCAGCTGCCCCTTCTGCAGCAGCGAGAACGTACTCATCCCTCTTCGCGTTCGGGAGATCGAGGACATTCAGCATGGCAAGAAAAAGCTGCTTGTCTTCCCTTGCTGCCATAACAAAGTCACGGTCCTCGATATGGACCAAGACTACATGCTGACGGATCAGCGGCTCCGCAGGCTAAGCCATTGATGCAGGACAAGCCTTTACGCCGTCGTCTGCACGGGAGCTTCATTCTCTCCCGTCGCAGCGGCCGGCGATACCGGCTGCCCCTGCTCCAGCTGTTCCCGGATAAGCTGCCATTGCTCGCGGCTCCGCCGGATCATGGCCTCATCCATAATGCGCTTGTCGCTGACAATACGCGAGAACCATTTTACCGCTTCCGACAGCTCGCCCGTTCGCCGGTTGAGTTCCCCGATAATATACATCAGCTTCGCATTGTTTAATTGCGAGCCTTCTTCCTCGTAGACCTTAATATATGCCTGGAGAGCGAACCGCATAAAACGCAGCTCCTCCTGCTGATTTCCCTCGTAACGGTATAACCATGCAATATGATGCAGAATACCCGCTATAACCCTAGGCTTTTCCTCAACCGCCTGCGCCGACAATAGGGCCAGCTTGTACACCTTCATCGCCTGCGCCGCATCGCGTTCACCGCCATAATCATATGGAGTCCAGCGTGAGCCGATCTGCTCCAAATATTCTTTGCGCTGCCGCTCGGTAAGCCTTTGCGTACCATTCTCCGTTGTTGCAAATCCGCAAGTCGGACAGACCCGGACTACGTAAAACTCCGGATTTGCTTCCGCCCGGTAATAACCGCAAAAATCAGAATCGATAGCCACCGCTTTTTTAAAGCTTGGGCGAACTCGTGATGTCGTAAAGATGGTCTCACAGCAAATGCAATTCATCTTTGTCTGATAGAGCGGCTCCATACCCATCCATCTCCTATTCGGGTGTGTTCACAAAATGGTTGGCCGGACCTGACAATCTCTCAATAATGTACGCTTGAAGCTCTTCATCGAGGCCGGAAGCCTCCTGCAGTGCCCGCTTCATGCAATCAAGCCAGGCTTCCGCATGCTTCGGCGTGATCGGAAAAGGCATATGCCGCGCCCGCATCATTGGATGGCCGTATTCATCGGAAAACAGCGTAGGTCCTCCAAAAAACTGCGTTAAAAACATAATCTGCTTCTCCATAACGGGGATGATGTTTTCCGGAAATAGTGGACCAAGCAGCTCATGCGCCTGCACCTTAGGGTAAAAAGACTCAACGATTCGTCTTAAAGTCTCAGCTCCACCAATTGCTTCATAAAGGCTTATATTCCTATTCATCGTCAATTTCATCTCCATCATGTAGGTATTTAGTATTATAACACAAAAAAAACCCCGCATCGTCACCAATGCGGGATTATTATTGATTAGCTGCAACGATTAACCTTCGTAGTCCTCTTCTCCCGGTGCTGTCAGTGATTCTCGGATGACATACACAAACGCACAGACCAGAATGCCAGCGATTATACTCATTATCATCACTCCAAGCCTTCAAAGGTAACTCCATTGTAACATAAAAAAACGGACCGTCCAGCCCTTTTTGCAAGCGTTTTCTTAGAATTATGAAAAAAATTTTCCGTCGCGAAAACTACGCCTGTAGTGATGGATGTCCACCTTTCTTCATATACCTCATGTAGGGGTTGTACATTATGTTTTTCCGCATGTCCAAAAGTCCAAAGGAGGACGCATCCATGCTCCGAACGCTTACCCGGCCGGCATCGATAACCGGCCTTATCGCCTTGCTCATCGTCCTGCTGATGGCCGTGTTCCCCTCCCAAACTCTCGAGTCGGCGCTGCGGGGATTATCGATATGGTGGCAGGTCTTATTCCCGGCCCTTTTCCCTTTCTTCGTTATTTCCGAGCTGCTGCTCGGCTTCGGGATTGTCCATTTCTTCGGCAAGCTGCTAGATCCGTTGATGAGGCCATTATTTCGCCTTCCTGGCATCGGAAGCTTTGTCGTGACGATGGGATATGTATCCGGCTATCCGGTTGGGGCAAGGCTTACCGCCCAGCTGTGGGAGCAGGGCCTTGTCAAACGCGCGGAGGGCGAGCGGCTTGTTGCTTTTACGACAACATCGGATCCGATCTTTCTGATCGGTGCAGTGTCGGTCGGTTTTTTCCACAATGCCGCACTCGCTCCCGTGCTTGCAGTCGCCCACTATGGCGGTGCTTTTATTATCGGACTTCTCATGCGGTTCCATGACCGCCACGAGCCGGTTACCGAATCCCTAAGGCGGGCGCCTTCACGCCGGAGCTCCCGGCTGGTTGAAGCAACCAAAGCGATGCATGAAGCCAGGCTTCTGGATGGCCGAAGTCTCGGCAAGCTGCTGCAGGACAGCATTCAATCCGCGCTGCGTCTTATGATGGTTGTAGGCGGACTTGTCGTTTTTTTCTCCGTTGTGATGGAGCTTCTCACTCATGCTGGCGTTGTTGAGGCATTGGCCGAAGGGCTGCGGTTACTGTTCGGCGCTGTTGGGCTTCCGGCGAAGCTGGCCGACGCCATAGTGTTTGGCTTATTCGAGGTAACGCTTGGTGCGCGGGCTGCGGGGGAAGCAGGTACCGGATTGATGCATCAGGCCGCTATTGCCGCATGGATTTTGTCTTGGGGAGGGCTTTCCGTTCATGCCCAGGTGCTAAGCTTGCTAAGCCGCACGGATCTGCGTTATATGCCGCTAATGCTGGCCCGCCTGGCTCATGCTTTTATCTCCGTTGCACTCGTTTATTTACTATGGGGATGGCTCGCACCTTAAACTTTTGTATCGGCGTTGAATTTGAAGCCATATTCCTATATCATCATTAGTATCTTTGCAATAGGCCGGAAGGGGTTTAAATTTCTTGAAATATGCAGTCATCGATCGTGGCGATCAATTATCGAAATCATTAGCGGAGCGATTCCATCAGCTGGCGGCAGAACGCGGACTTAAGCGTCATGACGAAACACCGGACATCATTGTGTCTATCGGCGGAGACGGAACGCTGCTCCAGGCTTTCCACAAATATACCGAACGGGTAACCGATGTATCCTTTGTTGGTATTCATACGGGTCATCTTGGCTTTTACGCCGACTGGAAAGCAGATGAATTAGAGACGCTTGTCACCTTGATGGCGGAAGAAACGCCCCATCTCGTCCGTTATCCGCTTGCGGAAATCGCGGTGGAGACCGATGAGCAAAATTATTACTACCTGGCGCTAAACGAATTTACGCTAAAAGGCGTTGACGCTACTCTCGTCGTACAGCTTAGCGTTAACGATGAGTCTTTCGAAATGTTCCGGGGAGACGGAATCGTCATTTCCACCCCGTCTGGAAGCACGGCTTACAACAAAAGCGTCGGCGGCGCTATCGTTCACCCGTCCATTGAATCGCTGCAGATTGCCGAGATCGCGTCGATTAACAACCGCGTGTACCGGACGCTTGGATCGTCGTTCCTGCTGCCGCAGCATCATCACTGCGATATTATTTCGAAAAAGGAACAGCGCTTGCTGCTAACGATCGATCATCTCAGTCTTCAACGGACCGATATCCGCTCCATACGCTGCAGTGTCTCTACCCGCAAGGTCAGCTTTGCAAGGTACCGTCCGTTCCCGTTCTGGAACCGCGTCCGTGATGCATTTGTCGATATGTGAGAAAACCTCTATCGAAGTCCCTTGAAGATGATCGACCGCGTTTAGAGGTAGGTTTTATCGCCAAATAGAATTTCAGTTTCCACTTTTCGTGGAACTTGTAAATTCTATTGCGGTGAAAAAAAGGGCTGTCCACCGGTCTCGATGACCTGCGGACAGCCCTTTCATTATGTTTATTGACGGCTTCCTTGTTCTTTGTTGTTCTCTTTGTTGTTCTCTTTGTTCTTCTCTTTGTTTCTGTCCCGCTCTCCACGCTCTCCACGCTTCTGACCGGACGGAGAATGAACCGCTGCTTGCTCGGATGCTGCGGCGACATCCTTGTTCGCAGCCGATCTAATCGGCTTCTTGCCGTTAGGACGATAGCTTCTTCGATGCTGCTCTTTTCCGCTGCGCTGCTGATGATGCGACTGGCCATGCTGTCGGGACGGCTGCTGCTGTTGCTGCTGCGAATCCTCAGCGTGACGTCCGCCGCCTCTTCCCGCGGTTGCGCTTTCCCTGGCAGCTGCCGCGGCACCCGCCAATACGGCATCAGCAAGCGAAGAAGCCCCAACCTCCTGCTCGTCCTCGGCATCAATCTTATCCTGCCCATAGGTATCCTGTTTCGAGGAAGCTTCCTGCTCATCTCCCGATTCTTCATCCGGAGACTTTGCAGCCGTACCGGTCTTCTCCAGAACGAAATACGCGCAGCCGAAATTGCAGTATTCGTTAACATAATCGGACATTCCGGAATACGCGCTGTCCTTCGTTGCTTTCATATGGTTATCGCGGAAAAAGCCCTTCAGGCGCAGCTGGCTGTAGCCCCAGTCGCCAATAATAAAATCGTAGCGTTCTAAAACCTCGCTGTAACGATCCTTGAACGCATCTGCGTTCCAGCCGTTGCGATTTTCATGGATAAGTTCATATATTTTGCCGCCAATTTGGATCAATTCCGTTTCCCCTCTTTCGAATTCCCCAATAGAAGCTTATACGTTGCTAAGCTCGCGTTCCTCTGCTTCAGCAGCCGAATCGGTCTGCTCATGCGCATGGTAGGAGCTCCGTACCAGCGGTCCCGACTCAACATGACGGAAGCCGCGTTTATAGCCTTCTTCCTTCAAGCTTTTGAATTCATCCGGGTGCACATAACGTTCAATCGGCATGTGATTTGGCGTAGGCTGCAAATATTGACCCAGCGTCAGAATGTTGCAATCTACCGCGCGAAGATCATCCATCGCCTGCAGCACTTCTTCGTAGGTCTCCCCAACGCCAAGCATAATACTGGATTTCGTTGGAATCTTCGGATTCATTTCCTTTGCCCGTCTCAGAAGTTCCAGAGATCTTCTGTATTTCGCTTTCGCGCGCACGCGGTTCGACATCCGCTCAACGGTCTCGATGTTATGGTTCAGAATGTCCGGCTTCGCATCCATAACGATCTTCAGCGACTCTTCATTACCCATAAAATCAGGAATCAGTACTTCTACGCGAGTGAATGGCATCCGCTCGCGAATAGCCTTGATGGTACCGGCAAAAATCGAAGCGCCGCCATCAGCCAAATCATCGCGGGCAACGGATGTCACTACGCAGTGGCGCAGTCCCATTTGCTCGGCTGCTTCCGCTACGCGCTGCGGCTCCTGCAGATCAAGCTCCGTAGGAAGGCCTGTCTTAACGGCACAAAAGCGGCAGGCGCGCGTACAAATATCACCCAAAATCATAAAGGTTGCCGTACGGTTGGCCCAGCACTCGTAAATATTCGGGCAACGTGCTTCCTCGCAGACGGTATGCAGCGTTTTGGTGCGCATCATGTCTTTGATTTCGGTGTAGTTGCCTTCGGTTGTAAGCTTTATTTTAAGCCAGTCCGGCTTTTTCAATTTTTCTTTGCTTGATTTCATATGGAATTCCCTGCTTTCACGTTCAATTGGACAGTCGAATCTCACCGTTTATTATAGCATAGTTCGGATAAAATCCAATGATTTGCAAAACATAACGAATATTGCTTCGAGCTTTCGAAAGGGTGGAACGATTGAAACAGACTTTTTCTATTGCCTTGGCTGCCGTTGTCGCTTCCATGCTAATATCCGGGCAAACAGGCTATGCAAATCCGAATCAAAACGCGAACACAAATGCTGGCAACACCAAACCTGCTCAAACCCAATCTTCGGAAGGAGAGGTTGATCCCTTAACCAGCAGACAGCAGCTTTACGACAGGCTAAGCACCGTTACCGGCATTCCTTGGTACCGTATCGCTGCCGTTGACCAATACGAGCGTACGTTGTCCAAAGCGAGGCCAAAAGCCCGCCCTCAATTGGGCGGTATCGTCGGCATCTATATCGACGAGGAGCAATGGACCGGCCCGCTTAATCCGGATTCGTCCGATAACGTACCGGCTTCGATTCAGTGGTTCAACGGCGTTGGCCGTGACGGAGACGGAGACGGCTTTGCCGACCGCAACAACGATCTCGACCTGCTGTATTCCGTAGCGAACAGACTGCTTGAATATGGCGGGTCTACGGAAGACGATTTCTCCATTGGCGTATGGGAGTATTATCATAATAGCAGGGCTGTGCAGCGTATTCAGCAGTTTTCCAATATTTACGCTACCTTCGGACGTCTGGACTTGTATGAGCATGCGTTTCCCGTCCCGGTCGGAACCAATTACTCGTACCGCAGCACCTGGGGCAATGCCCGCGGCTGGGGAGGACGGCGGACTCACGAAGGAACCGATATTTTCGCCAATCACGGCATTCCTGTCCGCAGCACCTGCTTTGGCGTCGTGGAGATAAAAGGCTGGAATCCTTACGGAGGCTGGCGGATCGGTATCCGGGATTTGAACAACTACTATCACTATTACGCCCATTTGTCCGGATTCGATAAGACCATTGGCATCGGTACGATTGTAAAACCTGGTCAAACGATCGGTTGGGTTGGCAGCTCCGGTTACGGCAAGCCCGGAACGCAAGGCAAATTCCCGCCGCATCTGCATTACGGAGTCTATCGCGATCGCGGGCTTATCGAATGGGCATTTGATCCTTATCCGCTCTTGCGACGGTGGGAACAGGATGAGCGGAACCGGTTAAAAGCAGCAAGCAGATAAAAGGGGCAATCCCAAAGGCCGATTTCGATCCGACCTTTAGGGGTGCCCCTTTATTTTTTATCCGCCGCCTCCCGCATTGGCTGCATTCGCGTTGCCTGCGTTATTGGCCGAATTGTTGCCGCTCTTTGTAGGCAGCGAGGAATCGTCCGAATCCAGCTGCTCTTTCAGCATGCTTCCGTCCGACTGTTGGGTAACCCCTTGGCCCTTCGACATTGGCAGCGAGATATTCGGAGCGTTTGGCGCGGATTCGCCAACCGCCTTGCCTTCATTATCGTAGTAATACATGGGCACGTCGCCAACAACGAGCAGATACGAGATCGGAATTTCCGTCTCCACAATTTGCGGATCCGTCTCAAACGGCACGATAATGGCAACCTCGGATACGATATGAATGTACACTTCGATTAGAATCATATTGATGCCGGCATTCGTCTGGCGCGTGTTCAGGTCCACCTTCACGGCTCCAACCGGCTCGAACTTGACCGGAATTCTTGGACCGTACGTCGAGATCAGCGCACTGCCAAGCGCATTGCCGACAGGGATATGCTCGGGAATCTCTTTCAGCTCATCAAGCGTTGCCTGTACCGTCTTGATCGTCTCCGACCGGATCTTCGTATGCTCGGCATAGTTCAGCATAAAGCCGGACACCTTGCCGTCGCTGTTCATTTTCCAATCGATAAGCTTCTCGAAATCGGCATTGCTGACAACCTCATCCGTCGTGGCCTTATTAATCGCCTGTGTGGCGACCTGCTTGATCCGCAGCTGAGCAACCTTCATAAGAGGCGGACGCAGATGCTTTTCGATATAAACAAGGGATTGAAGAGTTCCAATAAGAAGGATAAGTACAGTAACGATAATCCATAGCTTGGTGCGCCGTTTGCCGGATTTTAGCCTCGTTCCCCCGCCTCCGCTTCCTACCGAGCTGATGCTCATTGTTTTGATGCCTCTTCCGGGCGGTCTGACCGGGCGTTTGCGCGGCTGCCACATTCCGCCCCAGTTCCCAGCTGGCTTTGGCTTTCGCGGTGACCGCCACTTGCTTGTTCCCCATGGCTTTGGCGCGCTGCCAGAAGCAGAGATTTTGCTTCCCCAGCTGACCCGCTTCACCTTCGCAAAAGGGCGGCTAGACCATAGTTGCTGCCGGCTCAGGCCAAGTGACCGAAGCATCCAACCCCTTCGTCCCCATTTTGTCACTTCCATCGCCTCCTAAAAAGAATTGCCACATAATTGGCCATGTTTAGGCCAGTTGCGGTAATTCTTACTTCGTAAGCCCGTACCTCTACATGCTTATGCAAGGCAAGGACAAAAAAGACGACCTCCCGCCTGGGGCGACCGTCCGGCAGCTTCTGTTAGATTTTAATCCCAGTACCCTTTGTGTACGGCCACAACCTCTTCTTCAAGCTCGGGGAAAGGTCCAATTACTTCGATCGGCTTCTGGCCTTTCGCGAAAATATCCCGGCATGGCAGATTAAACGTCGGATTCTGCTCATGATCCCCCGTCAGCTTCAGCAGCGCTTCCTCAGTCGCGGCGTAGACCACTTTTCCGACATTGCCCCAATAGATGGCACCCGAGCACATCGCGCATGGCTCAAAGGTTGTGTAGAGGGTGTAGTTCCATAGATCATGATGCTCGAATTGATGGGAGGCCTTCTCCATCAGCGCGGTTTCGGCATGTCCGGTGCATCGTTTTTCCGTAAGCTCGACGTTCTCCTGCTCCAGGACAATCTCGCCCTGCTCGTTCACAAGGATCGCGCCAAACGGCGTATTGCCGTTCTCTCTCGACCGGCGGGACACCTCAATGCAATATTTCAAATAATACGCGTGATCCTGCTTCATGTTCTCTCGCTCCCTTCGTTTCCCTTATCTTAGTCAGAGCTTCGCGAGGAGTAAACGAGCCCGGAGCAACTTTGTGGCGGTGACTAAACCGGGCCTGCCTCTTTAGTTGCCGCGCACAGTCGGGAAAGCGCTTCGTATGCGGGAGACGCTTGTGCTATAATAGCCGAAGCACATTTTGGATAGATGATGGAGGATGTTATGTTAACTTTTGACGAAAAGCTGGCTATTATTGAATCGTTCCCGGAGCTGACCCGGACTGATGTATCTTTGGGACGCGTGAACTTCCAATTCGAGAACAGCTTATATGACCGCAAAAATGTCGTGTACCACCTGCACCCGAACGGTAACGGCTTCGTGTATGCCGGGCTGCTGCGCAATTTCAGCCAGGACGATAAAGGCATGATCAATATCCGCGACTACAACGAGCTTCAGCTTCGGACGCTGCTCCGCCAATCGATCGATTCGCTCTCCGTACGCGAGGAAGAGCCGGCTCCCAAGCCGTCGCGCAACCGCAAGAAGAAAGACCAGCTATGGACAAACGAAGAGAATCAAAGCCTGACCGTAAAATGGGAAGACGATATGTGGTACGTCTATTCGGGTCTTAATCTGGAGATGGCGTTTGAAGCGTACGGCGAGGTAGAGGAATACATGAAAGAAGAAGGGTTCCGCCGGGAGCAGAATTAAGTGAAGGATGGCGGAATTTTGTGAGGGACCGTCATTACGGAAATGTATCTCGTAAGCATAGGCTTTCTTCCAGGAGATACATTTCCTTCACTCCTCCTACTCCGACGGTGGGAGTAAGCAGAAAAGGGCAGCCCAATGATCTGGGCTGCCCTTTTTCTTGTGTCAGTTCAGTTCAATTATCTACTACTCGTGGCTAATTGAGCGTATAAGACGGTTTTTCCATGTTACAGACCACATCGGATCTTTACGAGCAGCCAATGGAGGCAGATAAGACGGTTTTTCCGTGTTACAGGCCACTTTAGAGCTTTGCGGGCAGCCAATGGAGGCAGATAAGACGGTTTTTCCGTGTTACAGGCCGCTTTAGAGCTTTGCGGGCGGCCAACAGAGGCAGATAAGATGATTTTTCCGTGTTACAGACCACTTTGGAACTTTCCGAACGGTCAATGGAGGCAGATAAGACGGGTTTTCCGTGTTACAGACCACTTTGGAACTTTCACAACGGTCAAAGGAGGCAGATAAGACGGGTTTTCCGTGTTACAGGCCGCTTTAGAGCTTTGCGGGCGGCCAACAGAGGCAGATAAGATGAGTTTTCCGTGTTACAAACCGCCGTCCGGATTCCTCGGTAGCTAAAGAAATAGTTCTGGTTATATATTCCAATAACATCCAAACTGCACTATGATTAGATCAACTACTGGATGGTCACCGTTCCATTACGAAATGGAGGAGCTTCTATGTTCCAGCTTGTTGGCGTGATCTTTATTGTCGTGGGGATTCTCAATCTGTTATATCCGAGGGCGGGCTGGTACATGCAATACGGCTGGCGATTCAAGAATGCGGAGCCTAGCGATGCCTCGCTCGTTATGGGTAGAATCTCGGGCATCATCGGTATCGCTATTGGCATTTTTCTGTTCTCCGGATTTTTCCCTTTCCTCTAAAACCAAAGGGCAGCCAAATGAATGGCTGCCCTTTGCGGTTCCTTTAAAAATAAAATTGCAGGACGGAATAGAGGAAATGGATCTCCTGGGGGAACGCTTAAGCTTCCGAAGTAGCTTTCTTTCAGAAAGCTTTTAAGTGCTCGCCTTTGCTTGAGCTTTGCAACGCCTAGAACCTTGTTCAGGCAAAGCGAGAGCAACAGCGACCGGAAGGAGATTCATTTTCGTCGAGACGAAACTACAATTCCCCTCACGGCGCCCTCTTCGGCAACTGCCTGACATACTGGTCCGAGAGACTCATCAGCTTCATGATGTAGTCGTAGTCGCTCTTGTACTTCGAGAAGTCCCGAACGGGCTCCATCGTTTTGAGCGAGTAGGCTGTGCCGTCGTCAAAGCCTTTGCCCGGAACGAACAGGATATCGTTGTTGAAGAACGATCCTGTCGGCAAATAATACCGCATGCCAAATACGTTATGGTTAATATTCAGCAGGTCATGCCCGAATGGAACAACCCCTTCGTCCGCGGGCTTCACGCCCAGCAGGTTCGCGAGCGTTGGCATAATATCAAGCTGTCCTCCCGGCTGTTCTACGACATGGCCGCTGTTCTGACCCGGCACATGGATAATCAATGGGATGTTGAAACGGCTGAGCCGATCATCGTAATGAATGCCCAGCTGCTGGCTGATCTCCGCCGCGCTGGCTTTCTCCGGCTGCAAGCCAAAGTGGTCGCCATACGCAACAAGCACGGTATCGTCCCACATGCCGTTCGCCTTCAGGCGGTCAATCAACGTGCCAAGCGCATAATCCGTGTAATGGACAGCCTGCAAATAATTGCCGAGCTGCGTTCCTTCCATAGAAGCCGGCAGCGTTAAGTCGGTCCGGTCCTTCGGCACCTCGAACGGAAAATGGCTGGAGACGGTGACCGTCTGCGCGTAAAACGGCTTCTTCTGCTCGTGCAGCGCCTGCAGCTTGTCTACGGCAACCCGGTACAGCTCCTCATCCGACGCGCCAAATGCATTGAAGTGATCATTCGTATAAAATGGCTTGTCATAATAATGATTAAAACCAAGTGCCGGATACAGCTTGTTCCGGTCCCAGAACGTTACATCGTTTACGTGAAACGTGTTGGTTTCATACCCTTTACTCTCCAGCATGCGCGGCATGCTTGGCAGCTCGCGGTTGCCATAACCCGTCGACATGGCAATCTCGCCCGTCGGATAAATCGAGGTATTCGACATAAACTCCGCATCCGAGGTATTGCCTTGGCCGATCTGCTGATAAATATGAGGGAAATAATAGCTCTCGTCTGCCAGCTTGTTCAGCACGGGCGTCAGCTCCACTCCGCCAACGGACAGATGAACCGGAAAGTTCTGAAAAGCCTCCATCTGGACAACGATAACATTTTTCCCCTGTGCGGTTCCGAATTGAATAGCCGGCTGGCCCGGTTGATCTTGA
This sequence comes from Paenibacillus sp. JDR-2, assembly GCF_000023585.1. Classification (NCBI taxonomy): domain Bacteria; kingdom Bacillati; phylum Bacillota; class Bacilli; order Caryophanales; family Paenibacillaceae; genus Paenibacillus; species Paenibacillus sp. JDR-2. The sequence goes on along the minus strand of NC_012914.1, from coordinate 1,442,555 downwards.
TAAGAATAAGAAGACATCAGTTCGTTAATATCCGCTTTGGTCTGTTCGATATCGCCGCTGCTTGCCATCGCCTTCTCGCTTTGGTTCTCCCAGGCCGCAGCCGCCTGATACCCGATAAAGCCTAACCCTTCGGCTTGCTCCAGTTCATTCGGAATATCGTTCCCGGCATAAACCAGGCTTCCGGAAACAACGATACAGATCAGAAGGCCGCCAGTGACGAGACGGAGCTGGCCGATTCTTTTTCGCCCCGAGACCCGGGTTCCTCTGATCAAACGGACGATATACAAGATTGCTAGAATCGCAAGGTCCAGAAAATAAATATAATAGATACTCTTAATTAGCGATTCTACGCTGTCTTGAATTTGATTAACTTGATCAAGCGCCTTCAGAGCCGTATATGTCGGCACGGAGCCGTAATAACTGAAGTAGACGGTTGACGCAAAGAGCAGGACGGACACAATCAAATTCACCGCCCAATAAGCGATCCCTCTCCATCTTGAGGCTGTAACAAGCTCCACGATAAGGAGCAGCCCCAGCCAGGCCGCCGCATCCGCCAGAAGGCCGTTCCACTGCAGTTCTCCGAATAGGAACATCCGGAACACGACGGATTTCACAAGCAGCAGAAGCCAAATTCCGATCATCGGCGACCGCCGGTAATCATCTTTGTAGAACGATAGCAATGTATTCACTCTCCCATACAGAAAAAAAGAAAAGAAGCCGTCAAATGACGGCCACTTTGTTTATCTACTTATTCTATTTATAGTAACCGATTTACTAGTAAGAGAAAAGGGGACGTGGATGCATGTTCCATGTCAATTAATAGATCGTTATCCAGCCTTTAAGCTTATGCGCCTATCGTAATGTTCTCGGCAGGGCTCTTCGACTGACGTTTGAAGTACAGGAAGGTGAGCGCCAGGAACACGACGGCAAAAGCGCCAAGAACAAGCATCTGCTCACGCATCAGTGCATAATCGCCGCTTGCGATAATCGTCTTGAAGCCGGTAATCGCATGGGTCATCGGCAGCCAAGGGTTAAGCTTCTGCATCCAATCCGGCAGCAGTTCAAGCGGGAAGGTACCCGCGCTTGACGTCAGCTGGAAGATCATCAGCAGAACAACCAGGAAGCGTCCCGGATTGTCCAGCCAAGTAACAAGCGCCTGAATAATAAACGTATATGCAAGACTAGTCAGAATGGTAAAGATCACAAAGAGCGGTACGCTTGTTACGTCAATCTTCAATCCATACAGGATTACGGCATCGGCAATCAAGGATTGCAGCAGGCTTATGGTCACATACGTCAAGGTACGGCTCATGAAGCGGCCCATCGGCGATGCGCCCAAGGTGTACGAATCACGCACGGAGAATACCGTCGTATAAACAAGCGCGCCCATAAACAGCGCCAGCGATAGGAAGTAAGGAGCAATACCAAGTCCATAACGGTCGAGCTTATGGTCCGCATTTTCTTTTACGACAACCGGCTCCGCGAACATATTTACGATATTGTCGCCATCTTTTATGCTGCCGGTCTCCGCAGCCGCATCATTCAGCTTCGCAGCCAGCTCGCCCGAGCCGTTCACAAGCTGCGCCGAGCCGTCCTTCAGCTGTCCTGCGCCTTGATTCAGCTGCTTCGAGCCGTCGGCAATGCCTTCTACGCCTCCGGACAGCTTGCCAAGTCCATCCTTCAGCTGGGAGGCGCCGCTGTTCGCAGCTTTTGCACCTGCAGCCAGCTGCTCTGCACCGGTTCCAGCTTCCTTCAGCTTCCCGCCAAAGGTCTCAAGGCCGGCCGCCAATTTCTCCTGGCCCTGACTAAGCGAATTTGCGCCTACATATAACTGCTCCTGGCCTTGCGCCAGCTTGCTGCTGCCAGCCAGAAGCTTCTCTTGCCCATCCTTCAGCTGCGCGCTGCCGGCTGCGACCTGCTTGCTTGCCGCAAGCAGCTGCTTCAGCGTCTCGTTATCCTGCAGCTCCGGCGACCCCGCCATCAGCTGCTCGAGTCCTTTTGCAACCTGGTCCGCACCGTCAGCTACCTGACCGCTTTCCGCGGAAGAAGCCGTTAATCCTTGCTTAAGCTCAGCCGCACCGTCTTTCGAAGACTTTAATCCTTCTGCCAGCTGGGCTGCGCCAGCCTTGGACTGCGAAGCTCCGTTTTCAAGCTGCTGCTCGGCTGCGGACAATTGCCCCAGACCTCCAGCTAAGCCCGATGCGCCGGACGATAATTGGCTCGTGCCTTGACTTAAGCTTGCAGCGCCATCATACAGCTTGGATACGCCGCCGCTCAGCTCAGAGGTGCCGCTAGCCAGCTTATTGAGGTTTTCCTTCAGCGTTGTTATGCCATCCTCCAGCTTGCCCGCTCCGTCCTTCAATTCGGTTGCGCCTTCTCCCGCTTTACCCAGACCGTCGGAGATTGTTCCAACCTGTTCAAACATACTGCGGGTATAGGCTTCGGTAATTTGCGTGTTAAGCTTCGAACGCAATTCCTTCATTGCGCTGTTGCCGATCTGACCGGCCACAAAGTTATATTGGCTGTTCGGTTCGAAAATCAGCTCCGCCTGAACCGGATTTTCCTGCGTTAAGGTCGCTGCATTTTCCGAGAAGTTGTTAGGTACGGTTATGGTCATGTAATAATCGTTATGCTCCATGCCATCCTTCGCCTGCTCTTCATTTACGAAGTCCCATTTGAAATTATCGCTTTTCTTCAATTCCTCAACGAAGTCTTTTCCGACATTCATCGTCTTCCCTTCATACGTCGCCCCTTTATCGAGGTTAACAACGGCTACGGGAAGCTTGCTCGTCTGGCCGTAAGGGTCCATCGAGCCGTCAATCAATATGCTGCTGTACAGCATCGGAAGCAGGGCGACGCCAATAAAAGAAAGCAGCAGCATTCTTTTGGTCGCCAACGTTTTCATGTCCTTGAGGAAAACTTGAATCGGCCTCATGTTCACACATCCTTCTTTCGGTAAGGTTGAATAACTGACTAAATTCGTATTTCGGTCATTTTGGACCAAAAAAACAGCCCTTTACAGGCTGGAATTTTCTAAGATCGGGATTCCTTCATAATGCCTTTGGTAATAAGCATTGCGATGTTCTCCTTAATCTGCTCTTTGGTAAGCGGCTCGCTATGCGACTTGTTCCATTCCGTTGCAAGACCCAGATACAAGCGGAAGATCATATAGGATGTTATTGTCGTATCGCATTCCCTGACTTCGCCTTTCTCAATCGCAAGCTCCAGCTTCTGCTTCAGAAATTCGAGTCCGAACAGCTCCATCCGCCGGATCCCTTCCAGCGCCTGCGCAGTGCCGATGTCCCTTACCTCCTGAGCCAGCTTCACGAACAGCTCATGATCCGAACGGAATTCGAGGATAGAATCAAGCAGGCTGAACACACTATGAATAAAGGAACGATCACTGCCTTCCATATCGAAACCGCAGTTCATAGCTTCCTTCAATTCGACCTCGGCCTTGTTCAGAATCGCTTCGAACAGTTCTTCCTTCGTCTTGAAAAAAGTATAGATCGTGCCTTTGCCTACGCTTGCGATCTTGGACACCAGATCCATTGTGGTCGCTTTATAGCCAAATTGCGCAAACGACTGCGTCGCTGCCTTCAATATTAACGCTTTGCGGTCAATGGACATGAGCCAATCTCCTCTCCTTCTACGATCATGAATCTTCATAAATTGACTAAAAATCAATTTCGGTCAATCAGTCATATTCCATTTATAACATATTCGGTATAGCAAGATCAAGTGCAACTTTTCTTCTCTTCCGTGCGTACAATCAACGTACTGAATATCCATATCGTGGAAGCATCGGAGGAGCAAGGAATGAACAACGGCTTTGGATCACCAATGGGATTTGATCTGATGATCACTATTATTCCCATCGTTATTGTCATCGGATTCGTTATTGTCATCGGTACCGTCATTTACCGCGGCGCTAAGTATGTGCAAAATGCGGCCTCTCCCAAAGAGTCGACTTTCGCTAAAGTTGTATCCAAACGAATGGACGTAAGGCAGAGCTCCCATAATCATGACGGTCACGTCAGTCATTCGTCCCATACTTATTATTACATCACTTTGGAGTTCGTGAGCGGCGAGCGCCAGGAGTTCCTGGATGTGAAAAATCTGTACGGCCTTGTTGTAGAAGGCGATACCGGCTATGCCGCAACGCAAGGCGAGTGGATCGTCGCGTTCGAGCGTAACAGCGGAGCAAGCATGTAAACAAAAAAAAGCTCATGCCAGACTTCTGACAGAGCCTCCCATACGAAGAACAGGCGCGACACTGCAGCGCACAGCGGGACTATCGGGCTGCCGGAGTATTTGACCGAGCACCTCGACCGCTGCGGTGCACAGCGCTTTTTTATTAACCGCCATAGTCGTTAACGGAGGATTCGTCTCCGCGGACATGGCAAGCCCGTCAAACCCGATAACCGATACATCGCCGGGCACCTGCATGCCCCGTTTATCCAGCTCTTTCATGAGCAAAAGAGCAATCCGGTCATTTCCGCAAAAAACAGCCGTCGGGTGTTCTCCCTCCCCGAACCGGTCGCAATAAGCCGACAATTCCTCTAGCGTCCGGTCAAAGCCTTCCGACTCCAGCAGGCATAAGGAGAAGTCGGGATGGAGGTTATTTTCCAGCATGGCCTTCGTAAAACCAAACCACCGCTCCTCATGACTGGTCGTCAGGTTAACCGGCGCAATACAGCCGATTCGCTTGTGACCCGCTTCAATTAATGAGTTGACCGCAAAGCTTGCCCCCTCGATATTAGCCGAAGTAACGGCGGACGCCTCCATGTCCCGGTAATAGGAATCAAACAGCAGCATTGGCTTTGTAAGGGTCTGCTGCACTTTCAAGATATAATCCTTGTCCAATATGCCAAAAGCGATAATCCCCTGATAGTCGATATGCTGAACCAGCTCGGGGAGGATTCGCTCCTCTTCCTGGGCAATGCTGATTCTTACAAGAACCGCGCTATAGCCTTCCTCCTGAAGCCGGCTGTCCAATCCCCAGATCAAATCGTGATAAAACAAAAAATGCTCGTTGTCCTCATGGCTCAAAATTCGTTCCGGTACGAGCACAAGAACGGGTGAGCTAACGGAGGATTGCCCGTCATTCAGCGGATATCCAACCTCATGGGCCGTCTGGATAATTTGCTGCCTCAGCTCTTCTCCGATTCCTTTCTTATTAGAAAGCGCCAATGAAACCGCATTGCGGGATATGCCCAGCTTATCGGCGATCGTTTGCATGGATATTTTTTTTGGTCGCGGCATTCTTCAACTTCCTCTATTCCTATGTTATAATCAATTTACTTTACAGATGTTTATATTGTCAAGTTTAGTAAAGCTGTAAACGATGACTTGGAGGGATTAAGATTGGCGAATCAACCGATTTTCCTGGAACCTGTATTTCAAGAACGAATTTGGGGCGGCAAGCAATTAAGAGAGCAATTCCATTACGATATTCCGTCTGACCGTACCGGGGAATGCTGGGCAGTCTCCGCTCACCCTAACGGTCAAAGCGTTGTTCATAACGGTCCTTACAAAGGGCTTAAGCTTGGCGAGCTGTGGGATCAACAGCCGCAGCTGTTCGGCTCCAAGGCGGTTAAATTCCCGCTTCTGACCAAAATCCTCGACGCATCGGATGATTTGTCCGTACAGGTGCATCCGGATGATGCCTATGCGCAGGTGAACGAGAACGGCGAGCTTGGCAAGACCGAGTGCTGGTATATTCTTGGCTGCGAGCCCGGAGCTGAAATTATTTACGGCCATTCCGCGGCTACGAAAGAGCAATTCAAGCAAATGGTTGACGCAGGCCAGTGGAATCAGCTTCTGACGAAGGTAACCGTGAAGCCGGGCGATTTCTTCTATGTCCCTAGCGGCACTCTCCACGCGCTTGGCAAAGGCATTCAAGTACTGGAAACGCAGCAAAGCTCGGACACCACATACCGGATTTACGATTACGATCGGAAAGACGATAAAGGCGCGACGCGCGAGCTTCATCTGGACAAAGGCATTGAAGTTACTACCGTGCCTCATGTGGATGCGGAGACATCCTTCTCCACGGAAACCGTTGGCGGTACCGAGGTGACTACCTTTGTATCCAACAGCTTCTTTACGGTTCAAAAATGGAACACGGGCGGCGAATCGGCCTTCCCGGAGCCGGTTAAATTCACGATCTGCAGCGTCCTTGACGGAACTGGCGAGCTGGAGAATTCCACGGGCAGCTACCCGCTGAAAAAAGGCGATCATTTCATTATTCCGCTGGGCTTCGGAAGCTTTACGCTTCGCGGACAGCTTGAGCTTATTATTTCGCACGAATAGCATAGTACAGCTTACGAAGCAAGATTTACCACGTACGGCCAAAACTAGGCCGTTCGTGCGGCAATTCTTTTAACACCTATGCTTACGAAGCAAGATTTACCACGTACGGCCAAAAACTAGGCCGTTCGTGCGGCAATTCTTTTAAGACCTATGCTTACGAAGCAAGATTTACCACGTACGGCAAAAACTAGGCCGTTCGTGCGGCAATTCTTTTAAGGAGGCAACGAACTTGCGTATTGGAGCAATTGAAGCAGGCGGAACAAAGTTTGTATGCGGTATCGGCAACGAACACGGTGAAATCGAAGAACGGATCAGCTTGCCAACCGAGCATCCGGATTCCACGCTGCGCGAAGTCCTGAACTACTTCCGAGACAAGCAGGTTGAGGCTATCGGAATCGGTACTTTTGGTCCTATTGATATCGATCCTTCCAGCCCGACTTACGGCTATGTGACAACGACACCTAAACCAGGCTGGTCCGGCTATGATTTCCTTGGCACGATGAAGCGCGAGCTTCCCGTTCCTTACGGCTGGGACACGGACGTAAACGCGGCGGCATTTGGCGAAGCGAAATGGGGCGCGGCAAAAGGGCTTAATAGCGCGCTTTATTACACGGTAGGTACCGGTATCGGCGTTGGCGTTTACACGGAAGGCAAGCTTGTACATGGCCTGCTGCATCCGGAAGGCGGCCATGTGCTTACCCGCAGACACCCGGAGGATACGTTTGCCGGCTTCTGCCCTTACCATGGCGACTGCCTGGAAGGCATGGCGGCAGGTCCCGCTATCGGACAACGCTGGGGCGTGAAGGCTGACGAGCTGACGAAGGACCATCCGGCATGGCAGATGGAAGCTTTCTATCTCGGCCAAGCCATTTCGAGCGCGATTCTGCTGCTGTCTCCGAAGAAGGTTATTCTTGGCGGCGGCGTTATGCATCAGGAGCAGCTGTTCCCGCTGGTCCGCGCGGAAGTACAGAAGAACCTGAACGGCTATGCTTCGCACGAAGCGCTGCGTGAAGGCATTGATTCTTATATCGTGCCGCCTGGACTTGGCGACAACGCCGGTCTATGCGGATCGATCGCGCTTGGAATCGATGCGCTCGAGCGCCAGCAATAATAGAAGAAGGCCTTACCGGAATTCGACCGGTAAGGCCTTTTTTCACTTCATGGATGCAATAACATCGCCTAAGTCCTCTGCCTTTACATGACTCAGCCATCTCTTGTGACCAAGCGTCACCATGTACTGCATCCCATCCTTTTGAAACCGGGATTCGAAACTTCCCTTTGCTTTCATTGGCTTAGGCAAATCCAGGATTGGTATTCCTGGCCGAACCGGTTCCGCCTGAATAAGAAGAAAACGATCATTCGCATCATCTTCGTATTGCAATGTAATCCTCCGGCCTATGATCTCGCCTTGCACCTTATGCACCTTAAATGGAAACTGCCCGGGAACCATCACATGACGGTCGAACTGATTCCTGTAATTCCTTACGACTTTGTTTTCATTAACAAGCGGATTGGCTCCATCGTATAGGGCATCAAGCCGAATAATTCGATCTTGCTTTATCGTTAGCTCCCAAATAAATGCCATACGTTTGCTCTTAAACGCTTCATCCCAGAAGTAACCAATCAGGATGCGCTGATCCTTTTTCGTCGATGGAAGTCCTTCCACCTGAATGACCGGACTATCTTCTCTAATTTCCGGCATTTTCACGCCATTGGCAAGATAGCTCTGTGCCAGATCATACTTATGTCTCAACAACGCATTTATCATCTGATGAACGGCTTCTTGCTTGGGCATAGCCTCCGCCCCAAACGCAGGGACAAGGAGCAGCATAGCCATAATGAAAGCCATTATCCCTTTCATATTCCTAACCTCCCTGGTTAACTTCCCCAGTGAGGCCATTGTCTATTATTCCATCCGAAAAACAATCTCGATGCCTATCGGCTTCCTCTTTAACGGCCTTTCGTATTCGCTGAAAACAAAGGTAATTCCGGCAAGATCGTCCGGCAGAGCGGGAGAAACAACAAAGCCGTAGGCGGAATTCCCCCCGGAGCTTGTTCCCTGGTCCACATAACAATGATAACCTTCACCCAGCTCAAGCTCGATATAAGTATGCGTTCGCATTGCTTCATTTTCACGTTCCCGGTAGTCTCCATGTATGCTCAGGTTTACGACGCTTGCATTCTCATATTGTCTTATACCGGACAAGGTATAGACTTTGCCTCCGCTCTCCGCGCACCGGAGAACGGGCAGATGCTTGCGAAAGCCCGATGGCTCAACTAACGGCAGATAAACCTCTTCATTCAATAATATGCTGAATATGGACTTCAACAAATCCGGGTACAGGTGATACCGGTCAGCCCAGCTCTCAATGCTTTTAAAGGGCGGAAATCCCGGATTGTGGTTCGAGACCTCTCTTCGTTCTTCAAGCAATGCGCAGAGCTGCTCGTCAATCTTGAATAAACGGGCATCGTAGTGATCCGTTGGCCGTTCCATAGGTACTCTTCTCATCCTAATTCCCTCGCCTCTTCTATGAACTGAGCTTGCCCAAATCTCCGGTAATTAGAATATAAATTCCCCATCCTAGTACGATTACGGCTCCAAATCTGCTGAAAAAGATATAGTTATCGCTTGGACCCGAGTTGCCGTCCACGGCCCATCCATGCTTCATATGCCAACTCAAAGACGGAAATAGCCATCCCATAACTCCTGCAATAATGAATATAAGCGAAATGAAAACTACCACGTTATCATCTCCGTTTGTCCATTTGCCGAGCGCAATAAGGCCTTCTCCGATCTTTGACATGACGGGGAAGGCCTGAATAATTCTCAATATAATCGACAATGAACAAATTGAAAATACCATTTTTTTGTTATTTATATTAATATTTCTAGCATTTTATTGTTTTCGTTCGGTCATCTCGTTCAGATTGGAGGTTAACTTGTCCAGCTGCAGGAAGCTCTCGACAATCTCAACAATCCGGCTGTCCTGCGTCGTCATGCTGGCCGACATTTCCTGGATTGCTGCCATATTCTGCTCCGTGGAACCGGCAATCGATACGATCTGGCCGGTAATCCTCGTATATTGCTCCTGGAGCTGCTCCGCCGAATAGTCGACCTCACCCGAATGGCTCTCGAGCTTATTGGCGTCAGACGCCAAAGCCCGCATGACATCGGCTACCTTGCGGGCTGCGGCCGTACTGCCAACAACGGACTGCTGCCCTTCGAGCACCTGCTCCGCCGCCAGAATCGTCTTCGTACGGATGCTCTCCAATATTTGCTCAATTTGTTCCGTTGATTGCTGCGATGTCTCGGCCAATTTGCGGATTTCATGGGAGACAACCGCAAAGCCTTTGCCATGCTCGCCTGCGCGCGCGGCTTCAATTGCCGCGTTCAAAGCCAGCAGGTTCGTCTGCGTGGAAATATGCTTAATGGTAGCCACAATCTCGCTGATGCTCGTATTCTGTTCGCCAAGCTCATTCATAAGCTGTACGGAGGAATCGATCGTCTCGTTAACCCGCTTCATCTCGTGCTCAAGATCGGAGGTTCCTTCGCTTCCGGCTTTGGTTAACAGAGCGGAGCTTGCCGACAACCCCTTCATCTCCGTAGAACGGTCCGCAAGCGAGGACACGGAAGCTTCGATATGGCGGATCGCTTCGCTGATATCATTCATGCTGGACGTTTGAGCTTCCATGCTTGACGTAATTTCCGAGAAGGCCGAAGTTACCTCCTTGGAAATCGAACCGGCCGTTGTCATATTGGCTTTCAAGTTCGTGCTGAACGAATTCAGCTGCCCAGCCGAGGAAGAGACTTGTCCGACAAGCTCAAGCGACCGTTTGTTTTCCAGCATCGCCTGCTCGCCTTGCTCGATAATATTATGCTGCAGCCGCTCGCTGAATTTGGTCGATACGTATAGCGGAACCGCCACCATAAAGAAATACATAAACATTGTGGTTGGAGCGTTATTGCCAAAAATCTCGATCTTGTCGGGACTTATGTAACAATAAACCGTCAGAAGAACGCCCATTAACCCTGAATAGCCAATTGCCTTGGAGTTGCCGTAAAGCGTCATAATAGCAAGATTTACATAAACAAGAAAATAAGTCGTAATAATCGGTCCGGTTAACAATAACAGCAACGTAAGCACGGTAACAATCGTTGAAATGAAATACATAATATAGTTTGTTAACCAGCGTTTATAGACCAGAATCGTGGTGGCGCCGCAGGTAAGCGTACCTACAATAGCGAGCACGATAATCGAATCCATCCCGGCTCCGGTCAGAAAATCAACGGCTACGCCGAGTAACAGCATGACCCATATAATATTCACAAGCAGCTTGTTTCTCCGGTGCAGGGTCTCCATATAATCCATTTGTTTTCCACCTTTTTTACCATAATATAGGCAATAATTTCGATCATACCATAAACCGATATTTTTCGACATCATCTTTAATAGACATGAACCCGATAATCTTGTAATCTATTGTGACACGGTTAGCTATGTGGAGGTGCTTAAAATTGGCGAAAGATATTCGTTCCCGAATTGAGATTGATCAAATCAACTGTGAAAAAGAACTAACCCTTGCCTTAATCGGAGGCAAATGGAAGCTTATCATCCTCTGGCATCTGGGCATTGACGGCACAAAACGGTTCAGCGAGCTGCAAAAGCTCATTCCCCATATCACGCAAAAGATTCTGACGAACCAGCTCCGCGAGCTGGAGGAGGATCAGCTTGTCGAACGGACCGTCTATCCGGTAGTTCCGCCGAAGGTCGAATATAAGCTGACTCCGCATGGAGAAAGCCTCGTGCCGATCCTGAAGCTGATGTACAACTGGGGCAAGCATTATGGCGAAGAGGTACTGGGCAGAACATCGGACTCTAAGCCGAATTCCCTTCAAGCAGCAGAAATTTAAACCTTATATTTCTCCATAAAAACCGGCAGACTCCGCATGGAGTCTGCTTTTTTGCGCTTCATAGTTTCCTGCAGGATACGGACTTACTTGAAAGTGCGTACTTCCATTAAATTCGGTATCGCCCTAATATGAACTCATCGCTTTCAACACCCAAAATAAAGGAGAGATTCCTATTATGGAACTGCAATTGGCACTTGACCTGGTTAACATCCCGGAGGCAAAGGAAGTCGTAAAAGAGGTTGCCCCTTATATCGATATCGTTGAGATTGGCACCCCCGTTGTCATTAACGAAGGGCTTCGCGCCGTTAAAGAAATCAAAGACGAATTCCCGTCGCTTAAAGTACTGGCCGACCTGAAAATTATGGATGCCGGCGGTTATGAAGTGATGAAGGCTTCCGAAGCAGGCGCCGACATTATCACCGTTCTTGGCGTATCCGACGATTCCACGATTAAAGGCGCGGTTGATGAAGCCCGCAAACAGAACAAAAAGATTATGGTCGACATGATCAACGTAAAAGACATTGCCGCGCGCGCGGCGGAAATCGATAACCTTGGCGTTGATTATATCTGCGTTCATTCCGGTTACGATCATCAGGCAGACGGCAAAAACTCGTTCGAGGATCTGGCTACGATTAAACGCGTCGTGAAGCAGGCAAAAACCGCGATCGCAGGCGGCATCAAGCTTCAAACCCTGCCGGAAGTCATCCGCGCCCAGCCGGATCTGGTTATCGTAGGCGGCGGCATTACCGGCGCCGAGGACAAGCAGGCGGTTGCCGCTCAAATGCAGCAGCTGATCAAAGGGTAATAACCAATGAGTACGCTGAGCGCAGCTTCCTCCATTCTTCAAGAGCTGGAACGCACGCTTGAGGCCGTTAAGCCTAGCGAGATCGAAGCTCTAACGAAGCGGATAACGGAAGCGGACAAAATTTTCGTTGCCGGTGCCGGACGTTCCGGGCTGATGATGCGGGCATTTGCCATGCGCCTGATGCATATGGGCTTCCGCGCTTACGTCGTAGGCGAGACCGTTACGCCGGGCATTGCCGAAGGGGATCTGCTGCTCATCGGCTCGGGCTCCGGCGAGACCAAAACGCTGACAAGCATGGCGGCCAAAGCCCAAAGCATCGGCGCAGCCGTTGGCGTTGTGACCATTATGCCGGAATCAACCTTAGGCGCCGCAGCATCCTCCCGGGTAACAATCCCTGCCGTCACCAAAGACAGCACTTCCGGAGGCTCCAGCCAGCCGATGGGCACCTTGTTCGAGCAAAGCCTTCTGCTTCTGCTGGATACGATCGTCCTGAATCTGATGCAGCAGCAGAAGCTGCAAGGTACGGCCATGTACAACAATCACGCGAACCTGGAATAGCAGCTGGGCCGCCGTGAAGCCTAGAATTGAAACAGCGACAGCCAAGGACAAGGAAATGAAGTCCTGGACTGTCGCTGTATCTTTGAACTAAAGTTTCACGTATCTTATTCCTTCCAATTTTCCGCAAAATGTTCTACCGCTGCCTGCTCGATTGGCAGTCCTTCCGTGTACCGCTCCAGAAACAAAGCAAAACCATTCACATCCACTCTGTCAGGATAAACCTCTAGTCCTTCTGCATCCTTGAACACTTTAGTTGCAAGATAATTCACCAAACCCTCATCCTGCCCCTTATTAACCAGATAGGATGCCAAAACTGCCATTCCCCATGCGCCGCCTTCACCAGCCGTAGACATGACCGAAACAGGAATATTCAGTGCTGCGGCACACATTTTTTGACCGACTAGCGGCGTTTTAAACAGTCCGCCATGCGCCAAGATACGGTCAATCGTGACATGCTCCTTCTGTGTCAATATATCCATCCCGAGCCTTAATGCAGCAAACGCGCTAAACAGATGGACTCTCATAAAATTAGCTAGATTGAAGCTGCTTTCTGGAGAGCGAACGAACAGCGGACGGCCTTTTACAAGCCCGGTAATGTTCTCGCCTGAATAGTACCCGTAACTCAACAGGCCGCCGCCATCAGCATCTGCTTCCAGCGCTTTGTTGAACAGAACGCTGAATAACTGGTTCATATCGGGCTCCAATCCCATTGCTTCATGAAATTCGCGAAACAAGCCGAGCCATGCATTAATATCGCTGGAGCAGTTATTAGCAAGAACCATGCCGACTGGGCTGCCCTCAGGCGTAGTCACTATGTCAATCTCAGGGTGCACCGCGGATAAATCTTTCTCCAGAACGATCATGGCGAAAATCGACGTACCTACGGAAATGTTGCCGGTACGCTTTTTGACACTATTCGTAGCAACCATGCCCGTTCCTCATCGCCTTCCGGAGGACATAGCGGAATGCCTGCTTGCAGGTTGCCTGATGGATCTAATAGCCGGGCGCCAGATTCACTGAGATATCCGGCATGTTCACCTGCAGTGTAAACTCTAGGTAAAATACTTTTAAGTGTCCACGGGTATTCTTTATCGGCAATTAAATCAGCAAACTGTTTCACCATATCCTCATTATATTGCTGTGCAGACTCATCGATTGGAAACATACCCGAGGCATCCCCGATACCAAGAGCCTTGCTGCCAGTCAACAGCCAATGAATGTAACCCGACAAAGTCGTAATATAATCAATGTTATGGACATGCTTTTCATCATTCAAAATTGCTTGATACAAATGTGCGATACTCCAGCGCTGAGGAATTTTAAACCGGAATTTCTCGGTTAGTTCCGATGCGGCTGTTCCCGTTGTTGCATTGCGCCATGTACGGAACGGGACCAACAGCTCCCCTGCTTGATCAATTGAAATATAGCCCTGCATCATGGCCGAACATCCGATTGATCCGATTTTTTGTATGATTACACCATATTTGTTCTGAACTTCTTGTTTTAACTGGTGGTAGGTTTCTTGCAATCCGTTAATCATTTCATTGAGATTGTAGGTCCAATAACCGTCGATCAATTGATTTTCCCACGCATAGCTGCTGGATCCGATGGTTTCAAAATTGCAATCAATCAGTACAGCCTTGATTCGCGTGGATCCAAATTCGATGCCAAGGGAAGTTTCTCCCCTTACAATCGCTTGTCTAATCGTTTGATCCATGATGGCGCTCTTCCTCTCTGAATTCGAAATTGAACCGAATATAGCAAAAGATTACTCGTGTTGTCATTTTGAAAAACATTACCAAAAGAATAGCACTCGCAACTTAGTTTGTATATTAAACAAACTAAGTTTTTTATATGGTAGCATCCTGCTGGAGAACGAGTCTAGAGCTTTGTTCTTCTCACAGCGTTAATCTAAGCTTATTACTGAAAACGCTTTAATTTGTATAGTTCCGCCTGTGCTAAGATGGGGTTATACACCACGAAATGGAGGTTTTTACTACAATGACAGCTTTGGAAAAAGGGGCTTATTTATACCGGTGAATACCGGAATTTGTTCAAGGAACTCGGCTATGCCGAGACAGCTATACAAGCAAAGCTGGAGCAGGCTTGGAACGATCTGCTGCATGGCGATCCGGATATCCGGATTTATTACCCGATGGGAGAAGACAAGGGCTACTTCCTCGATACCGGCAATGTGGATGTAAGGTCGGAGGGCATGTCTTACGGCATGATGATGGCCGTTCAAATGAACGATAAGGAAATTTTCGACCGGCTGTGGAACTTCTCCGTCACTTATATGCAGCATGCGGAAGGTCGTTACAAGGATTATTTCGCTTGGCATTGCAAGCCGGACGGAACCCGTCTGTCTCAAGGACCCGCGCCGGATGGCGAGGAGTTTTTTGCCATGGCGCTGTTCTTTGCCGCAAACCGCTGGGGCAACGGACCGGAGCCGTATAATTACTCGGAGCAGGCAAGTAGAATTTTACGAGCCTGCATCCACCAAGGTGAGGACGGCAATGGCGGCAGTCCAATGTGGGAGCCGGCGAACAAGCTGATTAAGTTTGTACCGGAGTCGCCATTCAGCGATCCCTCCTATCATCTCCCCCATTTCTACGAATTGTTCTCCTTGTGGGCCGATGAAGTGGACAGGCCGTTCTGGCGGGAAGCGGCGTCCGCAAGCCGGACTTACCTGCATACGGCTTGCCATCCCGAGACGGGATTGTCGCCGGAGTACGCCAACTACGACGGAACGCCGGCAGAGGTGCAGCGGCATGGCGACTTCCGTCATTTCTACAGCGATGCTTACCGGGTGGCGGCCAATATCGGACTAGACTGGGCATGGTTTCGCCGCGATCCGTGGCAGGTCGAACAGTCGAACCGGATTCAGCGGTTTTTCCGTCCGGTCGACTTAGCGGCTTACCGCCGCTATACCATTGACGGCCAGCCTTTCGACGAGCCGGCTCTTCATCCTATCGGACTACTTGCGACAAATGCCATGGCATCGCTGGCAGCCGACGGACCGGACGCCGATCATTTTGTTCAGCTGCTTTGGAACACCCCTCTCCGCAAGGGCGAGCGCCGTTATTACGATAACTGCCTCTATTTCTTCAGCCTGCTGGCATTAAGCGGCAGCTACCGGATTTACGCCTAGCCCTGAACGAAAATGACGATCTGTGCTACAATAGACAGATCGTCGACTAGACTACTAGAGACATAGCATGTGCCCTCCTTGGCACTGCTATGTCTTTTTTTTTGCGGGGTGAATTCCTTTGAAAGACTACGGCCATGAATTTGCAGACATCTTTTATTACACGCCTAACGAATTCGAGAAGCTGGGCGGGCTTTGGCCGCTTCGCACGGGCCGCAATATCGCCAAGGCGAATTACAGCGTTGGGCCAAGGGTAATTGAATGCTTCTCCTTCCATTTTGTGCTTAACGGCTCGGTTACGCTGTCCAGTATGGGCGAGACTGTCATCCTGCCGAAGGGCAGCATGTTCTGCCTCTTCCCCGATGTGAAGCACAGCTACTGGATTACGCAATACGATTCCGCGTCCCCGCTCAAGATGCATTGGCTTGCCTTCACCGGCTCACAAGCGGAAATGCTTGTCCGAAGGATTGGATTAACCGAGCACAAACCGTATTTGCGCAGCAGACTTACGACTGAGCTGGCCAATCAGCTGCAGGCGTGCATGGAACGGATGAAAAACTGGCAAAAGGACGGCGATTTGCAACTGCAAATGATGCTGTACCAGCTGTTCGAAATGCTGTCGCGTCCGCTTCCCGAAGCGAGCGAGGAGAAGGATTGGTTAAAAGCCTGCCTGCAATATATGCAGACGCATTATGCGGAAGGCATCAGCGTAACGGATCTGGCGGAGTGGTCCGGCATGCACCGCTCGCATTTGTCCAGCAGGTTCAAACAAAGCTTCGGCATAAGTCCCCGCGAATATCTGATCATGCTGCGGATGGAACGGGCAGTCGAAATGCTGCAGAGCCGGACTCTATCGATTACCGATATCTCGCTTTCGCTAGGTTATACGGACCTGTATACCTTCTCGAGGGCTTTCTCTACTTACACCGGCATGTCGCCGTCGAACTACCGCAGCAAGCTGCTCGCGTCTAACAAAATGCCAAATTGATCACAACGAAATGTTATTTCTATTTCATACGGCTTACTTTATGCTAAATTCAGCTCACAAATCCAACTATATGACTTTGAATACTATGTTTTAAAGGAGAATGCTGTAATGATGAAACAACGAAGTACAATTACCGTGTCCGCGATGCTTGCCCTTTCTTTGACGCTAGCCGGGTGCAGCTCAGGCAACGACGAGGATAACAAAAACAGCTCAAAGGAAGCTTCCTCAAGTGAAGTCAGCAAAACCGGTTATCCGATTGTGCAGGAGCCGATCAAGCTGAAAATGTTCTCGCGTATTGCCCCTGTGAATGGCCCGTTCAAGGACATGCCCGTGTTTCAGGACTATGCCAAGCAAAGCAACATTGACGTGGAGTTTACCGAAGTGCCTACGGATGGCTTCCAGGAGAAAAAGAATTTGCTGTTCGCATCCAATGAGCTGCCCGATGCCCTGTTCCGTTCTTCTCTTACTTCGCTTGAAGCGATCCGTTACGGAACGGCAGGCCAATTAATCCCGCTTGAAAATCTGATCAACGATTACGCTCCAAATTTCAAAAAGCTGATGGAACAATATCCCGAGATTGGACCTGCGATTACAACGCCTGAAGGCCATATTTACGCTCTGCCTACGGTTGTTACGGTAGGGGCTGCACGGACGGACAAGAAATGGATTAATCAAGCCTGGCTGAAAAAGCTCAATTTGCAGGAGCCTCAAACGACGGAGGATTTGTACAAAGTGCTGGTTGCCTTCCGCGACAACGACCCGAACGGCAACGGAAAGCAGGATGAAATCCCATTGACGGCCCGTGCCAGCGCAGGGGTTGGTCTAGGCCTGCCGATTATTCCGATGATGAGCGGTTCGTTTGGCCTGGATACGCAGCTTGGATATAACATCAATCTGGTCGAGGGCAAGGTAGAAATATGGATGGGCAATGACCGCAACAAGGAGCTGCTGCAATATTTGAACAAGCTCTACAGCGAAAAGCTGCTTGATCCGGAAGTGTTTTCCCAGACGGAAGCCCAATACATCGCCAAGCAAGGATCGGGCAACGTTGGCTTCTTCTTTGATCAAACCAATAATGCGTTCCTGTCGATTCAAGATCAGTATACCGGTATCTCGCCGCTTGAAGGTCCGCAAGGCGACCGCCTGCAAAGCCAAGGCGCTCCGGTTCCCCGTGACTTAGGCTCGTTCGCCATTACATCCGTCAACAAGCACCCGGAAGCAACCATGCGTTGGATCGATTATTTCTACAGCGAAGAAGGCTCCACTCTGCTCCGGTTCGGCCGGGAAGGCGAGAACTATGAGCTTAAAGACGGCATTCCGTATTATACGGAGCAATTTTTGAATACCGGAAACCAAGGCAAAATTACGCCTTACGCGGGGGGCGGCGCGCCTCATCTCATCAGCGAGAATGTAGCCTCCTTTATTAATCCGCCTCAAGTGCAAGAGGCCCAAAAGAAGCTGGATCCTTACATGCCTGAGGTCCGCTATGCCGCTCCGATGTTCGAAGAGGAGACCGCGAAGAAAGTGGACGTGCTCCGCAACGACCTTGATAAATACTACGACGAGCAAAGCACCAAGTTTATTACCGGCGCGCTTAGTTTCGATAAATGGGATGATTTCCAGGCTACGCTGAAGAAGCTGAAAATCGACGAGCTGCAGAAGTTGTACCAGGATGCCTACGATAAAGTGAAACAATAACTGAAAAGGAGGTCGCACATGAGACCGGCTGAGGCCAATCATCCGACCACCAGTCCGCGGAGCCGCTTCATGCGCGGCTCCCGGCTGTTTAAAAAGATAGCAAGACGCTACGATTTATATCTAATGCTCCTGCTTCCTATTGCTTGGTATCTGCTGTTCCAATACGGTCCGCTGTATGGACTCCAAATTGCGTTTAAGGACTTTAATCCTGCCAAAGGAATCGTAGGCAGCAAATGGGTGGGGTTCGAGCACTTTACCCGTTTTTTTGATTCGTATTATTTCTGGAGACTGCTGTGGAATACCATCTCCATCAATCTGTTTTCATTGCTGATTGCCTTCCCGATTCCGATCGTTTTGGCTCTCATTATTCAAGAACTTCCGAACAGGGGCTTTAGCAAATGGCTGCAAAATATAACGTACCTTCCCCATTTTATCTCGATTGTCGTAATCGTCGGGATGCTGCAGCTGTTCCTTTCTCCCAAAAGCGGCCCCGTCAACGGGCTAATCGAGGCGTTTGGCGGAACGCCCATCCGGTTTCTCGAGGAGGCGGCATGGTTCAAGCCGATTTTTATCAGCTCGAACATTTGGCAGAACATGGGCTGGCAGTCGATTATGTACATCGCGGCTCTCATTGGCATTAATCCTCAGCTGTACGAAGCGGCTAAGATGGACGGGGCTTCCCGGCTGCGGCGGATCTGGCATATCTCCCTGCCCGGCATCGTGCCGGTTATCGTGATCCTGCTTATTCTGGATATCGGCCATTTTATGAATATCGGATTCGAGAAGGTGCTGCTTATGCAAAACAGCATGAATATCGAGGCCAGCGATGTCATCTCAACCTTTGTCTATACGACGGGCATTCTGAAAGGCGAATACAGCTATACCGCCGCGATTGGACTGTTTAACGCGGTCATTAATCTGGCGCTCCTGCTCTTCGTGAACCGGTTCGCCCGCAAGCTGTCCGAGACAAGCTTATGGTAAGGAGGGAAGCCCGTGATCAACCGCTCGGGAGTGTCGAGTGAACGGCTGTTTAACGCGGTTGTGTATGCAATTGCCGCAGTCATTATTCTTATTGTGCTGTACCCGCTGCTTTTTGTCTTCAGCGCTTCCGTAAGCGATCCGGCCAGGGTGCTCGACGGCGGGGTATGGCTGCTGCCAAAGGGCATAACGCTAGAAGCTTATACGAATATTTTTCATAACAACGAGGTTTGGATTGGTTACCGAAATACTATCATTTATACCGTTGCGGGAACGGTAATAAACATCATTATGACTACCTTGGCCGCCTATCCGCTGTCAAGACCCGACCTTCCCGGACGGAAAATGCTGATGATGCTTATTACGCTTACGATGTTTTTCAGCGGCGGTCTTATTCCTACCTACCTGCTGGTGAAGAATCTTGGGATGGTGGATACGATCTGGGCGCTGGTTGTTCCGGGCGCAATCTCGACGTACAATCTGATCGTCATGAGAACCTACTTCCAATCGAGTATTCCTTGGGAGATCCAGGAGGCCGGCCATATCGACGGCTGCTCGAACTGGCGGCTGCTGGTGAATATCATTTTGCCGCTGTCGAAGCCGATTCTGGCCGTCATGGTGTTGTTCTACGCGGTAGGCCATTGGAATTCGTTCTTTAACGCGCTTATCTATATGCGCGACGAGTCGCATTATCCTCTGCAGCTCGTATTGCGCGAAATCTTGATGATCAGCCAATCGTCGGCCGTTGACGGCAATGTTGGACTGGAGGATAAAATTCTGCTTGCCGAAAGCATCAAGTATGCGATTATTATCGTCTCCAGCCTGCCGGTATGGATCATGTATCCGTTTGTGCAGCGGCATTTTGTTACGGGAGTTATGATTGGCTCTATAAAAGGATGAGGTTGAAAAAAGCCCCGACCGGTTTCACATTGACCGGTCGGGGCTTTTTGGTTTATTCGCTGTCCGCCCAGGAATGCCGCGGCTTCCAGCCGAGCACTCTCTCGGCTTCCTTGTTGCTGACGATTGCCGTCCGGTCCGGGAACGGATCGCGCAGGTCCTTCACATCCGGATAAAACTGTTCGATTAATTGCACGGTAGGCCGGTCGCTTAACGTATCGCTGCTTGTAATGTTGAGGCAGACTGCTCCTCTATCGTCCACTTTAAGCGAAGCGATGCACGCGCTGACGGCATCCCGGATGTCGATATAGCTCCAGAAAATATTTTTGAACGCCTCCGGTTTATGGATCGCAAGATGTTTATAATCCTCCGGCTTCGTAATCATGGAGAAGCGGAGCGAGATCACTTGCATCCCGTTACGGCGGTCGAACATCGCAGCCGTCAGCTCGTTTACGATCTTCGATAAGCCGTAGCATTCCTGCGGCTGCTGCGGATGCTCCTCGTCTACCGGGAGATAATCCGGCGAGAACGGGGTGGGCGCCCAAGCGAATCCATAAGAGGACTCGCTTGATCCAACAACAACCTTGCGGATATTAAGCAGCGAAGCCGCTTCTAGAATATTGTAGCCGGACACTACGTTATTAGAGAAAATATACGGATACGGGTAACCAAGCGGAGCCGGAATAGCGGCCAGATGAATGACCGCATCGGCCCCGTGAAGGGCGGAGACGACTTGTCCGAAATCGTTCAGGTCCACCTTGATCTGCCGGCACCTCAGCTCGTTGGAACGCTGCGTATCCAGCGAGGTGACATTGTAGCCCTCTTGCTGAAGTTCCTTGATCAGCGCCGAGCCCAGCTTGCCGCTGCCGCCTGTTACTGCAATGGTTTTCATATAGGTTACACTCCTATTTAATGAAGAAATTATGGGCGTACCAGCGTGCCGTCCGCTTTGCGGTCCAGCTGATAAGGATTGAAATACACCGATTTGCTCCAGCCTTCTCCCAGCAGCTGTTGGGCCTTCAGCTCGTCGAGCTCAATGCCGAGACCCGGCTTTTGCGAAGGATACAGGTAGCCGCCTTTTCGCTCAATATGTCCCTCGAAAGCATCCTTCTCTTCCGGTTTGAAATGGTTTACTTCCTGAATACCGAAGTTCCAGATCGCCATATCGAGGTGGACGGCCGCCGCCTGATTGACGGGATCGTTTTCCCCGCCCTCCTGCCAGGCCGTACGCACGCCAAACGCTTCGGCTAAAGCTGCGATTTTGCGGCAGGCGCTTATGCCCCCCGCCTTGGATACGCGCACGCGGATAAAGTCGATCAGCTGCTCCTTGATCAGCTGCGTCCACTCCTGCGGATTCACGAACAGCTCGCCAACCGCCTGAGGGGTAGCGGATTGCTGCCGCAAGTGACGGTACCAGCCGATCTGCTCCGGCGCGATGGCATCTTCGAGGAAGAACAAGCTGTAAGGCTCTACCCGCTTCGCAAGCTGAATCGCGTTCACCGGCGTCAGATGCTCATGCACGTCATGGGTGAACTGAACGCCCATGCCGAATTCATTCCGCAGCTGTTCGAACATATGCGGGATCGCATGCAAGTATGATTGCTCGTCAAACACCGGGCCGCTGCCCCATGCCTGCTGCGGGATGTTCGCCTTATCCCGGTCAATAAAGCCGCCGCCTCCATAGCCGCCCATCTGTACGCGGATGACGGTGTAGCCTTCTTCAATAAAACGGTGCACATCCTCTTTCAGCTCGGCGATATCCTTGCCGCCGGCATGACCGTAACATGGAACCGCAGCGCGGCAAGCTCCGCCAAGCAGCTGGTAGACGGGAAGCCCCGCTTCCTTGCCTTTTATATCCCACAGCGCCATGTCGATGCCGCCGATTGCGGTATGCAGCAATGCGCCGTTTCTCCAATAGCCGCTCATATACATCGTCTGCCACAAATCTTCTATATTGGCGGCATCCTTGCCGATTAATAGAGGGGCAAGCAATTGCTCGATAATTTGCACGACCGCTTCCGGATTATAGACATCGGATGCGGAGCCAAGCCCGTACAGCCCATCCTGGTCGGTCATCACTTTAACGATAGTCCAGGTCCCGTTTTTGCGGGTGCGAATACATTCGATTCCCGTTATTTTTGCCATCCTATTACCCTCCTCTTGTCGTGCTCACTCCCATTCTAGTCCGGTTTTGGCGTGCTCTAAATGAGACATTTTTAAACTTTCTGTCGCATTCTTGGCTTCTTTCGCTTGAGCTATGTCTAGGTGCCGGTTCTTGCGCTAGATTAGATATAGCCATGCTAGATCAAGTAACAGGAGGAATGGGAAATGGTTAACATCAATGCGGCTTTGTACAAAAGGGCGGATGCCCCAATTGAGCAGCGCGTGGAAGATTTATTGGGAAGAATGACGATGAAGGAGAAGGTCCGCCAGTTGGATCAATATTTTGGCGCTTCCTTCATGAGCGCCACTCATCCGCATATGATTACCGTTATGGCTGACGATGCGGTCGTGAACTGGGATAAAGTAAAAGAAGTTGTTGGCGGGGACGGCATTGGCTGTCTGCATGACTTATATGGTACGGCTGATGCCAATAATCAGCTGCAGCGTTATGCGGTTGAAGAAACACGGCTTGGCATTCCGATCCTATTCAGCGAAGAGGCGCTTCATGGCCTGCTGCGGCCGGGCTTTACGGTATATCCCCATGCGATCACAATGGCTTCCACCTGGAATCCGGAGGTTGTGAAAGAGATTGGCCGGCAGATTGCAGCCGAATCTCGCAGCGTCGGGATTCACGAGACATTTGGTCCTGTGCTCGATCTGGCCCGCGAGCCGCGCTGGGGACGCGTGGAAGAGACGTTTGGCGAGGATACGCATCTGGCGAGCCGCATGGCGGTTGCAATGATCAAAGGACTTCAAGGTGAAGATCTAACTGCGAATACCAGCATTATTGCGGAGCCAAAGCATTTTGCCGTACACGGTATACCCGAGTCAGGACTAAACCACTCTCCTGCATCGATTGGGCTTAACGATATGCACGCTTACCACCTTCCGGTCTTTGAAGCGGCTTTCGTGGAGGCAGGCGCGGTCAATGCGATGTGCTCCTATAATTCGATCGACGGTGTTCCTTGCTCCGCGGACTACAGCCTGCTGACGGAAGTGCTGCGCGGACAGTGGAATATGCCGGGCTTTGTCCGTTCCGATCTTGGTGCTATCGCCCGCCTGCAGCATGCCCATTTTACGGCTGATTCGGAAAAGGAAGCGATCCGCCAGGCGCTTGTTGCCGGTACGGATATGCAATATTACGACTATCCGCATGAGCTCTACCAGCAGTCCATTATTGAAATGGTAGAGGGCGGTGAGCTGGACGCGGCGGTTGTGGATCAAGCCGTCTCCCGCGTATTGAAGGTGAAGTTTATGCTTGGCTTGTTCGAGAACCCTTATGCGGATCCGGAGCTTTCCAAGCGCGTAATCCGCCGTTCCGAGCATGGACAAACGGCGCTTCAGACGGCGCGGGAAGGTATTGTTTTGCTGAAAAATGAAGCTGAAGCTCTTCCGCTCAGCAAAACTTTGGGCAGTATTGCGGTTATTGGACCTAGCGCAGCTGAAGTCCGGCTTGGCGACTACACTCCTTTTATCGAAGGCTTTGAGCCGGTTACTCTGCTCGAGGGCATTAAACGAGCTGTTTCCTCCGAGACGAAGGTGCTGTATGCCAAGGGTACGGGCATTCTGGCCGATGAGCTGGAAGCCATTCCGGCGGACTGCCTCCATGACGGCAGCGGCAATCCGGGACTTGTTGGCGAATACTTCAACAATCCGGAGCTGGAAGGCGAGCCTGTTCTGAGCAAGCTGGATCGGAACATCAACTTCAACTGGGTGATTACGAAGCCGGATCAAAGCATTAACACGATGGGCTTCTCCGTCCGGTGGACAGGCAAGCTTGTTCCGAAGCACAGCTTCAGCGGCTATATCGGCACGATCAGTCAGGACAGTATGCGCTTCTGGCTGGACGGCGAGCTGCTTGTAGACGGCTGGGGCAAGGATAAGAGTGCCAAGCGCAGCGTGCCGGTCAAGCTGGAAGCCGGTTGCGAATACGATATCCGCGTAGAATATTGCAAGGATACAAACGGCGTTGAAATCGTGCTCGGCTGGAATCACAACACAATTGGCATTCAAGATGCGGTTGCTGTGGCGGCTCAGGCCGATGTTGCGGTTGTCGCGCTTGGCGATTCCGAGCGTACCTGCGGGGAAGGCATTGACCGGAACAGCCTGGATCTGCCCGGCGACCAGCTTAAGCTTTTGAAGGCAGTATATGAGACAGGCACTCCGGTTATTCTGGTACTCCAGAATGGACGTCCAATTACATTGGAATGGGAGTCGGAGCATATTCCGGCGATTATCGAAGCTTGGTATCCGGGCGAGCAAGGCGGCAACGCCATCGCTGAAGTGCTGTTTGGCGATTACAACCCGGCTGGCCGTCTGCCGATCTCCTTCCCTCGGACCATCGGGCAGATTCCGGTCTACTATAACCGCCGCCGCGGCGGACAAAAGCATTATGTCGGCGGCAATAACGAGCCGCTCTATACCTTTGGCCACGGCCTAAGCTATACGACTTTCCGTTATGACAATCTCCGCTTGGAATCGGCTGAGATTAGTGTAGATGATAGTATCGCCGTGACGTTCGACGTGACCAATACAGGGGACCGTGCGGGTGACGAAGTCGTTCAGCTCTATGTGAGCGACGTGTTCAGCTCGATCGCGCGTCCGGAGAAAGAGCTGCGGCATTTCAAGCGGATCCGTCTGCAGGCCGGAGAAACCGCAACCGTCGAGTTCACGCTGACCCCGCGCGACCTCCGCGTCCTCGGCCGCGACCTGCAGTGGACCGTCGAGCCCGGTGCCTTCCGCGCGCTGATCGGTCCAAGCTCCGGTAAAATCGCCCTGGTTGGCGAGTTTGAGGTGAAGTAAGCGGCGAGAGAGCCGGGGTGGTGAAGCCGTAAGCTTCTTTTGGAGCTTACAGTGGGCGAGTTAGCTCAAGTGTACCAGTTGGTGAACGTTGGTAAATGAGAGTGGTAGCCCTTTAACCAGATTCCAACAGCTGTAAAGCAGATTTTCGACTTACAGCAAGCAAGGAGGGCCAAGCCCGCAAATACAAAAACAAAAGGGTTGCCCCGACACGGGGCAACCCTTTCTTATTATCTTTTCAGCGGATCGTAGCCCGCTGCCTGGTAGATCATTTCGCTTAAGGATACGACCTTGAGGGCGAACTCGCCAGGGACAAGCACTTCGTGGCGGCCAAAGATAGCGTCGATAAAGCTTTTGTCCTGATTCGTGGTTGCCTCCGGAAGCTCCGGTACAATTGGCTCCTCATTCAAACGGCGAAGCGTAATTTTACCATTGTCATAGTAGATGCCGCCGTTGTCCCCGCAGAACGCAAACGTCTCGTTCCAGCCAGGCGCATAACCGGCAAAGTTCAAGCCCGCCAGCACCCCTTCCGCGAAACGGATGGAAGTGAAGCTGTCGATTTCAACCGGCGCTCCATGGTTCTGAAGCTGGGACTTTACTTCCACAGGAGTCATTCCGGTCGTCCAGAGCAGCACGTCGATAATATGGCTGCCGGAGTCCATCAGGAATCCGCCGCCGGAGAGCGAAGGAACCTGTCTCCACGTGCCTTCCGTAAGCTGATACCACTCTTGGCTAAGTGAAGCGGTTACAGAGGTCAGCCTGCCGATCTCCCCGCTTGCAATGGCATTCCGAATGTACAGAAATTCCGGCTGAAAATGCCGCTGGTACGACACCTGCATCACTTTCCCCGACTCTTCCGCCTTCCGGATAAGCTGCTCGGCTTCCTCCGACGAGCAAGTCATCGGCTTCTCGATAAGCACATGCAGCCCTCTGTCCAACGCATCGTAGGCTTGTCTGAAATGAAGCGTATGCGGCGAGCAAATCACAACCGCATCCAGCTCCCCCTGCTCAAGCATATCCTCATAAGCGGAGAACTGCCGGGCATCCTGCAAACCAAATTTTTCAGCAAAAGCAACGCGATTGCCTTCGCTGGTATCCGATAGCGCGGTAATTTGAACCTCCGGGAGCTCCAGCAGCTGCTTGGCATGCCAGCCGGCAATACCTCCCGTTCCAATAAACCCAATTCGAATGTTGCTCATCCCATATAGCCTCCCAACATGAATAGCCATTCCAGTGTCTGCATTTCGGTAAAGCATTACTCGCCATAGCTTATTGGTGTAAAGGCATGTTTAGTACGCTAATAATACGCCAAAAAGGAGCCGGATTCCTGCATGGAATCCGGCTCCTCCCAATCTTATTTATTGATTATAAATCCGGTAGAACAATACGGCTGCTTCCGCCCGCGTCAATTGGCCTTGTGGCTCCAGCAGTCCGTCATTGCCCTGCAAGAGTCCCGCCTTCACGAGCGCGCTTATGCTGTTCTTCGCATATGCCGAAATCTGATTAGCATCGGAGAAAACCGCGAGTACATCCTCTGTACCTGCTGGCAGGCCAGCCTTGGCAACCGTGAGAGCACGCTCGATAAACGTTGCCGCTTCTTCTCTCGTAATCGGAGCCTCAGGATTAAACCGGTTGCCTCCGGCACCGTTCGTAATGCCAAGAGCCTTAGCCGTGGCTACCGCATTGGCATAATAACGATTCGAGTTCACATCAGCAAAGCTGCCCGGAGTGTCAGACGCAAAGCCAAACGTATCGACAAGCAGCTTCACGAAATCGGCTCTCGTAATCGATGCGCCAGGAGCATAAGACGTATCGGATACGCCATTAATGATTCCCTTCGCCGCAAGCACCTCGATCGCTTCTTTTGCCCAAGCGTAGCCGTTCAGATCGCCGAACGATTTTTGCACGAAAGCAACCGCGTATTGGCTGAAATGCTTCGTCGTAAATACGATGCTTCCGGCCGCTTCCTTATACTGTCCGCTAGGTACCGGGAACGGCTTGCCGCTGCCGTCGATATACCACACGGTCAGCTTTTTGGCATCGGCTTTTTCGGCTGCCGAAGGGGTATACGGAATGGATACCGTCACCGGCGATTGGCTGTTATGCCAGTCAATAGTCTGACCAGCAGACTGGATCGACAAATCTACAACCGGACGGTCGCCAAGCTTCTTCTTCAGCTGCTCGCTCCAACCGCTGGTATTCGCGCTGCCAATGCTGATTGTTACCGTCTGACCAAGCTTACCCGCATCCGGCTTCAGCATATCGCTGGAGAGCAGAATCGTCCCTGTCGGAGTTACCAGTTCGATTTGCTTATCCGGCGACTGCTGGTTCACATAGCTGGAAGGAAGCTCCAAGGAGTAGCCATTTGCACCAGCTGCGCTAGGAATCACCACGGTGATCTTTTTCTTGCCGTCCTGGCCAGCCGTTGCTTTCGAGAAGGCTTGATCCAGCAACGCAGCGGTCAGCGAAAGTTTTGCATGTTTCGAACCGGCATCAAGCGTTCCCTTGCCTTCCACCTGAACCGCGCCATTCGCGCCAACCGCCACCTTCGGCTGATCCGTTTGCCCAGCACCGGAACCCGAGCCGGAACCCGACCCGTTACCCGGATTTGTTGTTCCGCCAAGCGCCGACAATCTTGCCGAGAGACCGGATTTTACCGTTCCTTGCGGAAGCAGGCTGACAAAGTTGGTTGCCGCATCAATGCTTGTAACATCCTTCGACTGCTCAGCCGCTGCAACCGCTGCTTCCGCCGATTGCTCGAGCAGACTTTCGTAGTCCGAGCTCAGCAGGTACAGATCGCCAAACTGCGTAGCGTCCTTGCTTGTTCCGATCCCCTGGTTATATTCAATAAAGCCCGAACGGCCGGCGCCGTCATGTTCATTGAGCAAAATCGTCAAACCAAGCGGATCCTCCTGCGAGAAGGTATAACCTGCGCCGTGCAGAGCAGCGAGCGGAAGGGTAATGTCGTACACCGTCTGATGAGCCGCTTCATCCCGCGTAATAACCGCATCCGCATCGTTAAATGCTCCGGCTGCCACACCGGCAGGCGCACGCCATCTCCACTTCGAGATCGTGCCGCCGTTCGTAAGGGCAAAACCTAGCTCGTTTACGTTTTGGCTGGCGGAGCCGTCTTTTCTCGATAAATCGATACCAAGCTGCAAGCTGTCGCCCTGCCAAATATCGCCGTTCGTCCAGGTCTGGTAATGCGTATTGTCCGTAGTACGAACCGTTACATACAGATTATCGTTATCGTAGCGGACGCTTGCCTGTGCGCTCAGGTCGTCCTTGCCGCCCCAAATGCCGCCTAGGCTCGAGTAATTGGTGGAGCTCGAAATATCGATATTAGGTTGAACCTGGCTGTTATCGTCCTTGCGCGTGGCAAACGACTGAGCCGTCTTCACCTGCGTCACATAGGAATAGCCATTATCCAGCGTTACTTTGTACTTCAGAGTGTCGCCCGACAAATAAGGGAGATTCACAATTACGCTCTCTCCAAGCGCGATCCCCTTGAAGCGAACAGGTACAAATTTGTCCTTGTAGCTGTCCGGCGCAATGACTTCGATCTTACCCGCAAGCGGATCGGATTCCGTCATGTTGGTCAGCTTCAGAGCAAAATTCGCGTTAGCCGGGTTGCTCTCGTCGAACTCGCCTTTCACCAGATCCAGCGCAACCGGAACCAGGTTCGAACCCGTTACCTTTGTCCCCGCTTCGTTGATCAGCTGCAAACCGCCTTTAAACAGGTTGTTTGCGATAATCAGCTTCTCGATGTCCGGACCGGCATACACATGATTCGTGTTTGGCTGCTGGAAGTAAGAATCGTACAGCGTAATGTCGCCGCGGGCCGCGTTAATGCCGCGTTGCCCGACTCTCGTAAAGTTGCTTTGCTGAATGCGGACATCTCCTCCAAAAATATCAAAGGAACGCGTCGTATCTCCCCACATCGAAGAGTTGAAGAATACGGCTTTGGAATCAAAATCCTCGCCTACAACAACATACACTTTGTCCGAAGAACTCATCGACACCAGCTCGGTATTAATCAGCTTCAGACCCGCTTCACCCGCGGCATCAAGCACGGCGCCCTTCTTGCTGCCGTCCGTACCGTGGCCGATGACAACCGCTTCAGGTCCAACCCCGTTCTGCTCTTCAAAATGGATCCCGTATTTCGAACCGTATACAAACGTATTAAAGATCGTCTCGCTCTTCACATCGCCAATCCGGAACGCATCCAGATTTTCTTTCTGATAGCTCCATACCGCATCAAAGTCCTGATCCGTGGAAGGATGGTTAGGGAAATTGTTGCGCCCGTAATAATGCGGGTTGAACTGAACATTGCGCATTAATCCGCCGTCAGCGCCGCCGCCGAGGAAAATGCCTTCCATTAGAGGAGAGCCTGCAACGTAATCAATGTAATGACCGCTCGTATCGTAAGTGCCAAAATCTACGCCTTTGTAAGGGTTGATAAGCGTTGTATCGATCAGATAAACGCCGCTGCCTTTGCCTTGAACGGTCCAAGCGTAAGGCTTCACGTTTGTCCAGCTCTGCTGGTCGTAATAAACGGATAAGCCTCTAAGACCCGCATCCTGCTCTAGCGAGATAAACGCAGCGCCGTCAGGGTTATTTTCCCCGTAATTGGTGAAAATCGCCGTACCCCCGCCAATCGTATGATGCGGAACATCCCATGAACCGCGCAGCTCTACTCCGCTAGGAACCGTAAGCGGGGTATTGACGCGGTAAATGCCCGCCGGCAAATAAACCGTACCGCCTCCAGCCGCATCGGCATCGTCAAGCGCTTGTTGGATTTTCGCGGATACATCCGTCTCGCCGGTGCTGTCCGCCTCGTAAGGGGCAGCCGTAATATCAAACAGGCTGCCCGTAGCCGGTTTCGGACGGTTCGCCAGATCAAGGGCCGCAACCGAAGGAAGTTGCTCCAGCACATATTTCGCATCCTGATGCACGTTAACTTCTGCCGCATCGCTGTTATCGGTTACCGCCAGACTGCCGTTATGTCCGGAGTTCACCGAGTTAACCGTAGCCACACTGCCTTCCAAGAGCACATGCTTGGCAGCTTTAGAGAACGCGGACTGACCTAGAATAAGCGAGCCGCCCTTCGCGGCAATCGCATAACCTCCGTTCTGATCATCCCAGTTCTCGAACGTGCTGTTCTCGAACGACAATACGCCGCTGCCTTCATTCACAACCGCATGATGAGGCGTACCGCCAAACGTTACTTGGTTGAATTGAACGATGGAGTGGAAGCCTTCGGTTGCATAGACCGCTTTAGGGTCAACGCCTGCGTTAGCTTTAAAGCTGCTGTCCGAGATTAAAAGTCCAAAATCGTTAACGCCTTCAACCTTCAGCGCCACGTTGCTGTCATGAACATTAACTTTGTAGAGCTGGGCGTTAGCCGTCTCCAGGCTGCCCGTTCTTGTCGTAATCCGCATGCCGTTCTTGAAATCGGCCAGGTCAATATCGGACATATACTCCCAGTCCGAGCGGCCCATGACGATCCCTTCGGTGTTAGCGGTCGTATAGGCTTTCAGCTCTGCCTGCTGCGGCGAGCCTGCCAAGCCTGAGCCTGCCCAATAGGAGGACGCCAGTCGGATATGCTCCAGCCTGCCAATATCCGTGGTGTAGTCAAGGAAAATGCCTGTTTTGAGTGCTGTACCGTACAAATTGCGCACATAGTGCAGTTCGTTCCAGCTAGGACCTATCTTGATGCCGTTGTAAGAGTTGACCAGCGTCACATTTTTGACCGTCATGCTGTCTCCGGACAATTGCTCGAACGTCCAAGGATAAGCAACCGGTGCGCCAAGCGACTGCTCCGGATACCAGACGGACAAGTTCGTCACGCCGCTCACAGGTGCCAGCTGCAGGAAGCTAGGGCCGTTCTCGATGCCTTTATCGGCATAGACAGCCAGGATCGTTCCTTTTACTTCGCCACCTGCTGCATCGGGGCTAATCCAATCGCCGCGCAGCGTTACCCCTGTCGGAACAATCAGATGACTAGTCAGCTTATACGTGCCGGCCGGTGCAAAAACAACGCCGCCCCCGCGGTTGCCTGCTGCCGCAAGCGCGTCCTGGAACGCTTTGGTATCATCCTTAACGCCGTCGCCGGCAGCGCCGAAGTCCTTGACGCTCATATCGGCGATCACGACATCATCCGCTTTATAGACCGTGTCGTACACTTTGGTCTCCGTCGAAACATTTTGCTGCGGCTGGGTTTTTACCGATACCGAAGCGATATAGAGATCCGGATTGGCGCCAATCGCCCCCGGCCCGGATACGTGAAGACGGAAATCGCCGCCGTTGGTGCCGTTTGCGAACTTCGCGTCGCCAAGCTTAAACGTATGTTTTTTCCACGTATTGGTGTTCGTATAAGTAAATTCCGGCGCATCCTTAAAGGCTGCCGACTGCGCATCGTATTGCAGCTTCATGCTGCCGCTGCCGCTGTCGTAATACTCGACCGTTACGAAAACATCCTGGTCCGCGTTATTGAACAAATAGCTGTCCGAAACGTCAAAGTAGAAATAAAGAATATTGGCGCCATGGTCGGTTGGGCTGATCGTCTGGTTGGTTTTCCAGTACGTCTTGCCGCCGATCTCGCCGGTCAAAAGATTTTCCGCAGCGCCATCGCCAGGATGGGCTGTAATGCCATGCGATACCGGAGTTTGGCCAAGCGTAATGCTGGCTTCCGGAGTGGCCGTTTCTTTAAGCGTCTTTTTGACCGTCACGCTTGCTAGCTTCAGGTCCGGATTCTGTTCGCCGTTAATCCCGCCGCCTTCAATGGCGATCCGGAAGTCGGAGTCGTTCGTTCGGTTGGCGAATTTGGCATCGCTCAGATTAAAGGTGTAGTCCTTCCACGTCTTCGTATCGCCGTAAGTAAACTTTGCGCTGTCCTTAAAGGCTGCCGACTGCGCATCGTATTGCAGCAGGAAGCTTCCGTTTCCTTCATCGAAATAGCGGAGGGTTACGTCAACATCGTAATCCGCGCTGTCGAATAAGTAATCGTCGCTCACGTTCATATACAGATAAGTGGTACCTTCTGCTTTATTCGTCTGCCAATAAGGGGTTTCTGCTTGCGTACCCGTTAGAAGTCCGTCTCCGTTATCGCCGGCTCTGCCGGATATGCCACTCTCCACCGGTGTTTCTCCAAGCGTAACCGACGCCGTATCCGGAGCATCGTCCGCAGCATAAACACCAGGCAATCCGATAAAACCAACAGTAGAGAAAATCATCAGCATGACTAGCATTTTTGCCATTCCGGCACGTGCTTTTGTCCAATTTCGGTTCGTATTCACAATCAAACCTCCAGTTTGCAGATGTATTTGAGTATTGTATCCGCTTACAAGGCCGAGAAAAAGAGAAGCCCCCCATAGGTGTCATCAGGCCGGCTTCTCTTGTTTGTCTGTGCGATAGGTTAGCTGGTTGCAGAATTACTTCTTGTTAGCAATGAATGCGTCGATTTGTTTTTGAGTTTCCGTAATGATGCTATCCAGACCGTTTTTCTTTTGCGTCTCGATGTAGTCGTTAACCGCTTTGTCTACATCCTTCACAACGCCGAATTCGATTGGTCTGCTCAGCTCGTCGCTTGCCGCGTCGCGTTTCGCCACTTCGTTCTTAATCGCGTCTTCCGCAAGGAACAGGCCGTCGATTGGCGAGTTGACATTGTTAGGCTCGCTTGCGAACTTCGCTTCATTCTCCCAGAAGCCTGGTCCGTAAGTCATGGTTGGACGCATGAACTGCGGCTTCCAGAACGCCCATTGGCCGCCCCACTCCATGTAGTTGCTTGTAGTGGTATCCATGCCGTCCGGATATTCCGCCGTATCGCCGTTCAGGACGTAAGTTTTGCCTTCGATACCGTATTGAACAAGGTCATACAAGGTTTTGTCCGTCTCGATCATATCGAGGAAGCGAAGCACGCGGTCCGCGTTTTTCGAATTGCGGTTAATCGCTACAACGTTAGCAAGCGCGGTACGGTTAATGAATTTTTTGTCCGGATAGAACTCGGAAGCCGTCAGTTTGTAAGACGGATCGGAGAAGCCAGGGTTAGCTTCCACCCATTCGTGGGAAGTAACGGTTACGAGCTTCTTGCCGTTTCTCCATTCGGCTGCTTCATCCGTTTTGTCGATCATCGCATCGCGGTTGATCAGGTTTTCGTCATACCATACTTTCGCCAGCTTGGATGCCTCCAGGTAGAAAGGCTGCTGCTCGACCGGTTGTACTTTGACAGCCGGATCATTCAGGTAGAAACCAAGACCATGGAAGTTCAGGTCGACCCACTCGTCGCGAATCATAAAGATCGAGAGCGGCGTTGTACGGTTAATTCTTTCGTTCGGGTAAGCTTCCTTCATCTGGCGGAGCAGTTTGTCCATATCTTCGATGGTTTTGACGGAGCCTTCCGGAATATCCAGACCCGCTTTCTCCGTCAGGTCGGAACGCCAAGCGACAAACTTGCGTTCATTCATCTTCATCGTCCATGGCAAGCCTACGATGTTGCCGTTAACGGTAGCTGCGCCAAGCGTGCCTTGCTCCTGATATTTCTTGTACAGGTTAGGCGCATATTCCGGCAGCAGATCGTTCAGCGTCATATAAGAGCCTTTTGCCGCCATTTGCTTGTAGGACAGCCAGTCGCCGTCAAAGTTCATATCCCATTTGTCGCCGGAAGCGGCCATAACGAGCATTTTATCTTTGAAGTCGCCAAACGGAATAAAGTTAATATCGAATTTAATATTAAGGCCTTTTTCTTTCACGTACTCGCTGACTTTTGACCATACTTCGTCGGTAGCCGCTTTTTTGTCGCCGCCGAAGTAGAACTTCAGCGTGACTTCTTTTTCCGGCTCCGTGCTTTCGGTTGCCGTGCTTTCCTTAGGAGTGTTCCCGCCGCTGCTGTTGCTAGGCGTCGTATTGCCGTTGCCGTTATTAGAGCTGCTGCATGCCGACAGCATTAAGCTAAGCGACATCGTAGTAGCGAGAGCTAACGACATAATGCGGACCTTCTTCTTCATCCTGACCTCTCCCTTATGCTTGTGATTTATATACTACACGGCGTTAGCCGATATAGTCATCCTTTTACTGCGCCTACCATGAGGCCTTTGACGAAATAACGCTGCAGGAACGGATACAGGAAAACGATTGGGCCGATCGTAACAACGGTAAGCGCCATCTTGATCGATTCCGACGGTATTTGCGCCGATATGCGCTGCATCGCCGAAGCGTTGCTCGAGCTCTTGAGAAACTCAACGTTGGATACCAATGTTCTTAACAGCAGCTGCAGTGGCTGGAGCTCCTGCTTGTCGACGAACATCAGGCCGAGGAACCAGTCGTTCCAATAGCTCAAGGCGACGAACAATCCAACGGTTGCCAGAACGGGCAGCGACAGCGGCATGATCAGGCGGTAGAAAATCTTGAATTCCCCCGCTCCGTCCATTTTCGCCGACTCGTTAATCTCTTCCGGAATCGAATTCATGAAGTTGCGGATCAGGAACATATTAAACGCGTTGGCGAGCATCGGTAGAATGAGTGCCCAAAGCGAGTCTTTCAGATTCAGATAATGAACGCAGATGATATACCAAGGTACCAGACCGCCGTTGAAGAGCATCGTAATGATAACGTAGACGGATAAAATATTCCGGTACTTGAAGGAACGTCTTGCCATAACGTAAGCGCCCATGCTGGTAACAAATACGGACAAAATCGTTCCGGCTACCGTGACGAGAATACTGATGCCGTAAGCATCGATAATCCGGTTGGAGCCGAGGAACAGGATCCGGTAGGAATCAAACGTAATGTGCTTCGGCCATATCGTGTAACCGTAATTGATAATGTCGTTCTCCGTGCTTAGCGAGCCCGATATAACCATGATGAACGGGAATAGACAGGACAAGCTGAACAAAGAAATGACGAGAATAATGAGAGACTGCGAGATTGAAAATCTTTTTGCTGGCATATCGTGTTTCCTCCGTTCTAGAAGATGGCCGAATCTTTATCGATTTTGCGTGCTGCATAGTTGCTCGCGATAACCAGTACAAATGCAATCATCGACTGCAGGAACCCTGCCGCGGAAGCCATGCCGATGTCGCCGGATTTACGCAAGCTGCGGTACACGAACGTATCGATAACGTCTGTCGTCGGGAACAGCAGGGAAGCGTCGCCAACCATCGCGTAAAACATGCCGAAGTCCGCATTCATAATTCTTCCCACGGCGAGCAGCGTTAGTATAATGATCGTTGGACGCAGCATCGGAAGGCTGATGTAACGGATCTGCTGCCATCTTGTCGCTCCGTCGATCGAAGCCGCTTCATAGTAAGAGTTGTCGACGGAAGTCAGTGCCGCCAGGTAAATGATCGTGCCGTATCCCGTTGCCTTCCACCTTACCGCAATGGTGAGGATGATCGGCCATAATCCTGCTTCACTGTAGAAGTCGATCGGCTGGAGGCCAATGGTTGTAAGGAAGTGGTTTACCGCTCCGCTCTCGAAGTCGAGCAGATTGTAGGCGAATACGCCAACGACGATCCAGGAAATAAAGAACGGCAGGAACGTCAGGGACTGCGATACCCGTTTGAAATATTTGTTCCTGACCTCGTTCAGCAGAAGCGCGAACCCGACTTCGAAAATGAGGCCAACCGTGATAAACAACGCATTCAGCAGAATCGTGTTTCTCACGGCCCGGAACGCGGTGTCCGAGGAGAACAGGTAATCAAAGTTATCGAATAGCGGATCCATCCAGTCGCTGCCGAATATGCCTTTGGTAAAGTCGAAATCTTTGAAGGCGATTACAAGTCCGGCTAGCGGCAGGTAGTTGAACAAAAATAGGAGTACCGCTACAGGGAGGAACATAAGCAGTAAGGTGCGATTTTTAAACAATTCCCGAATGACTCCATTTTTCATAGCGTTTTCCCTTCTCTCTTGTGATAGTTTTATTGTAGATTTCAGGGAAATCGAAAACCATGAGTGGATCTTATCCTTTATAGTTTGGGATTAAACAGGATTAAACAAAGCTGGCCTTAGGACGGTTTTTTCGCTGAAGGAGAAGGGGATAGCCAATCTGGTGGAGTAGGGTATGCTCCTTCGGCCGGCTGTTGTCTGCAGGAAATTTTGAATGAAGCCGATTGATATCGGATATTTCCCAGACAAAGGCGGACGCTTGCGCTCCTCAGGAGCATACCCTACATCCTTATCTGGCATATTAATTTCTCTTTCAGACAGCAAAAAGCCGCCCGAAAGGACGGCTTTGTTTGTTCATTTTTACATATGTCCCGCCGCCGAGGCTGCCGGTAGTTTGCCTGTCTTCACTTTCACTTGCGACCAGTTGATCGTCAAGTAGCGCCATCCGTTGGCAACCGCCGAAAGTACGATTAGCAAGCATAACGCGGACCAAGCGCCGGTTTGACCCCAATCGAGCACCCTGGTTAGCAGAATCGTTAGCGGGATGAATAACAGCCAGTTCAAGACAAGTGCCGTCCGGGACAAAAACGTCGTGTCCCCTATGCCTCGAAGTCCGCCGCCGAAAATAATGTTTGCCCCCGTGAACAGCTGGACGCAAGCGGTTAGATGGATAAGCGAAATCGCCGTTTCGTACACTTCCCTCTCCGAGGTATACAGCTTGGCGATCGGCAAGGCGAACAGGAAGAAGACGACCGAGATTAACGCCATAAAGATAAGACCGAGATAAACCGTAACAATCCCGAATCTTCGGGCATAAGCACCATTGCCCTTCCCCACTTCCTGGCCTATCCCGATCGTAGCCGCAGCCCCGAAGCCATTCGAAGGCATAAACCCGAAGGATAAGATGTTAAGCGCTATCTCATTGGCGGCAATAGCGGTTGTGCCAAGCCTTGTAATACATGCGGTAAACACAAGCATTCCAACGCTGTTGGACAGCTCCGTAATGCCAAGCTTAATGCTCTCGTACAACAACAGGCGCACCTGCTCAACCTCGATGCGTACCCAGCTTCGCGTTGCGTACGTGCCGCTCATGAAACCGTAATAGACCAACAAACCAAGCAGGAAGGTCGCCGCTTCGGCAGCCACCATGCTCCAGGCCGCTCCTTGAAGTCCGAGCTCCGGGAAACCGAACTTTCCATACGCAAGAACATAAGTTAAGGTTACCACCAATGCGCTATTAATGAGCGAGAGGGTCATTGGCGTACGCGTATCCCCGACGGCCCGCATATAAGCAAAAAATACGGTATTAAACATCGTAAAGATCAGTGCAAGCATTCTTACCAGCAGATAAGGAGAGCCAAGGGTGAGGATGGTCTCATTCGAGCCCATCAGGTAAAGAATACCGTAAGGAAGCAGGAAGCTGCCTATGAGCAGGGTAATTCCCTGTACGGCCGTAATCAGCAGCGCAATCTGCATCCGTTGGTTTCCCTGCCGGATATGGCCGGAGCCATAGTTCTGGGCGACAAGAAAGTTAATCGCTCCTTGTACGCCGGAGAATAAAGCCCATAAATTGTAAATGATAATATTCGTAATGCCGACAACCGCAATGGATGCCGCTCCTAGATTTCCGACGATCATAAGCACCAGCAATCCGGTAAAAGTCATGGAGGAGAATGTGGCGATAGACGGAATCGCTAATGTTAGGATTCGTTTGACCAACTGCAAGACTGCACCTCTTCATAGGGAATTCGATTCTGCCCGCTCTTAACTATAGACAAAACCTGCTTTCATTATAGGAGGGAGACTTCCCGCTGAAAAGAAGTGATATGAAGATCAGTTACTATCCTTGGGTATAGTTGTGCGGAACGCCGTCATCCTGAGTACTTGTGTTTCTTTTTTGGAGTGGTAGTACTCTTTCGACCTTAAGACCAATCAAAACTATTGCAATACCCAAACTAGCCAATGTTAATGCATCACTCCAAGCATTAACCTCTTTAACGGAAATACTCATCTTTAAAGTAGGAAAAACAATAATAGCAATTACCGCACAACCCATAAAAACGGAACGCAATATTATTAATATTTTATCTATTTTTACATTTTTCTTTACAGATATCCCTTCGAGAATAAACTCAATTACGTCAGAAAGCATAAAAAAGAACGCGGCGATTGAGACATATAACAACCACTTCCCGGTAGCATTGATAAAAGGGGTTAGTCTTAGTACCGCTAAAATAATGAAACAACTACCAACTGCTTTTGTGAACATTATGGCCACAACCTTTTCCTTTTCATTTATAGTAACTATTAATAGAACAATAACTATTACAAGGAACTCGAAAGCTTTAAGATCCTAAGGTTCTATGATAAACGTTTGAATTGTCAGCCTGTATTTAAAACTAGCAATCAATAAACTATATTACTGAATCTAGAATCTAGTACTTTATGTTCCGGCTTAGTAAGGGCTTAGTAATTCTATTTTCGTAAAAACCAGACGCCACTGTAGCGATCACTGAAACGCAATAAAGCGACCTCAAAAGGGTCGCTTTATTTACTCTGAAGTCAAGATTCTCCTATGCTCTATTTGCGTGCCTTTAAAACCTCCATCATGTTCAGTACGATCTGTGCTGCTTCCGCGCGAGTCGCCTCACGCTCGGGTGCAAATTGATTTTGGCCTACTCCGTTGATTATGCCTGACTGAGAGGCAGCCGCAACATAGGATTGCGCCCATGCCGGAATGCTGTACGCATCGGCGAAGGAGCTTGTCGCTCCCGCTTGGACCTGAAGCCCCAATGCCCGGACGGCCATGGCGGCCATCTCGGCGCGGGTGATGGATTCCCCCGGGGCGAACTGATCCGCGCTCCGACCCAATATGATGCCTGCTTCAACGGCGGCCGAGACAGAATCCGCATACCAAGCATCGGGCTGAACATCGTTGAAGACAGCAGCCTTGCCAGCCGGGTTCAGATGCAGCATATTTACTAATAGCGCCGCAAACTCGGCGCGGTTTGTTGAACGGTTCGGACTAAAAAGCTCTTCGCTTGTTCCCTGCACCACATGCTTGGCGGCCAGAATTTGAATCGTACGCTCCGCCCAATGTCCGGCAGGCACGTCCTTGAATGACTTCTTGAATTCAAACGGAGCATATACGCCGGAATCTCCGAACTCGAAAGCTATTTTATTGCTCGCGGCATCCGCATCCCCGCCGCTATAGTTCCAGCGAGCAGCCTTCTCATCATTAAAGTATACGCCGCCAAGCTCGGAATCTGCCTTCCAGGAATCGAAAGGAAGCGTTACGTTTACCGCTCCGTCTTCAAACTCTACCGGCTGGCGCTTGCCGTCAACGAGCAATTTTATGCTTATCCTATAGGACTGACCCGCGGCTCTTAACATACTGGGGGTTACCGCATCCGTTACCGGATTCAAGCTTACGTCCACGAATACATCGTCGCTTCCAGCCTTTGCTCTCAACGCTTTTAAAGCAGGCGCGCTCAATGTAACCATCGCATCTCCCCGTCTCACCTGCAGTTCAACGCCAGTCAGCTTGCTCAATGTTATTAGTGCCCTTTGATGCTGAGCTCCCAGCTCCGCAACCGCTTTTCCGTTTTCCATCTTTACGCTGCTGACTACAGTCGGATCGCTGCTCTGATTTGGCGTTGGTATCGG
This sequence comes from Paenibacillus sp. JDR-2, assembly GCF_000023585.1. Lineage (NCBI taxonomy): Bacteria > Bacillati > Bacillota > Bacilli > Caryophanales > Paenibacillaceae > Paenibacillus > Paenibacillus sp. JDR-2. The sequence goes on along the minus strand of NC_012914.1, from coordinate 1,402,744 downwards.
GATGCTATTTCCCCCAGTTACCGTCAGAGTCGTTTCTTGCGACAGAACGCTTTCGCCATATGCGTTATAGGCTTGAACAACGAAATAATACTTACCCGAACTGAGTGCATTCGTTTCGTATTTCGTAGCGCCGCCAATATTCCATCCATTTGAATAAACGCCGCTTTCTTTGCCGTAAAGCAAACGGTATCCGGTTGCATCTGCGGAAGCCGGCCAACTGAACTTCACGGTTTGACCCTCCGCTTCGCCTGTAATGGAAGGCGCGTTAAAAGGCGTGTTTTTCAATAATAAATATCCAAACTGATCCGGTGCCTTAATAGAGCCAATGCCGCTGTTATACTCGATCCAGCCGTTCCGAACATCACCGTTTCCTGCATTCGGACGGCTGCCGTCGCTATAGTTGGCCAAGAAGGAAATGCCAAGCTCTGAGCCCTCTTCGGCACTCACTCCTGCCGGCAGCAATTCGCTCCAAGGGATGGCAATCTCATAGATGGTCTTCTTTGTTTCTTCATTCCGGCTGACATGGAACGAACCGGCGGTGAATTCACCAGTCTCATGACCGGTAACCGCGTTATAGCGGTACGCCAGCATTTGGCCCGAGTTGGACAAGCCGTAAGCAATCTCGGTATATCCATTGGCTCCCGGATTATTGCTTTTCCGCGGATCGATAGCGAGCTGAATGCTTGAGCCCTTCCATAAATCGGCGGCATTCGTTATCGCAAGGTTATGATGCTCCTCCGTAATTTCCGCCGCAAAGTATAGATTATGGCTATCCCAGCTCGTGTATCCATTGCCCGACAGCTTCTGAGGCGTCCAGCTTTCCTTAAAGCCTTCTTCCGTTTCTTTAACCTGCGCCGCCTGATCCATGGCAAAGCCAAGCGTGTTCCACTCCTCCAGATTACCGTCCATGACAGGCGCATCGGCGACGGAAAGACTGCGCAAAGCGTTATGCTCCTTCGAAATGGTAATCGCAGCAGATTCCGTAGCCGCCCCGCTCTGCTCGTACACGCGATATTGCAGCGTATGCTCGCCGGTGCCGAGACCTTTAACCGTGTAGGTATAAGGGTGCTGCGTCAGTTCCGCAAGTCGTAATCCGTCTGCGTACAACTCTACCTTGGCAATAGCTCCGAAATTCGCCAGGTACGGCATAACGGTGAATTCGGCGGTACGGATCGTGTCGCCCTCGCGCAGAACCGTAAAATCGACAACCTTTTCCGGAGCCGTAGCGGCAGGAATATCACCCGTTACGGCCTGAAGGGCCGCCGATGCCGGACCCGCGTTGCCGCTGTAATCTTCTGCTTCCACCTTGTAGTAATAGGTTTGATTGGATGCTGGCCGCTCGCGGTCGATAAAGGACGTTTCCTTTGACTCGCCCACCATATTGGCATAGGACGGAGTAAAGCCGGCCGTTATGCCGCGGTAAATATTGTAGTGCGCAACGCCGCTACCTTCATCGGATGAGGCGGACCAGTTCAATTGAATATATCCGTTAACGGCAGCCGCCAGATTCCGGACTTCGCCTGGCAGTGAGTTGTCTGCACCAAATACACGCGTGCTTGAGTCAAAGCCGGTAGCCGTCTGCCAGGATGCGAGGCTGTCGTAATCCGTCCCGTACTGGCTGGCACGGAACGCGCTATCCAGGCTATAAACGCGGTTATGATCGATCTCGTCAAACCGCGTATCGCTGCCGATGCTGAATACGGATGTATTAGGTACGCCTTCTTTCATCACAATGTTATTGTTGCGAATGCGGTCACCGGAATAAAATCCATACGGATTCGACGCACTGTTAATCCCGTTTGTGCCTTCCGCATCCACGATAACCGTATTGCCTGCCACCTCAATGTCGTGAAGACCTGTGGACAGATCCGGACGTCCCGTAAAGCTGCCAAGCGCGATTTGGCCGCGTCCGTTGCCTTGCTCGCCCTTGTTGCCCTTCGCTTTGTTGTTGAGGATTTTCGTGCCGCGGTTACTCATCGTTGTAAAGCCGTTACCCTTGTTGTCGTGCGTGTAGTTGTATTCGACCGTAATGTTATCGCAATACCAGTCAACGTTGATCCCCGCTCCGTCATAGCCGGATTCGGAATCCTTCATCTCGGATACTTCATTGAAACGGATAACGGAATCCCGCGATGCGATATACCAAAGACCGCCGGGTCCGTAGCCGTTCGAGTCGGCTTGTCCGCCCGCACGCACGATATTGTGTTCAATCGCTGAGTCATGTGCGTTCTGTATAACGATGCCTTGGTTCCCCATGTTGACCACTTCATTGTCCGTGACATAGAGGTTGCCGTAAGACAACTGGGAGCGCAGCTCTTCTTGTTTCACGTTATCCCAGCCGGATGACGTGATGCCGTACCAGCCCAGGTCATGCACGTTATTGCCCGAGATGGTAATGTCGTTTGCAATTTCCTTAAAATCCGTTCCCGGCACGTTAGCCGTAATAACGATACCGTTTGTGTTCGTGTCTGGCGACGTGCTGAATACTTCGTTGCCGTCGATCCTCAGTCCCTCGTAAACACGGGAGTTATCGTATTCGATCTTGATGCCGTTGGTTACATTGCCCCAGGCAAGCGTCGAGGAAGGGATAGCCTCAACTGCCAAGCCTTGAATGAGCCAGTGGCTCAGATTTAAGCCGAGCACAACCCCGCTGCCCGGAGCATTCGCGGAGATTTTCGGCTTGCTGCCCGTCCCGTAAGAGGTGATCGTGATCGGGTCTTCCATCGATCCCATCCCCTTCAGGGTCAACCTCTCCTTCCAGACATCGCCGGATTTAAGCAAAATGCGGTCGCCCGGCTGAAAGGTCATGGCGCTGATTTTCCCCATAGTCTTCCATGCTGTCGCTTCGGTCAGACCGTCGTTGGTATCGTCACCCGTGCCGGAACTAATATAGTAGGCGGTATTCCCCTCCGAAATGGCAGGCGGAGATTCCGCGGAGACGATTACGCTGTCATAGCTGGCTTTCGCCTTCACGTTAAGCAGCGCAATGTTGCCCGATGAGTACTTGGTATCCTGCGCCGATGCATACTTGGCTCCATTGACGTACAATTCCAGGAATTTGCCTGCAGAAACGCATCTAAGCAGATACGAGGTGCCGCTGTTCATCGTAAACGGCGCTTCATCAAGCATTGTTTCGATTCCGTCTTCCACCTTCACGATTTGAAGCATGCCGCTTCCCGAATACTGCATGCGGTATCCGTCACCGTTCGCTTGCCTGCGAAGCGTCACTCCAACTGACCCGTCGGCCGAAAGTTCGCCTTTCTTGATTAGCGTTTGCACGGAATAGTTCTTCCAGGTTCCTTCTCCGGCATAAGCTTCGCCGCCGCTTGCGTCCGTCTGGCTGTACACCTGATTGGATTCGCTTCCCGACACCTTGACCTCATCGAACACCACAACGGTCGACCAGGTGGCAAGGCCGATTTTACCGGATATATAAGGAGCGGCTGCATCGGATGCCTTCAGTACCAGCTCCCCGTCTAAATATACTAGGAAGCTGTTGCTTTCCGCCGTCACCTTGATGTTCACGAATTTTGCTGGATCGAGGGACGGACCGTTGTATTGCCCGATCCATTCCTGGGCGGAACCGTTCTGTTTCATGATTTTGATATAATCGTTCGACATGTACAGAAAGTAAAAATGCTGTTCGTCCTGATACCGAAACTTCATCATCGCTCCCGTACCGCTAATCAGCTTCACGTTGGACTCCAAGGCATAATCCGTCCAGGACAGCTCGCCAGCGAGCAAATCCGATGCCCCCTCCTCCTTGTTTTGTTTATAAGCTTTTTGCGTATCCTCCGTTACACTGGACCAGTTGCCGGCATTGTTCGTCCATTGGTTTATGTTTCCGCTTTCAAAATCATCCGAAAACAATGAGGCTGCGCTGCTGTTTTCGGTTCCCCATGTTCCGCTAACGGGCGTCCAAGCCTCCGATCCAGCTTCGTCGAAACCGTCCTTGAACAGAATCGGATCGGCTGTATCAGCCGACGCAGCCATCCCGAGTTGAGTAACACTCATAGTAATCAAAAGAAATGCCAATAACACGATAAAAACCCGATGAGTCATGCTACGCATCATAATTTCCTCCATTTGATTGGTTTGGATCGTTACAATAGATCCAATATATCACCCCGGTTTGACCCTATATATGTAGTAAGTGCTTAACCTTTCATGTGGTTTTTAATTGATTCTAAGCTTGCAAAAAAAAACCCGCCCCTAGAGGACGAGCTGGCTTGCTTGACTAAGATATAAATCCGGTAACCGCTGTGTAGGCAGCTGAAGAAGAACCATTGTTTCCGTTATAGTCCTCGGCCTCTATTTTGTAGTAGTAGGTCGTGTTGGATTTGGGACGTTCCTTATCCAGGAAGGACGTTACGGTCGATTCCCCAACCATATTGGAATAAGCAGGCGTAAATCCCGGTGTCGTACCGCGGTAAATATTGTAGTGAGCGATCCCGCTTCCCGAATCCGCAGCAGCCGACCAGCTCAATTGCACATAGCCGCCGTTTAGCGTTGACGTGACAGCCGAGACGGTTGACGGCAGCGTGTTGTCTAGAGCAAGCAGCTGCGTACCTGAATCGTAGCCGGTACCCGACTGCCACGCGGATAAATCGTTATAGGCCGTACCGTTGTTGCTTGCTATAAACGTCGAGTTGCTGCTGTAAATGCGGTTGTTCTTTATTTCGTCAATAATCGCGTTTGTACCGATATTAAAAACGGAGGTGCCCGCAAAACCCGATTTCAGGACAATGTTGTTATTGGCGATCTTGTTGCCCGTCCAGAGGCCGGCGACCGGCGTTACGCCATCATCGGAGAATGCGCTGTTCATGCCGTTTGTGCCGGCTATGTCAACGATAATCGTATTCCCGGAAACCTCCATGTTATGCGTCCCCGTTGACTTTGCAGGCAGACCGGTAAAATTCCCGAGCGCGATTTGACCTCTGCCGTTTGTCTGCTCACCCTTGTTTCCTCTTGCCTTGTTGCTAAGAATTTTACCTCCGTTGTTGCTCATCGTGGTGAAGCCGTTGCCTTTATTATCATGCGAGTAATTATATTGAACGGTAATGTTGGAGCAATACCAGTCAATGTTAATGCCGGCACCGTCATAACCGGATCCGGAATCTTTCATCTCCGATACTTCATTGAAGCGGATAACGGAGTCTCGGGAGGAGACATACCATAGGCCTCCCGGGCCGTACCCGTTGGAGTTGGCTTGGCCCCCGGCACGAACAACGTTTCGCTCGATAGCCGAGTCATGCGCGTTTCCAATGACGATTCCTTGGTTCCCCATATTCGTGACTTCATTCTCGGCCACATAGAAATTTTGATAAGACTCCTGCGAATGAAAGCTTGTGCCGTTAGCCGAATCCCAGCCTGCCGTAATGATGGCATACCAGCCTAGATCATGGATTTTATTGCCGGCAATGACCATATCCTTTGCTACTAGACCATAGGACGAGCCTTGTACGTAGGATACGATATTGATGCCATAGGTGTTGGAGTCCGGGGTCGTGCTGTACACCTCGTTGCCTTCAATCCGAAGTCCTTCGTGAACCTTGGTCGTATCGTATTCAACGAGAATTCCGGTTGATTTGTTGGTATACACAAGATTGGCGGAAGGGATCACCTTAACAGCCAATCCGCGAATCAACCAGTGATTCAGGTTTTGGCCATAAACGACTCCGCTATTTGGCGCGTTGGCGCTTATGACCGGCTTGTTTCCGGAATCATACGAAGTAACCGTAATCGGATTGTTTATCGTACCCGTGCCCTTCAGCGTAAGCCTTTCATTCCAGGTGTCGCCTGCTTTGAGCAAAATGCAGTCGCCAGGCTGAAAGGTCATGCCGCTGACCTTGGCCATTGTTTTCCAAGGCGTGGTTGGGCTGAGACCGCTGTTGCCGTCATTTCCCAGGCTGTTGCTGACATAATACGTATTTCCCGTAGTGGAAGTCACCGCAACATGGTCAAACTCGGCCGTCGTATCCCATGTCGCTAACCCGATTTTGCCGGAGGAATAGGAAGAGTCGGTTGCTGATAGTAACGCATTGCCGTTACGGTAGACCGTGATCGTGCTTCCCGTTACCTGTACTTTCATCGTCGTAAACTGTGAAGCGCTCAGTAGACCGCTGCCGCCATAATACCCGATGGATTGCTGCCCTGAAGCGGTTTGCTTCAAGATCTGGATCGAGGTCTGGGACATGTACAGAAAGTAATGCTGCAGGCTGCTTTGGTACCGGAATTTCAGAATCGCTCCGCTGCCGCTCAGAAGTTTCACATCGGCTACAAGCGTGTAGTCCGTCCAGAGGGTTGATCCGGCGAGGGCTTCCCCGCTGTTATCCGGCTTGCTTTGCTTGTACGTCTTGTTAGATCCGCTAGTTGCGACGGCCCAAATTCCCGACGTGGTTTGCCAACCATCCGCGTTCCCGTCCTCGAAATCATCTTCAAACAGCGTGCCGGACGCCAATGCCTTGGACATCGATAAACCCGGGACTACGCTAGTGAAGAGTAACAAAATAGCTGTCAAAATCAGTACGCAGCGAGTCTGACGTAATCTCCTCAATCTTCTTTCCTCCATTCTATTTGGATTTCCACAAGAATGTAGCACAATAAAAATAACTTCAATATGTTGTAAGCGCTTTATTTGATATGTCGTTTTCTGATTATTCGGATAGTTAAGAGCATAGTGCACCGTAGTGAGGGCATCTCCGAAAAAAATCCCGCGAACACCTCTAGGGCTCGCGGGCTGACTGTTATTGCTTATTTAATACCGGGCAGTCCAGCAGGCTAACGCTTGCGGACTCCGCTGCGTGCAGCTCGAATACGATGATCTCGTTTTTGCCCGTGCGGAGCAGCGGCCCCGGAATGTACAACGTTTCTTGAGGCGCAATCTCCCAATAACGACCCAGATTAAAGCCGTTCATATAGGCAACACCCTTGGTCCACCCTTTCATGCTTAGGAACGTGTCGGCCGGCTCATCCACTTCGAACTCGCCCCGATAGAAGGACGGCTGAAGGCACGGTTGACTGCTTAAAGCAGAAAATTGCAGTTTGGACAGGTCATCCAGCGGCAACGGGCGCACCGTCCAATTAAACAGGAACTGCTGTCCGAAACGTACGCCTTCGGTAATTCCCTTAACATCCTTCATGTGCGGACCGTAATTGATCCGTCCCATATTCTCGACGAGAATGGCCAGCTCCACGCCGCCGGGCGGTACGTCAAATACGAGATCATGCTCCGGGTTGGAGCGTTCAATAACGCCTTTGAACACGCCGTCAATAAAGATAAGCGCGCGGTCATGAACCTCCTGCAGGTTGAGGCGGCTTGCCGGACGCGGGCCGGTTAAATGCGTCGCGTACAGGATAAACCCCGAGTTTTGGCCATACTGCTCCATCGGCTCCGGGCACACGCTTGGAATCGGTACGGACAACTCATCAAGCGAAGCGAGCAGCCGAGCTTGGCCAGTCATACGCACGCTACCGAAGCTTTTTGCCACGATTTGCGCCGGCAGCTCAAGCGGTCCGAGCTCCGCATACTTGGCAATGACTTCGCGAACGGCATAATATTTCTCCGTCAATTCCCCGCTCTCGCTAAGCGGCGAATCGTAGTCGTAGCTCGTAACCGTCGGAAGCAGTCTGTCCGTGTAGTTCGCTCCGCTGAAAAAGCCGAAGTTGGTCCCCCCATGGAACATATAGAAATTGACCGAAGCACCGGCTGCCAGCATCTCGTCAAGCACCAGGGCAACATCCGCGGCGCCGCGGGTATGATGAGTCTCCCCCCAGTGGTCGAACCAGCCGTTCCAAAATTCCATGCACATAAGCGGCTGATCCGGCTGATATTCCTGCAGCTTGGCGAATGCCTCAGCCGAACGGGATCCGAAATTAACCGTTTCCCATACGCCTTCAACCATGCCGCCTTGCAGCATAAAATCTTCCGGTCCGTCAGAGGTAAATAGCAGTACATCCACGCCGCGTTTGACGAGTGCTTCCTTCAGGTAGTTGAGATACGTTTTATCGTTGCCGTAGCTGCCGTACTCGTTCTCGATCTGCATCGCGATGAGCGGACCGCCCTTGGTGGACAGGAACGGGGTCAGGCGCGGGATCAGTTCGTCGTAATAAGCATCCGCTTTGTCCAGGAACGGCTTATAGCTGCAGCGCAGGCGCATGCCGGGGTCTTTGAGCAGCCATGCCGGCAATCCGCCAAACTCCCACTCCGCGCAAATGTACGGGCTTGGACGAACAATCGCGTACAATCCCAGTTCGCCGGCAAGCGCGATGAACTTCTCCAGATCCGCCATGCCCTCGAATACAAAGCGGCCTTCCTCCGGCTCATGGAAATTCCACGGCACGTAAGTTTCAACCGTATTAAACCCGCATGCCTTCAATTTAAGCAGGCGGTCGCGCCAGTACTCCGGAACAACGCGAAAATAATGGATGGCGCCGGCTATAATTCGAAACGGACGATCGTTCAGCATTAATTGTTTGCCTTGAATAGTCAGTGGACTCATTTAAATGGATACCTCCAAATTAGATATAAAATAATCGTTTGCCTTCTGCTCGATCCGGCTTCTTGCCTTGACCGACTTGGCGTATTCGGACGGACTCATTCCGGTCGAGCGCTTGAATGCCTTGGAGAAATAATGCACGCTGCTAAAGCCCAGCTGGAGCGCTATTTCGGTAAAGTTATGACCGTCCTCGCGGATGAGCAGCTTGGCCTTCTCCAGCTTCATATGCGCGTAATACTCCATGACCGTCTTGCCCGTATGGCGCTTGAACTGCTCCTTCAGCTTCGTATTGGCAATATGAAGCGTCCGGCTGATCTCCAACAAGCTCAGTTGCGAGGACAGTCTTTCTTCCATAAGCGACACGATCGCAGATACAAGCCGCGCCTCCTCCTTTTCCTTCGTAAGCAGCATTGGCGCCCTTCCGTAATCCCGTGACGTATCGCCCCGCAGCAGCAAAATCAGAAGGGATTCCAGGTGAATTTTCACCAATTGCTCGCTGCCAAGCGAAGGATTCGGTTTGCGGACCAGCGGATAGTGAAAGGGAAGCGCAAAGGCATTGGCCCCTTCGCTGAGAATACGGGCCATGACGCTAAGCTGCTCGTGATCAAGCAGGAATACTTTATCCGATAACCGGTCCATTTCCTTGGAATGGCAGTCGAAGGTCATGACGATCACATTTGGCGCTTTGCCGGGTATCGCGGTCAGGCTGTGGAATTCGTTCGGCTTATGAAATATGAGTCCTCCTTGCTTCAACATGTAACGCCGGCTGCCTGCGCCAACCTCTATTTCTCCCTTATCGACGTATACGAGCTCCCAGAAGTCATGCTGCTCCCCCGGGAATCTGTAATTCCCGTCAAATTCAAAATAAAACATCGTTATGATGCTGCGAATGTCAAACAACAGGTTCAGATGCGTTCGTTCCAGATTCATCGGCAGTCACTCTCCCTTTCCAAAATGATAAATAATGCGTCCGCCAGCACAAAGCCAATGGGGGGCGTTGTTTCGTATACTGAGACAAGTCAATCACCACCACTAAAGGAGGCAATTACTATGAAGTTAGGCGTCATTGGATATGGATCCCGGATCCAACACGTCATTCAGGAAATGATCAAGCTGGAGCCGGCCTGCACGGTAACGGCCATCGTTGATCCTCAGAGCAGCGTTTATCGGCAACAGGAACCCCAGCTTGAGCAACACGCCGCTTTTTACGATACGCCGGAGGAGATGCTCGCTTCCGCTGATTTAGACGGCATTCTGATCGGTACGAGGTGCAATCTCCACACCGAGATGGCCTTGAAGGTTTTCCCGACGAGTATCCCGCTTTTCTTGGAAAAGCCCGTTGCAACAACGATGGAGGATCTGCTCCGGTTAAAAGCAGGCGCGGAAGAATGGAATCCGCCCGTTATCGTTTCCTTTCCGCTTCGCGTTTGCGACATCGTGCAGGTTGTCAAAGAAATCGTGGATTCCGGCAAGATCGGAACAATCGAGCATGTTCAGGCTGTAAATAACGTGCCTTACGGCTCCGTCTATTTCCATAATTGGTACCGGGACGAGTCGCTGACCGGCGGGCTATTCCTGCAAAAAGCAACGCATGATTTTGATTACATCAATCACGTGCTGCAAAATCGTCCCGTCAGTGTTTGCGCCATGACCTCTAAACAAATCTATAAGGGCGAGAAGCTCGCCAGCTTGCACTGCTATCAATGCGACGAGAAGGATAACTGTCCCGACAGCGCCGCGTATGACCAAAAAATGCAATGCGTATTTGCCACGGATACGGGCAACGAGGATTCCGGCAGCGCGCTTATCACCTATGACACGGGGATGCATGTCTCTTACTCGCAGAACTTTTTCGCCCGCAGGGGAGCCGCCGCCCGAGGTGCGCGTTTCCTTGGCTACAAAGGAACAGTGGAGTTTGATTTTTATACCGAAACCGTCAAAGTGTTCATGCATCATACCGATCGAATAGAAACCTATCAGATCAAGTCGGATCAAAGCCACTTCGGGGGCGACAAGGTACTTGCCCGCAATTTTATCGATATGATTCAACATAATAATCCCTCAATCAGCCCTATCGAGGACGGCTTGCTGAGCGCCCTACAGTGCCTCAAGGCGCGCGAATCGGCGGAGACGAAGACGTTCCGGGCGATTAACTGGGACTAAGGTTTCGGATCGATTGCAGTAAACAAAAGACGACCGCTGCAAATCATCGGTCGTCTTTGTTTTCGTTTAACGGCCTTCCTCCACGGCTTGCTTGTTCGTTTCCTCGACGAGTTTGGTACCGCCTTTCGCGAGCCATTCTTCTTTAAATTTCGCGAAGTCGGTCGATACGTTTTTGGAATTAACGATCATCTCGACGATCTTCTGATTAGTCAAATCGTTCAGCTCGCCTACCAGGCTTGGATCCAGCGCATCTTCGCTTATGTTCAGGAACTCCAGCGGGTTCGGAACCGCATAATCTCCCGTCGATTTGGCGGCAGCCAGAATACGCTCGCGGTTCGGCGTGCTCTCCGGCAGGAAGTCCGTATTCCAAGATACGAGCGCCTTCAGGGAGAAGCCTTTGTCCTTGTCGCGTTCTTCCGGCGTCATGATCGGAACCTTTTTGCCGTCTTCCACTTTGTAATGGATATTCTCAATGCCATACAGCATCAGGTTCTGACCCTCGTCGGACAGCAGGTAGTCAAGCAGTCCCAATGCCTTCTGCTTCTTCTCGTCCGAAATACCCGCGTTGATAGACGTTTCGCACCAGAAATTGCTTGAGCCGTCCATCCGCTGCTCTCCGTTAACCCCCTTCAGCGTTCCGACCCAATTGATGATCGTATTGGGGTCTTTGTCTTCATAGACTTTTTTGAATTTATTGTAGATATCGTTATAGAACGTTGCGTTTAAATTATTGACGATCATGCCCACTTTGCCGGTGATAAACTTCTCGACTTTCTGGTCATCCGTATTGATCATGAAGTCCGGATCGATCACCTTGTCGTTGTACATCTTGTTCAGGAACGAGAGAGCCTGCTCCATTCCCGGAGAAATAACCTCCGGCTCCCATTTGCCGTCGGCGCTTTTCTTGAAGCGGTCCGTACTGGCGTCAAACGCGTTGAAGATCGGATACTGCCACCATACGCCGCCGGAACTGGACGTATAACCGTAAGTATCCTTTATGCCGTTGCCGTCCGGATCGCTCTCCGTAAAGGCCTTCGCGACCTCGTAAAATTCGTCGATCGTCGTTGGCATCTTCAGGTTCAGCTTATCCAGCCAGTCCTGGCGGATAAGGATGTTATGGCCGTTAATCGAATTTTTACCGCTGCCGGATTCGTTGTAAATCGGGAGCGCATAATGATTGCCCTCGGTCGCTTTAGTGAGTACCTCGAAGTTAGCAAGCGACTTGCCAATGTTCGGGTACTGCGCCGTGTAGTCGGATAGATTCAATAGGAGTCCTTCCTTGACCCATTGCTTGTACTGAACCGGCTTGGCGATACCGTTGGAGATAAACACATCCGGCATCTCTCCTGATGCGATCATCACGTTAAGCTTCTCCTCCCAATCGTTCCAAGAAGCTACGATTGGCTTAATCTTGATGTTCAGCTTTTCCTGCAAGCGCTTGTAGATGGCCGACTCCGGCGCATCCGCTCCTTCAAACATCCAGCTGAATACCGTCAGTTCAACGGGAGCTTTGGATTTTTCCGGCTGCTGGCTGGCGCTAGCGGCTGCCGGTGTTTTTCCGTTATCGGAGCAGCCGGCCAACACGCCGGCAAGAAGAGGCACGACGCCGAGCGCGGCTATCCATTTCTTTTTCGCATTAAACATATCTTGTCCAACTCCCTTTTCGTCTGCTTCCTTGGACTTGCCGCTTTCATTCAACGCTTGGTTTAAGCAAAACTATCAGCTCTTGATCGAACCGATCATCACCCCTTTCACGAAATGCTTTTGAATGAAAGGATAGACGATGACAATCGGAATGACGGAAACCATGACAATAGCGTCCTTAATGGTGTCCGCCAGCATGAACTGTTCGTTCACGGCGCTCGCGCTAGCCGTTATGTTGGTATTGTTATTGATCAGAATATCCCGCAGCAGCATCGCAAGCGGCCACATTTCCTTATCGTTCAGGAACAGCATCGGCTGATACCAGTTATTCCATTGACCAACCGCGATAAACAAACCGATCGTCGTCATCGAAGGAATGGACAGCGGCAAAATAATTTTGAAGAAGATGGTTAAGTAGCCCGCTCCGTCCATTTTGGCCGATTCCTCAAGCTCCAACGGAATGCTCTGAAAAAACGTTTTAAGCACAATCATATTGTACATGCTAAGCGCCGCCGGGATAATCATAACCGCAAGATGGTTGACCAGCCCCAGATTTTTGATCAGCAGGTAATACGGGATAAGTCCTCCGGAGAAAAACATCGTAAATACCATGAATAAAACGATAACCGAACGCCCCGGTAAATCCTGCTTAATGAGCGGATAAGCCGTAATCGCTGTAATAAACAGCTGGTACAGGGTACCCAGCACGGTCACGAACAGGGACACGAGCAACGATTGGAGAATCGTATTTTTGGAGAACACGTACCCGTATGCTTCGAATGTCCATTTGGTCGGGAATAGGTTAATGCCGGATTTGACCGCTAGCTCGTAGGGCAGAACCGAACCTACAAGGACATGCCAGAACGGATACAGCGTAATAATCGCCAACAGAATAAGAACCAAGATATTTGCAGAATCGAAAATTTTACCGGACAGGCCAGTTGTTTTCATTGCCAGGATTCACCGCCTTTAATAAATGCCTTGCCCGCTCAGCTTCTTGGAAACGTAATTCACGATCATCAGAAGCGTGAAGTTGATGACGTTGAGGAAAAGCCCGATTGCGGTCGCCATACTGTATTCGCCTTGCGTCAGGCCGATCCGGTACACATAGGTGTCAATGACGTCGCCGCTCTTGTACACCATCGTGTTGTACAGGTTGAATACTTGATCGAAACCGCCGGTCATCATGCTGCCGAAGTTCAGTATAAGCAGGATGGAAATGATCGGAAGCAGACTCGGAAGGGTAATGTACATGGCCTGTTTGAACCGATTCGCGCCATCGACCATGGCCGCTTCGAATAGATTCGGATTCACGCCGGCGAGCGCCGCCATGTAGATGATCGTGCCCCACCCGGCTTCCTTCCAAATCCCCGAAATGATTAACAAAGGACGGAACATCTGGTTATTCGTCAGGAAGTTGATCGGCTCCCCGCCTATGGCAACGACCACTTTGTTAACCAGTCCATCGGTGGAGAGAAGGGAGAAAATAATGCCTGCAATGGTTACCCAGGAAACAAAATGCGGTAAATAAATAATCGTTTGAATGGATCGCTTGAGAAACTTTTGCCTGACCTCATTTAGCAGAATCGCCAGAATGATAGGCGCCGGGAATCCAAACACGAGACGCAGCAAATTAATCTCAATGGTATTGCGGAATACTTCCCAGAACTTGTCCGTATCGAATATTTTCTGAAAGTGCTCCAGCCCCACCCACGGACTCCCCATAATCCCCTTCGTTATCCAGAAGTCCTTGAAGGCGATTGTCGCCCCGTACATCGGAATGTAGTTGAAAATAAGAAGGAACGCGATAGCCGGCAGCAGCATGACATAAAGCATTCTATAGCCTATTATCCGCTTGCGCAGCTCGCTTCCGGCAGTTGATTTGACCTTGCCTGCATTTGAAATGGCCTTGGCCAAACTTGAATCCATCGTTGCTTCACCTGCTCTCCTAGATATGTGCAACAAGGGGATACGCCTCTTAGCGCCCTTGTCGTAAATCTATTGTGGCATAGGCCAAGGCCCGATTATATGTACTCAAACAGGAAGCTTGGTTGTGGTTTTATACGATGTTTCGACTGCCGAGACGAGGATAGAAATAAAAAGATGAGGTTGACCAAATCCCGGGATCGGGCTGGTCAACCTCATCGGATATGGCAAAAGAGTTGAACGGCTTGCTGGATGTAAGGCTAAGCGTTTTTCCGTTGCCTGTACTCCAGAGGCGACATGCCGAGATGCTTCTTGAACAGCTTGCTGAACTGGGCGTAATCATCGTAACCGACCAGCTTGCCCACCTCATACAGAGGAATATCCTTTTTCAGCAAGGAAACGGCCGCCTCCAGCCTTTTGTGAATCAAATAGTGGATAAAGCTCTGACCCTTCTCCTGTTTGAACATATGGCTTAGATAGTTGGGGCTGATATAGTATTTCTGCGCCATCTCCTTCAGCGAGATCCGGTGCGCGTACATGCGGTCCAGATCGCGAGTAACCTCCTCGACAATCGGGAGGGCATTAACTTCGCCCGGTCTCCTCTTGTGCTCTTCGATGGATTGCATCATCTCTTCCAGTAGATCCTGCGGCTTCCCGTAATAAATGAGAAGATCCTGCGAAGTAATGAAGTCTTCTTCCACCGCACTCCCGGATGGGATGAGGCCGGACAGCGAAATAACAAACAGATTATATAGCTCGGCTAAGCCGATCAAATGAATCCGTCCGCGCTGAATTCCCTTCTGGATGTCGTACAAGGCCGCTTCCAGATGCTCTAGTCTCGTTGCTTTGCCGATCTGCGCTTTCAGCGCCGGAACGGCGGCATTGACATGCTGCTTATACCGGTAAATACCGTTTCTTCCGTTTAAACTAGGCGTATCCGCCATTGCATTGGATTGCTGGTACAGCCGATGCACGCCATGCTCGGCCGAGCCGATACGGCTTATCCCCGCATCCCAGCCGCGGGCGGATACCTCGCGGCTCGCTTCCCGGTATAGATTGCGGAGCGTCTTGGCCGGGAGCAAGGGGAGACCGAGCAAATACGTGGATTTGAGCGGGCTGTTCCGGCACTTGAAGCAGCCGATTCCGTATGATTCGAGCAGATTGTCGATATCCATCAAATCCCTCTCCGTCAGCATCTCTTGGCTTTTGACCGTCATCAGAACATACTGCCCTGCCTCTTTAAAGGCTTCTCCGGTGGAAGCAATACGGCCAAGAGTCTGCCGGATCGTCAAATCGCTCTCAATCCATTCCAGCAGCATGACGGACTGGTCGTACGCCTTCTGGAATCCGCGCTCCCGTTCCCGTTCCCGAAGCCGCTTCGCGCAGCTGTCCAGCGCAACCAGCAGCTCCCCCGTATTAACGGGCTTCAGCAAATAGTTGTAGCAGCCTTTTTCTATCGCCTGCTTGGCATAAGCGAAATCGCTGTAGGCGCTCATAAACATAACCAATGTGCTGGGCGACACCCGATTTACGAAGGCCAGCAGATCCAGGCCGGTCTTGCCCGGCATGCGGATATCGCTGATAATAACGTCGATTCGCATGCGGCGAAGCAGGCTTTCGGCGATATTGACATCATTCGCCTTGGCAACGATGCTGAAGCCCGCGGCGTTCCAATCGATAATTTGTTCCATGTCTTTCAAAATCCAAGGCTCGTCGTCTACCAGAAGCAAATTATACAACGTCATCATCCTCCTTACCGTTCAAAGGGATCGTAATCGTTACAACCGTACCTTTATTTTCCCAGCTTCTAACGCTAAGTCCATACGGCTCGCCGTAATAGATTTGAATTCTCTTGTGAATATTGACCAGTCCGATGCCTTGGCCTATAGCGGCGCTCTCCTTCTCGGGCGGTACTCTAATGCCCGCGATCTCTTCGCGCAGGCATTCCAGTTTCTCTTCGGTCATCCCAAGGCCATTATCCATGACGCTGATCTTCCATGCGTGATCCTCCGCATAAGCCCGGATCCGGATAATCCAACGGCCGTTTTTATCTTCAAGACCGTGCATAAGAGAGTTTTCGACCAAGGGCTGTAAAATCAGCTTTACGATCGAGCGGCTGTTCAGCGAAGGATCCATATCCACCTTGAACTGCAAGCGGTCACCGTAACGGATTTTTTGAATGGCGATGTACCGCTCCAGATGCTCCAGCTCCTTGCGAAGCAAGACGTATTCATCGTAGCGGACGATATACCGGAAATACTGGACCAGATTATCGATCGCTTCCGCGACTTCCTTCTTCGCGTTGGACATCGACATTCCCCGGATCGCATGCAGCACGTTATACAAGAAATGCGCGTTAATCTGGCTTTGCAGACCTTTTAGCTGGAATAGCTGCTTGTCCATTTCGGTCTGATGCAGCTGCTGCTGCGATTGAAGAAGGTTCACCGTCAGCTTCTTGATCTGCTGGAGCATATGGTTAAAGTGGTTCTGTATGACCGTTATCTCGTTTTTATAGGTGAATTTGAGTTTGACGTCCAGATTACCGCTTGCCGCGCTGTCGAACGCATCCACCAGCCGGGTAATGGGATGGGTGAGCCGGACGTTAAACGAGACGGCCGCTGCCGCAACGACTAGGATCGCGATGGCAACCACAACTAGTACCGTCAGTTGAATGAAGTTTGCCTTTTCAAACAGCTTGTCCTTCTCGATTAACGCGATAAACTTCCAATTCAAGCTTTCGATCGGAAGCGATTGATACAGGTAGCTTTCTCCGTCCAAGCGGATATCCGCCACGCTGTCGACGGGCTGCCGCAAGACAACGGACCGGATTTGTTCATAATCCATTCGGTCCGAAGAGGAACCGATCAGATCCCCCTCCCCATTGACGATAAACAGATCCGCTTTTCCGCCCATGCTGCCCGTCTGCAGAATGTTCTGAATCCACTGAATGTCCAGCAAAATAACGCCGACATAAATATCCTGCAGATACTGTTTCGAGTAAATGGATTTTACCTGCCTATAGGCGAGCAGACCCTGCTTCTTATCCGTCCCTTCGATTGGGGGAGAAATTTGAATTTTGGGGCTGATCGCGTTCATTTCGTTTTTGGCCAATAGAAACGCCAGTTCTTTGCGCAATACCTGGCCCGTAGCCACCAGGTTTGAGCCTTTGATATCAATCAGACCAATGGACTTTATCGTCGGATCGATGGACATATAGGAGCTCATATTTTTCAACTGCGATTGGGATTCCTGCCAAGGCGTGTCCGAGATCGCGATTTGCTGAATGTTGGGATTATAGAAGACTGCTTTGGATAGTTGATCGATGCGCTTCAAATAATCGTCGAAGCGGCTATTCGTTAGGCTGACGAACTGCTCCATATTGTCCAGCGCATTTTGCTTTAGCGTATGCATGTAAGCAATGCTGCCGATTGTCCCAAGCACGGAAAGGGGAAGAATCGCAATGCAAATATTCGTTACGATCATCATATAGCTCAGGCGGTATTTTAACGTGTATGCAATCATTCTTTTGTACATGGGCGCCTCCGCTGAAGTGATGAAATGAATCCGGGCGTTTAAGATAAAACTTGCATGAGGCAATAAAGGAATCGCTTTCATTTTCAATTTGATTATATCAAATGGAAAGAAGTTGAACGCAATGGTTTTATCATGGAAGGAAAGCATCTATTCCGATAGTCGCACGTAACGAAAAAAACGTATATGCATTTTTCAATGCAAAGCATTGTGGTTTTATACGATAACGCCATTGAAAACGCAAACTGAACAAGCTGGCTCCGGCTGAGTACCGAAGCCAGCTTGTTATGCTTTCCGGTGTCCGTTTATACTATTGAACCGTTTGCTGTTTCCACTGCTCGCGAAGCTGCAGTGTTTCCTTGTTCCAGCTTACAGTCTCCGGAATCAGATGCTCGATATCGTAACCGTTGAACACGATCTCGTTGATCATGTTGACCCAGTTGTATTCGGAGAAGCCGGGGATGGTCGCGCCAGGAAGGACAAGGCCGTTGTCTTTGGTCATCTTGACCGCTTCGATATTACGGCCCTGCCAGATCGGAGCTTTGTCGATATAATCGGTCAGCTCCGGATCAATAACGGAAGCGTTGGCGCCTTCGTCGATCTTCCATTTCTGCGCTTCCAGCTCGAACTGGAAGCTGATCCATTTGTACGCTTCGTCCTTATGCTCCGATCCGCTGAGCAGAGCCAGCGGTCCGTAGATGTGGAAGGAATACTGGTTTAGCTTCCCGCGCGGAAAGGGCATAATGTCCCAGTTAAATTTCGCATCCCGCTTCAGACGCGGCAGCAGCCAGTCGCCTCCGACTTCGAAGGCCGTCTTGCCATTCATGAAATTGCGCGCGATATCATGCTGCTCCTTGGCCTTGGACCACGAGAGCATGGAGCCGTCTTCCCTCACAAAATCGGCCAGCCATCGCACATCGTCCAGAACGGCCGGCGTATCGAGCAGGCTTTGCGTCATGCCTTCGTTCAAATAAGCCAGATTTGCCGCATGGCCGTCGGCCGCCGCCTTAAGCGGGAGCAGGCGCATGACGAATTCATTGCTGGTCGTAAGTCCGTATTCGCCTTGCGCAGGGTCGGTCACCTGCTTCGCAATGGAGCGGAAGTCATCAAAGGTCCAGCTGTTTGGCGGCATTTCCACTCCATGCTTGGCCAGTAAATCCTTGTTTACGACAATCCACATCGGCACGTCAACGAATGGCACCGCTAATCTGCGCCCGCGGAAATTCATCGTATCGAAGTAGCCTTCGGGAAGCACTTTATCCTGGAAGGAGGAGTCTTTATCCATATAAGGCTTCAAATTTTCCAACAGCCCTTTTTCCTCATAGGCGAGCAGATCTCCGTCAATCCAAGCTAGGTCGGCAGGTGTTCCGGCCTTCTGCAGCTCTTTTATTTTCGCCGTAATGTCCTTCTCGTTCGCTTCTACCTTAACCGGCTCAATCGTAATCCAGGGATACTTCTTATGGAACATATCGTACAGCTGCTGGTAACGGTCATCCGCCCAAGTAAGCAGCCTGAGCGTAACGGGAGTTGGCTCCGGAGACTTAGCGGAAGACTCTGGTGTATAGCCGGAGCAGGCAGCAAGAACCAGAGTAAGCGTCAGGAGTAAACCTCCAATAACGTAACGTCTGTTATTCAATTGATACTCCTCCTTTTATAGCAGCATGACATGGAACCGTACTCCTCTTTTACTCACTCAAAGGTCGAATCCAGCTCTTGGCCTTCCTTCAGCACCGGATGCCTTAACGTAATTTTGGTTCCGATCTCCGGTCCCGTCACAATCTTCAGCTTATAAGCCTCGCCAAAATACAGCTGCAACCGGTCATTCACGTTACGCAGTCCCACGCCTCTGCGCGATGGCGAGAACTTGCCGCCTGACGGTTCCTCCGCCTGCTCAAGCTGGTCGAGGACATGCTGCGGAATACCTTTCCCATTATCGGCGATATCAATAACAATATCATCCACTTCTTGCCTTGCGGCAATCATGATTTTCCCTTTGTCGAAGTTATCCCTCACGCTATGCTGGATCGCATTCTCCACAAGAGGCTGCAAGAGCAGCCGAAGGAACGGAAGCTCCAGCGTTTCCTCATCGCAAGCGTACATGATCCGGACAGTCTTGCCCATCCGTGCCTGCTCAATCGCCACGTAGGCTTTCACCTGATCGAATTCCCGCTTCAGCGTGGTGATCTCTTTCCCTTGGTTAAGACTGAGGCGAAGCAGATTGCCAAGCGCCGATACCATCTCGCTTATATCGCTCCGGCCGTGATTTTCCGCCTTCCACCGGATCGACTCGAGCGTGTTGTACAGGAAATGCGGATTGATCTGATGGCTGAGCACCTGGAATTCCAGCGCCTTCTTGTTGCGTTCCGAACGCGCAGCCTCCTTCACAAGCCCGTCAATCCGGTGCACCATATTGCCTACGCTCCGGTACAGCCAGCCAACCTCATCCTTGCGGGAGGACCATGGCGATAAATAATGGAGATTATCCGCTTCCAGCTTGCGCATCAGGCGGACAAGATGGGCAATCGGCTGCGTATACGTTACGGTCAGATAGATGACCACACTGAAGCAGCACAACAAATACACGATCAGAAAAATAATAAGGACACGGTTAATTTCATCCATGGCACCGGTCAGCTCTTTCAGCGGAGTTAAACTGACAATCGTCCACGGATGGTTGGCCATCGTCACGTAGGTTGCCAGGTAGGTTTGCCCGCCGATAGCGATAGACTGCGAGCCGGCGTCGCTTTTTTTCATATAGCTGATGAAAGACTCCGAGGGGAACGGCTGACCGGTCCATTCATTGACGGCCGAATCGTAATGCACAATGCCTTTATCGTTCACCAGCAGCAGCTTCTGATCCTTGAGCTGATCCGACGGGGAGAAATACCGCTCCAGGAAATCGTCGGACAGATCCGTTGCAATAAGCCCCCGCTGCTTGGAATCATACAATCCGGTAAATCGTTTCACGTAAGTGAGCAGCGGCTTTGCGTATTTCCCCTGCTTCGGCATGGTCAGGTACCAGGTCGGCTCTACCGTTGCTTTTGAACGCTGGAACCAATACTGGTCGCCAATTCTCACGGATTCATCGATAGACCGCATATACGAAGGGTACTTCGTTGGATTTATCGGATACACCTTTACCCGGAAGGCATCAATAACCGGCGTGGCATGATAGAGAGCCGTCAGCATATTAACCGCAAACGATTCCTCATCCTGCTCGTCAACGGGCTCCTTGTATAGTAAGTCCTGGATGCTTTTATTGCCGATAACCTCGTTGACCTGTTCATTCAAATTATTTAAATAGATTTCGAAGTTCTTCTTCGCCTGAAGCAGATAGCTCATCGTCATCTTTGTATTCGTCTCGGATATCCCCTCAATCGACTTGATATGGGAATAGTAGGCGAAGAGCAGGAACGGGACAATGATGATCAGCAAAAAGATAAAAATCATACGATTGCGGAAGGACGACGCCAGCCGAAACGAAACTTTTCTCATACGGTTAACCTGCCTTTCTTGTAGGGACGATAACATTCCCCCTTAAAGTTTGCTTTTTCCTCATTGTGACGGCATACCCGATTCTTTACACTAGTTGCGTAATGACTAACCTTCTATGAAAAAGAGAAAAGAGGAACCATCATGCCGTCTTCCAAGCGCATTGTTCATGTCATCTCTCATACCCACTGGGACCGGGAATGGTATATGCCGTATGAAGCCCATCACGTCAAGCTGATCGAGACGATGGATACGCTGCTCCAAACCTTCGAATCCGATCCGGAATTCCGAAGCTTTTATCTTGACGGGCAGACGATTGTTCTCGACGATTATTTGCAAGTGTACCCGGAGAAACGGGAGCAAATCCAGAAGCTATGCGATGAGGGCAAGCTCTCTCTTGGCCCTTGGTATATTCTGCAGGACGAATTTCTGACGAGCAGCGAAGCGAATGTGCGCAACCTGCAAATCGGTCACCGCGACGCGGCAAAATTCGGGCCGATCTCGAAGCTTGGCTATTTCCCCGATTCCTTCGGCAATATGGGTCAGGCCGCGCAGCTTCTGAAGCAGGCCGGCATTGATACGGCTGTCTTTGGCCGGGGCGTCAAAGCGACCGGATTTAATAACCGGGTAGACGACTCGGGACTGGAATCGCCGTTCTCCGAGCTGGTCTGGCAGTCGCCTGACGGCTCCAGCGTGCTTGGTATCCTGTTTGCCAACTGGTATAACAACGGCATGGAAATTCCGGTTGATCCGGATCAAGCCAAGCCTTATTGGGAGCATCGTCTGGCTCGTGCCGAGCAGTTCGCGTCCACCCGGCATTTGCTTCTGATGAACGGCTGCGACCATCAGCCGGTACAGACCAATCTATCCGAAGCGCTGCGCGTGGCGCGGGAGCTGTTCCCGGATTATGAATTTGTTCATTCCAATTTCGACGATTACGTACAGGCGGTTGAGACCGAGCGGCCGGATACGCTTAGCGTCACGCGCGGCGAGCTTCGAGGTCAGCAGACCGACGGCTGGTACTCCCTCGTAAACACCGCGTCCGCCCGCGTCTATATTAAGCAGCTGAATCAGCAAAATCAGACGCTGCTCGAAAAAGTAGCCGAACCGCTTGCCGCGGCCGCGCATCAGCTCGGCAAGCCTTACCCGCATGGCCTGATGCAATATGCCTGGAAAACCTTGATGCAGAACCATCCTCATGACAGCATCTGCGGCTGCAGCGTGGATGAGGTCTACGACGAGATGAAGACGCGCTTCGCCAAAAGCATGGAAGTTGGCAAACGGCTGACGGAAGAAAGCGTCCGGTTCATCAGCTCCAAGATCAATACCTCCTCCTTCGCAGCGTACAGTGCGGATGCCGTGCCTTTTGCCGTTTTTAATACAAGCGGCTACGAAGGCTCATCCGTTGTAACGCTGGAGCTGGAATTCGCCCACCGGTTCTTCGACCAAAGCGAGGATCCCGTAGCGATTGCCGCTGAGTTAAAAGCACGTACGTTTGGCGAAGGCTATCTCGTTCATGCAGATGGAGCAGCCATCCCTCATACCGCTCTAGATCTTGGTGTACGCTTCGGTTACGAGCTGCCCGGCGATAAATTCCGCCAGCCTTATATGGCTCGCGCCGTTCGTTTAACCTTTGAAGCGGAGAAGCTGCCCCAGCTCGGGTATCAGACGTTCGCCTGGATTCCAAGCCTTGGCGGCACCGATGCAGGCAAAGCTGGTTCGAATGAAGAGAAGACTCTTCTTAGCGGCAGCCGCGTTATCGAGAACCGCCACCTGAAGCTGACCGTAGAAGATGACGGGAGCTATGCCGTCTATCACAAGGCCAGCGGCCACACCTTCAACGGACTTGGCGTTTACGAGAACGTAGGCGATATCGGCAACGAATATATTTTCAAACAGCCTATTGGCGATAAAGCTATTACAACGAAAGGTCTCAAAGCCGCTATTCGCGTCGCCCTAGACACTCCGTATCGCGCGTCGATCGAAATCACTCATTCGCTCGCCATCCCGGCAAGCGCTGACGAACGGTTGGCCCAAGAGATCGGCACAATGGTTGAATTCCGCAACCGGAAGGCAGGACGTTCCGCCGAGCTGGCCCCGCTTGTTATCGTCACCAAGCTTAGTCTGGATCGCAACGGCAAAGGCGTACGCGTCCATGCCACAATCAACAACGGATCCAGGGATCACCGGCTGCGGGTACTTATGCCTTCCGATGCCGAAGGCTCTACACATTTTGCCGATTCGATCTTCGAAGTTGCCGAGCGCCAGACGGTGCCGTCCGCGGTATGGGAGAATCCGAGCAACTGTCAGCATTTGCAGACGTTTATCGACGTTCACGATAAAGAGAGAGGACTGACCGCTGCGGGCAAGGGCTTGAACGAATACGAAGTCCTGCAGGATGGCCGTAACACGATTGCTCTGACGCTGCTCCGCTGCGTTGGAGAACTGGGTGACTGGGGCGTGTTCCATACTCCGGATGCGCAATGCCTTGGCGCCAATGTCGCCGAATGGATGATCATCCCTTACGGCGGCGAGAACGAGCGTTTTGACGCCTACCGCGAAGCTTACCGGTTCCCGGTACCGCTAACGACGGTTGGCGCACGCTTGCAGGAGGGCGAGCTTCCTCTCTCGGAGCAATTCCTCGCCTGGAACGGAGACGGCCTTGCTTTCTCCAGTCTGAAGATCAACGAGGAGCGCGGTGACCTGATGGCCCGCTGGTACAATCTGTCGGGTGAGCCAACAACGCTTGCCGTCCAGCCGAATTCGGCTGCGGAAACCTACTTAAGCAGCATTATGGAAGATGCCGCAAGCGAGACGGAGGGCAGCAAGATTCCCGTGGAAGGCTTTAAAATCGTAACGGTTGGCATCAAGTCTTAATTTCATTCGGATACAGCAAAAGGCAGTTCCAAAGGGAAAGCGTTATTCACCTTGGATACTGCCTTTATGCGTTACTCGTCTATAATGCCGCGCTGTCTGCGGTATTCTTTGGGCGTGCAGCCAACCTGCTTTTTGAACAGCTTCGAGAAATGAACCGGGTCTTTATAGCCGACCTGATAGGAGATTTGGTACACCTTGTACTGGATGTCGCCAAGCATCTCCTTCGCCTTCTCGATCCGGATATCGGTCAAATATTCAAGGAACGTCTGCCGCTTCTCCTTCTTGAACAGCTTGCTTAACCATACGGGAGTAACGTGCACGGCGCTTGCCACGCTTTGAAGCGTTAAGCTTTCCGCGTAATCCCGCTGCAATATTTTTTCCGCTTCGCATATGATCTGGCTTGGCGTAGCGGAGAGACTCCGGAAATCGGCGGCGATTTCCTTCAGGCATCGTTCGGCCTGCTCCCTGAGCGACTGCAGCGTATCGTATTGCTCCAGCTGCTCCCAAAGCGCGATGGGATTGCTGCCCCATTTTTTATTCGGAATACCGGCGGCGGCGGCTTTCCTGAAAATCTCGAACAGCCACTCGAAAATATTTTGCTGAATATCCCGCAGCTGCGTAAGCTGCCACGCCTGTACCATTAATTCGAACCGTTCCATCGCTGCCGCTATATCTTCATCCGATCCGAACTTGACCAGATCCAATACTTCTTCCGGCTCTGCCAGCTTCAAATCGGCATGCTCGCTTTCTTCAAATCCGCCTTGCAGCGTAAATACGCGGTTGCCGCCATAGACGGCCTTCTGCTCGAGAACGCTAAGCGCTTCCGTATACATCTCGTGCAGATGCTCGAAGGTGCAAGGGTTCGTCCGGAGTCCAACGCTTGCCTTCACCTTCACGAAATCATTGATTCGCTTAATGCACAGATGCGCGATTCCGCTAGTCAGCTCTGCCTGCTCCGAACGCAGGCAGCTTAACAGAACAAGCCATCTGCCCAAGCTGTCCATGCAGATCGCGTACGGGTAAGGATAATCCTCCTCCAGCGTCTGATTCACGACATTGCCGATCCCGAACAGAATCAGGTCCTTCTCCTGCCCGCGCCGGTTCTCAATGGCTTTCAGATCATCGGCGACAATGACCATTACCGTCATATGCTCGACTGTAATCCATTCCATGTTTAACGTCGTCAACCGGTGGCGCCGTCTTGTTTCCTTATACGGGTCATGCTCCTGCTCCACCATCTCCCGAAGCAGCTCTTCGCGCATTTTCGGAATCGCGAACTTCACCTGGTTGATCAGCTGCTGCTCATTATGCTGCTCGAGCCGCTTCCGCTGAATATTTTCGACCGCTTTGCGAACAATTTGCTCCAGCTCGCTTATATTGATTGGTTTAAGAATATAATCAATCGCTCCGGTCTTCATCGCCTGCTTCACCAGATCAAAGTCGTCATAACCGCTCACCACAATGGCTTCGGGATGATAATCCTTAATCGGCTGCACGGCGTTCAGAAATTCCAGCCCGGACATGCGGTTCATTTTTATATCCGTTACAATGAGGTCCGGACGTACATCCTTCGCCAGCATAAGCGCCGTATCGCCGTCATCGGCGACCAGCACCTCTTCGAAACCAAACGTGCTCCACGGAAAGCGGTTACGTAAACCTTCGCGAATCTCGAACTCGTCATCTACGATTAACACACGCAGCATCCGCTCACCCTTCCCCATGATCTATGTTGCAATGCGACCATTATATCGTGTCCGCCTGTAATAAGCCTACCTCCATACTAAACGACCCGATTTTGGATTGCACGGGGGTAAAAGCAAACTTTATGGGGTTGTATTAAATTGTTGAGGAATGCTGCTGCGCGTACCGGTCTTTCTAACCAATCACGAGAAACGGCTCCAGCTCTTTGAAAAGTTTCTTATAGTTCACGTCATCCGGGATGACAAGCGTTAACGGCTCGTTCAGCTTTAGTACAAACAAGCCAAGAATCGACTTGGCGTCGGCCATCCCGCTTTTGCCGTGAATCCAGATATCGAAGTCGTAACGGGATACGATATGGTTGATTTGTTCAATGTCCTTCACGTCTCTTACTTTAATCGGCGTGATCATCGGTCAATCTCCTTCCTTCATCCAATTTTTTCTTATTAGTTGTTTGCCGGCAGACATTGCTTTATGCGTACAGGCATAACATGTATTGGACAGGTAAGTTTGAAGGGAGGGGGCTGGCATAGCTTGGCGTGAACTCATACCAAACGATGCAAGGAAAACATTCGACACACTCATCGACCGTAAGAGAAAGTGGGAAACGTACAAATCAAGAGCTGCTTTTTGTGCACTGCTATGCTTGTTTTGTTTTTTAATGTTTGGCATTGTCTACTTCCGTAATATCGGCACCATTCACGGCAGCTTTGCAAGTTTGTATGAGAGCATCATGAACAGTTCCTTCCTTGTCTTCCTGTTAGCCGTTTTTATCGTCAGCTTTGTTTACCTGTACTGGCTGGCCAAGGAAATCGATAAAGCGAAGAAAAAGTATGAGACTCTTAGAATCGAGACCGTTGATAAATTCGATACAACCTGGCTAAAGAGCATCAACTTCGAGACAAGAAGCGAAATTTCCATCGAGATGAACAGCTACGATATTAATATCGATTACAAGGGTTAAATAAAAAGACGTATGGGAGTCCCATACGTCTTTTTCGCATTATTTCCCCGGCACCCCGAAGTCAGGCGTCCCGTCTTCCTTCCAAGTGAATGCCTGGATGCGGGCATGGCGGTTAGGATCGGAAAGCGGACTGCCGATAAGCTCTTTATAAGGTCTCGCATGATACACCATAAGATCGGTCGCGCCGTCCTCGCTAACGGTAAAGCTGTTATGCCCCGGCCCGTAATTTTCCGTCTCCTCATTGGTCTCGAACACAGGCTCGGGATGCTTGATCCAACTGCCCGGGTCGAGCAAATCCGCTTTCAGAGAAGCTTCCAATAGGCCCATGCAATACCGGTGATCGGTTGCGCTTGCGGAAAAGGCCACAAATATTCGCCCATTGCGCAGCAATACGGCAGGCCCTTCGTTCACCCGGTAGCCTTGAATCTCCCAGTCATATTCCGGTGTGGAGATCAACATTTGCGGTCCCATAATCGTCCACGGGTTAGCCATCTTGGCTATGTACAGATTGCTGTCGGATTCTTTATATTGCGCCCAGATCAGATACCGTTCCCCGTTATGCTGGAATGTTGTCGCATCCAGGGAGAAGCTTTCAAAGTCCAACTCGATTTTGCCTTTTTCCACCCATGTGCCCGTAATGGGATCTTCATCGCAGCACTCCAGCACATACGGTCGAATCGCCCATTGATCCTCCGCCGTGCCTGCCGCGAAATAGACGTACCACTTGCCATCGATAAAATGAAGCTCGGGCGCCCAAATATGGTTGCTCATCTCGCCTGTTTCATGCTTCCGCCAAATGACCGTTTCCTGCGCTTGAGCAAGCCCCTCCAGCGTAGCGGCTTTGCGCAGCACAAGCCGGTCATACTCCGGTACGGAAGCGGTAAAGTAATAAAGACCATCCGTATGCTTGAGCACATATGGATCCGCCCGGTTTACAATCCAAGGTTTGAGATAATTGCTAGTATCCAACATGACTTCGTCACCTCGAGGAATGAAGTTTTTACTCCGTTTGCCTGGATAATATTATAACGGAAAAGCAACTGTTGTCCCTACCCTATTCCAAAACAGCCAATACCATCCACTCATCAATCGTAATGGATTGAATCTCCCCACCCTCCAGCTTCAGTCCGATATATTCCTGAGCATCGCCGCCGCCATTAAGGATAAAGGTAGCAACCTCTTTCACTTGATCCTCGCTTCGGGTTGTTCTTCTTACCCATTTCGGATAATCGAAGCTCTTTTTGCGAATCCGGTTATTTGAGATTTTTAATCCCGCTCCAAGCAGCCACCGCTCCCATTCGCTTACCGAATGGCATCTGTAATGGCTCTCATCCCTTAGCAGCTCTATCTGGTTGACGTATGTATCGATGGATTTATCTTCGGGAACGACATTATCAATGAGTAAAAATTTCCCGCCCTGCTTTAATACTCGCGCAGCCTCCCGCACAAACTGCTCCGGATTCGGAAAATGATGCGCGGCAATCCGGCATGTCACGATATCGAAGGTCTGGTCTAGAAACGGAAGGTTCTCCGCATCCGAGACAACAAATTCAACATTTTCACGATCGGGCTGAATAAATTGACGAGCGGTCTCCAGCATAGGCCTCGTTAGATCAGCGGCAAATACGGTATTCACAAAAGAGGATAACTTCTTCGCCACATGTCCTCCGCCCGTTGCAATGTCCAAAGCTTTGTGATGGCTTTCGGGCTGCAGCCATGTTAGCAGGAGGTCCAGATCATCCCCTCTGGCATGAGCCTCGCTCGACACATACTCGGACCTACTACGCGAAAATTGCTCGACCACTTTATCCTTTTGGTTCCTATCCTCTTGTTCCATAAATAACGCTCCCTCCCTCATTCAATCTGGTAAACCTGTCTTATATCTAATGATATCGAAAACCTCTATGGATTTCACTTTAATGGTTGAGAACACGCAAAAATCCGGATCCCTGGAGATCCGGATTTTTGCGTTATTTATATTATCTCCTGGCTATTCCCCCCAAGCAGCCAGCTCCAGCTCGAATTCGTTAGCGAAATCCGGGCTGATTGGAGTAACCCGCACGTTGACGTCAGCCTTCCAGATGTTGTCTGTCGGGATGTCTGCGGAAGCTCCCTCAAAGACGTATAAACCCTTCTCCTGCTGTTGTACCGGTTCCAGCTTCACCTTCCAGATACCGCGATGGCCATCGGAGCCAACCGCTTCCACACGCACGTCCCCGCGCCATATGGTGCCTAGTTGAATTTCGGCGCTGAATTTTTTCGTCCCGTTCCTGCTGCCATTGTCTTCTTGAATATCCACGTTCCTGACCTGGACGGCCGACCAATTGCTGCGAATGAATTGCTTGTAGGCGGCAACCCTGGACGCAACCTCATAGTTATCCGCAGCGTACCGCTTCCCTCTCGCGCTTGTTGGCACGTACATCTTGTTCCAATAATCGGTTACCATTCTGTGGGTGTTGTAGACCGGCGCAAGCGAGCAGATCGATTCCTTCATTAGGCTGATCCATTCCGCGGGGACATTCCGATCCCCCCGCTTGTAGTACAGCGGAATAATCTCTTCCTCGAGCAGCCGGTAAAGCGATTCGGTATCCTGCTTAGCCTGCAGCCAAGGATCGCCATCGATCGTGCTCTCGATCGCCCAGCCGTTTCGCCCGTTGTAGCCTTCCACCCACCAGCCGTCCAATACGCTGCAGTTAAGCACGCCGTTCAAGGCGGCCTTTTGCCCGCTTGTACCGCTGGCTTCCATTGGCTTGAGCGGCGTATTGAGCCATACGTCCACGCCTTGAACAAGCAGCTTTGCCTTATCCATCGCGTAGTTCTCAATCATGTAAACACGGTTTTTGAACCTTTCATCCTGAGACAGCTCTACGATTTTGCGGATCAAATCCTGCCCCGGTCCATCCGAGGGATGTGCCTTGCCTGCGAACACGAGAACCACTGGACGATTAGGATTGCCCAGGATGCGTGCGATCCGCTCCGGGTCGTTAAAGATAAGCAGCGCCCGCTTATACGTGGCAAACCGTCTCGCGAAACCGATGATTAACGGTACTCCGTCCGAAGGAGAGATCGGCAGTCCAAAAGCTTGCAGCATCTTGGCTTTCGCCCGCTGATGCTCCTCCCACAGCTCGATATTCGGAATCTCCCGAACAGCAGCCCATGCCTCGGGCTCCGCTGCTTTCAGGGACCATTCGGACGGGAGATGCCGGTCGAACAGTTCTTTTAGGCTGGAGGCCAGCCATGTTCCCGTGTGGATGCCGTTCGTAACCGAATCGACGGGAATATCCTTTGCCGGAATATACGGCATCCAGCGGTGGAACATTTCCCGGGTAACTTCACCGTGCAGCTTGCTTACTCCGTTCACTTTCGACGACGCGCTGACGGCAAGGCGCGTCATGTTAAACACGCCATTCATACTGCCGAGCGATAATACCCGCTCCCTGTCGGCTCCAAGCTGCCAGTAATAGTCGCCGAAATAACGGTCCATCATCTCGACGGAGAAAACATCATGCCCCGCCGGAACCGGTGTATGCGTCGTGAAGACGGTACTTGCCTTGACGACTTCAAGTGCCGTCTCGAAAGGTACCCCTTCAGCGGACAGCATGCGGATGCGCTCCAGGGTCAGGAATGCGCAATGCCCTTCGTTCATATGCCAGACTTCGGGATGAATGCCAAGCGCGGTAAGCAATCTCGTACCGCCAATGCCGAGGAGAATCTCCTGGCTTATGCGAATATCCTGTGCGCCGGGATACAGCGTGTCAGTCAAGCGGCGGTCCGCTTCGCTGTTTGATTCAACATCTGTATTGAGCAGGTATAGGGTGACAGAGCCCACCTGCACGGAAAACGCTTTTGCATAGATCTTTCTGCCCTCCAGCGGAATCTCGGTAAGGATAGGACGACCGTTGTCGTCCCGCACAAGCTCAACCGGGTAAACACTCGCTTCCAGATCGACTTCGGGATACCAATGATGCTGCGAACCGCCTTCGTCAATATGCTGCTGAAAATAACCTTTACCGTAAAATATGCCTACGCCCGTAAGGGGAATATTCAAGTCTGCTGCCGCCTTGATATGGTCGCCAGCCAGTATGCCAAGACCACCCGAATAAATCGGTAAGGATTCATCAAGTCCAAACTCCGCCGAGAAATACGCAATCCTGCTATTTTGCATGTTTCCACCTCGTTTTTCACCAATTTGCGCCATGAAAGCGCCTTTAAAACTTGATGCCTTACTACTATATGCCGGTTTATGGTACTCGTGCCTATACATTTTGTTGAGGGAAATGCAACAAAAAAGCAGCTAATCATTCATTCTGATTAGCCGCTCTGGTGAATAGAGGTTATGTCAACGTCTTGCTCATTATATAATCTTCTTTTGTTACGGCCGATAGCGATTTCCAATGCCTTGTCAAAAAGATGCTTGCCGAGCCCTTTTCTCTGGAAGCCGGAACGAATATAAATCCTTTCGATCTCAAATGATTCGTCCCCCATCGCTTCCGTTTGGGCATCATCTGCGTTTACCTTTAAATAGCCGGCAGCTTCTTCATCGCAAACAATGAAATAAAATTCCGAAGACGGATTGGACCATTCCTTATCCAGCTTCTCCACATCAAAGGCCCGTTCCATATATGCCTTCATCTGTTCAGGCGAATTCTGATCTTTAAATGTATCGTTAAAGGTTATAGCTCCTTAGCTCATCCATGGTTGCCGACTTTCCGCCCTCCGATGAATGATTTTGCCCAGAAGTACATGCCCATGCCGAATAATGTGATCATGCCGCCTGCAAGCTGAAATAAAGAAATGTTTTCTCCCAATAGCAGGTACGCGAGAATAATAGCAAGAACCGGCTCGCCAATAATACCTACCGAGACGGTAGTGGCGCCGATGGATTTTAATAGCACATTAAATAAAAATTGCCCAAAAATAGTCGGGATAATCGAAAGCAGCAAGAAGTAGATCCAATCGGACGAGTTATAGTCCGTGAAAGAATAGCCGTTCAGCAAATTATTGATAAGCAAAACAACGCCGCCGATGAAAAAAACGATAATGCTGTAGACATTGGCATCGATTTTGCTGCTTACTTTCTGTCCCGCGAGCAAGTAACCGGACACGGCTAACGTGCCGATTAACGATAAACCGTCACCAATTAACGCTTCTCTCGATACGCCTATGTCTCCCCATGCGATAAGGATGGAACCAAAGAGAGCTGCAACCAAGCAAGCTATTGTAAGCACATTAGCCTGCTCTTTAAACAATAAGTATGAACCGATCATGACAAATAACGGCTGCAAGGCCAGAATGACCATGGAGCTTGCGACCGAGGTATGCACCAGGGATTCCATCCAGAACAAAAAATGAAGGCCTAATAATATTCCGGCCAGGACCACGATACTCCAGTCTTTCATATTCAGCTTTAAAGAGCGAAGCTGCCTCCAAGGCACAAAAGGCAGCATGATGATAACCGTAATAAACAACCGGTACATCCCCGCCACGGAAGTTGGCGTATCCGAGAATTTAATGAGGATCGATGAAACCGAAACTGACAAAATACTGATAAATAACAAAACAAACGGATGAGACGGTAAAGAAGCTTTCTTTAATTTAAGCATGGTTCCTCCAAGCAAATAGACAATTGCCCGTGCACGGGAATTGTAAGGGTAAGCCTAAGCTGGATATAATAATATCATCACGGATGTTTGATTTGTGCAATAATATCTTTCATTTATATTGAAATATCGTCAACAAAGGAGCATGACTGTGGGGAAGCAACTATACGAGGCTATACGATTTCCGGACGAGACCTTTCCGTACATCATGTACACGCATACGATCCATCGCTCGATTCCCGAAGGCAGAGGCTTTAACGATCTGCATTGGCATGAAGAATTGCAGATTACGTTAGCGACCAAAGGGAATTTAACGATCCAGATTAACGGAATCGACTATCGTTTGCATACGGGCCAGGCTATTTTCATCAACAAAAGCGTCCTTCACATCGTGACTGACCTGACCGCTGAAGGCGAATATGTCAGCTTTAACTTCCCGGAGAAGCTGCTTGCCTTCTATTCCGACAGTGCCATGGAAAAAAACTATGTCCTTCCGTTTACCAACTCCTATCTATTGTCCTTCGAGATTAAAGGCGATACGGAATGGCAAAAGCAAATCTTGAACATTCTCTGGTCCATGAAAAAGGAATTCGAGATCAAAAAAAGCTGGGGATGGCAGTATGAGATTTCGATTAAAACCGTTCAGTTATGGTTGATTCTGATCTCGAATATCTCCCTGCCGTCGGAGGAATCCTCTAAGCATAACCGGCTGAAGCAAGAGAGGCTGCAATTAATGCTAAGCTTTATCCATCAGAACTATTCGAATCCGATAACGTTGAAGGAAATTGCCGATGCCGCTCATTTAAGCGTGTCGGAGTGTACGCGCAGCTTTAAAACCAGCATCCGCATGACTCCTTACTCCTACTTGGTTAAGTACCGGATTAACAAAAGCTGCGAGCTGCTGCAGTCGACGGAATATACGATAACCGAAATAGCCAGCAGAGTTGGCTTCAATCAAGTGAACCATTTTATCCAGGCTTTTAAGAAGGATCTCAAGCTTACGCCAAAAGAGTTTCGTAAAAACAGGACGGAATAGCCGGGCATAAAAAAACCGCCAAAGCTTGGCGGTTTTTTCTATCTTCTAATCCTGTAAAGTCAGATAAGCCAAATCCGCTTCGGTAAACCGAATCTCATCGGCTTTTAAAGAATCCTCAAGCTGATCATGAGTATGGCAGCCAATGATCGGGATAGTCGGAAACGGCTGTGACAGCATATAGCCTAGAACGACTTGGCTGACGGAAATGCCTTTCTCTTCTGCGAGAGTACGGATCCGCTCTAATTTCTTCCGATTATGTTCCGATCGATACTTCGGCGCAACACTATCGTTGTCAAAGTTTAGCCGACCAGCGGCAAGCTTGCTGAATAATCCTTGCGCCTGCGACGAATACGGAATGGCAGCCAGACCAGTCCGGCGATGCAGCCCAAGCATGTCCTCGTCCATAACGACCAGCGTTTGATCTTCCAATTGGGATGGATCAACCGAAGCCAGACTCCACATCGGCTGGTTCGCGGAAAATGGCTGCAGCCCATGCGATGCGGCATAAAGCTGCGCCTCTTGAATTCTATCCGTTGTCCAATTGGAGCAGCCGAAACATCGTATTTTACCTTCCTTAACAAGATCATTCAAAGGCTCCACAATCTCGCCGACATCACGGCTATTATCATCCCGATGGAGCCAGTACAGATCGATGGTGTCCGCTTGCAGTCTTCCCAGACTTCCTTCAACGTCTTCTCTGATTTCCTCGGGAGACATGCGAGAAGTCAACATCGTCGATAACCGAGGATGCGCCCCCTTTGTCGTTACAATTAATTGATTGCGGTTGCCTCTGGACTTCATCCACTTTCCGATTGTACGCTCGCTGACGCTTGGTTCGCCCGGCAGCCAGTTCGCGTACACCTCCGCCGTATCAACCATATTTCCGCCGTTGCCCGCGTAAGCATCCATTAGCGCAAATGACTCCTCTTCGCTCAGCGCACTGCCAAAAGGAACACCGCCCAGCGCGAGCGATGAACTTGTAAGATCGGTTCCCGGTATCTTTACCTGCTTCATATGTACCTCCTAACCTTAGTCCTCCTTATATTGTATCAGGGAATAATTTCTATAAACAATCATCAAACCTTGCTCCAAGCAAAAGCGGCAACGGAAAATGATATCCGATTGCCGCTGTTATTGCGCATGTACTCCTATATTCAGCTATCCAGTCCGAATTTCCACAGCAGCACGCGTTCGAATTCACACCGGCGCGTTATTCTCTCTATGTGACGCTCTAATGCTACTTTTTCGCCAACCTCTTCACGGCGTTCTGCGCTGCCTCCATTATCACTTCACCTAATGTAGGATGAGGATGGATAGTTAACGCCAGATCTTCAACCGTCGCTCCCATCTCGATGGCAAGGCTAAGCTCCGATACGAGAGTGGAAGCTTCTGCTCCAACGATTTGAGCTCCCATAATCAATCCCGTTTCCGCGTGGGCAATCACTTTTACGAAGCCTTCCGGCGCTCTGACTGCCAAGGCCCTTCCGTTTATGCCAAATGAAGACCTTCCGGCAATCGTCGGAATCGCTTTTGCTTTGCACTCCGTCTCGCTTAATCCGACGCTTGCCAGCTCCGGCCCGGAGAACACGACAAGCGGGATCACTTTGTAATCTATCATGGTTGGCAATCCGGCAATAGCTTCGGCTGCAACTATAGCTTCGTAAGAAGCTTTATGGGCAAGCGCCGGTCCTTCGGTAATATCCCCGATTGCAAAAACATGAGGAACTTCGGTTCTGCATTGCTTATCCGTCCCCATTAATCCTTTGCTTGTTGTCCGCAAACCGATTCGGTCGAGCCCTAGGCTTCCATCCGTATTTGGTCTTCTTCCGACCGTTACCAGCGCATAATCGGCTCTAATGGAGTGGCGGACGTCATTTCCGACGTAATGAAGCGTAATCCCTTCCGAATCCTGCTCCGCTCTAACAGCTGTGGCTTCGGTTACGATGGTCATCCCGTCGGCATTCATTTGCTTCATAACCGGAGCAACCAGATCTGCTTCGAACCCTGGCAAGACTTGTTGTCCCCCCTCCAAAATAGTGACCTTGCTGCCGAATTTCGCGTACATCTGTCCCAATTCAACCCCGATATAACCGCCCCCGATCACAATCAGGCTCTCCGGTATGCTGGCAAGAGACAAAGCTTCCGTCGAAGACAAGACACGGCTGCCAAAGGGAATGGCCTTAAGCTCAACCGGACGAGAGCCCGTCGCCAAGATTGCGTATTTGAAAGCTACTGCCTGCTCCGTTTCCAATTGTGTGATCCTGGCCGTATGTTCATCAATAAAGCTCGCCTCACCTTCCAGAACCGTGACGCCGGCACTCTTTAAGAGGTATTGAACGCCTCCTGATTGCTTGTTGACGACCGCTTCTTTAAAAGCCTGGGCCTCCTCAAAAGAATCCACGGAGCTGGAACGGCTCCATAACCTACGCGAATGATAGCGATGCGCCTCCGCGATTAACGCTTTGGAAGGGATACAGCCCACATTCGTGCATATACCGCCTATTGGGCCGCGTTCAACCACGATTGTCTTCATTCCAAGCTGCGCTGACCGTACAGCCGCCGCATAACCTCCCGGCCCCGAGCCAATGACTAAAACATCTGCTTCTATTTGTCTCTCCATTTCCGACAACCTCCCAAACCCTAAATATGATGACCATAATATATTATTATCATCATATATAGATGGAGTCAATATATCGACTAAATGGCGAATTAAAATTGCATAAACGTTAAAAATCCCTATAATAATATTAAGATCATCATATTTACGGGAGTGTGGATTGGAATGCCCTATACCAAAGCCCATAAACTAAATATCCGCGAGAAAATAGTTCAAAATGCCGCCAATGAATTCCGCCAGAAGGGTATCAAGGAAGTCAGCGTACCTCAAATCATGAAGGGGGCCGGCTTAACGCATGGCGGTTTCTATGCCCATTTCGCGAATAAAGATCAACTCGTGGCCGAAGCTTGCCGGAAAGCCATCGAAGAGACGATTAATCTTCTGCAAGGAGCTACGGTTCGGAAAGAAGATGCTGCCAAATTACAAACCGTCATCGATTATTACCTCAGCACCACGCATCGGGATCAACGGGAAATCAGCTGTATCCTCCCTACGCTGTCCAGCGAAATCTCCCGTTCTTCGGAAGAAATTAGAGAAGCGTTTACTTTGGAGGTCACCCGATTTTTCAGCTTCATAGCGGGAATGATCGGAAAAAACAATGAAAAAAGCATGGCCATTGTAAGCTCTATGGTTGGCGCTTTGTTACTAGCCCGCTCCGTTAACGATCCCGAATTAAGCCGGAATATTCTGGATGCCAGCAAGCGCTATGCCAAAGAAATGGCAGCCTTGCAATAAGTCATTCAAGCTGCTCGCGCACGTCATATTAACGTATTGTTAAGTTTATAAAAAAAGGTAAGTAGCATTGCAACCTTTTTTGGAAAAGCCCGTCTATGAGGAAGGAACGTTCCAAAAACTTGATGAGGTGATTCCAGCATGACGAAAAAATCCAAATTCGTTACTTTAGCAGCTACAGCCGTACTTACCCTGTCCATTGCCGGACAGAGCTTTGCGGCAACAAATCCGTTCTCGGATATTGCCAATGTACCCGCTAAGGATAAAATTACGGCATTGCAAAATAAAGGTTTGGTGCAAGGCGTTGGCGAGGACCGCTATTTCCCTGACGCAACGCTAACTGCAGCACAAGGTATTCAGCTTATTGTTAATGCTCTTGATCTGAACATCGATACGCTTCGTTTCTTCAAAGAGCCTCATGCTACGGACTATTTCCCGAAAGCAGACGATAATGCTTGGTATGCGGATGCGCTTATCATTGCGGCTAACAATAACATTGGCCTGCCAAATGATCTGGATCCTAACAAAACATGGACCAAAGAAGAGTTCACCCACCAGCTTATCCTTGCTATCGAGCAGCATAGCAATCTGCCGATGATTAAAATTGCTCCGGTGGCGTTTAACGACCAAGACGAGGTATCCGTCTCGTACGATGGTTCCATCCAAAGAGCGCTTGTTCTGAAAATCGCTGAGCTTGACCAGGATGGAAACTTCAATCCTACGGATGATATTACTCGCGCGGATGCAGCCGTACTCATCTACAATGCACTCGCCTACATCGGTGAAGCTCCCGCTCCATCGGCTGAATAATTGTTAGAAGAAAACAGCTGGCCCATTGGGCCGGCTGTTTTTGCGTTGCAGTATTTTTTGTGAGATACCTCGTGCATAATGGCGGTTAAAATATCCATAATAATACAGGTTGTATGATTAAAAATGCACAAGGAGCAGATAAACGTGAAAATGAAATGGATACTGGCATTACTTTTAACCTTCGGGCTCGTTACTACCTTGAATCCGGCAGGTGTATCCGCTCAGGCGGCTAAAGAACAGAAAGCGGAATGCATAACTCCCCAGATGGTACAATTGAAAGCGGATATGCAGAGACTTTTGATCGACCATACCATATGGACGAGAAGCTATATTGTAAGCGCGCTATCGGATCTTAAAGATCAACAGGACGTTTTGGACCGACTTTTGAGGAACCAGCAAGACATCGGCAATTCAATTAAACCTTACTATGGGGAAGCAGCCGGAAATAAGCTTGCTGATTTATTTAGAGAACATATTGTGATCGCAGGAAAAATTGTAGCGGCTGCAAAAGCGAACAAACAAGACGAAGTAAAGAAGTTAGAGGCTGATTGGCATAAAAACGCGGATGATATTGCTGCATTTTTAAGCTCCGCAAATCCAAACTGGCAGTTTAAAGCCTTGCAAGATATGCTGTACACTCACCTTCAGTATATTACAGATATGGTGCTGAGCTATATTAAGGGAGATTGGAAGGCAAATATTACGACTACGGATCAAAATGAGACGCACATGATCCATCTGGCTGATATGCTAACGGAAGGCATTATTAAGCAGTTCCCCAATAAGTTTTAGATTGAGTAAAAAATGAACAAAGAGACTCCTGTTGTTTGGGAGTCTTTTTTATTTTCCAGTATTTGACTGTTATCGAACAAGACCGACCTAACATAAGCTTCATGAGGCGACAATTACGGGAGGGTGGTTGCAATTGAATGAATTTGTAACGCGTTCGCTAGACGAGGTTCGTTTCTGGTCCAGAATTATGAAAGAGCATTCGCTGTTCTTGAAACTTGGATTTCGCTGCGAGGACACCCAGCTCATTCAAGAAGCTAACGGATATTACTCCGTGTTTGAACAGATTGAAACAAAGGCGGATCAATATAATGCTAACACTGACCCTCAAACCATTCGGGCATTCAATGTAGAGGTGTATAATGCCGCCGTTCATATATATGTTTTTAAACGCAAGGTGCTTGGTTTAATCATAAACTGCAAGCTCCCTGGCGGAAACAACTTCCCCCTCTTGGTGGACCATACCAGCAGAGAAGCCAACTACTTTAGAAATCGTCTCGCCGAACTCAATAACGGTCAGCTTGAACCGCTGCATGATGCTATTATTGATGAGAACGTGTTCTTCTTAAAAATCATGGCCGACCATGCCAAATTTATAGGACATTTACTTGATCCTTCAGAACGGAAATTAGTGGAGCAAGCAAGGGATTTCAGCAATGATTTTGATACCTTGCTTTGGCAGGCCCAAGATTTAAGCTCCATGAGGCCCCAGTCGCAAAGCCAACCCTTATTGACTCAATTTTTGGATCAAAATCGTGTTTCCGTGGTCAGCCTTCGCGATTTCAAAAAGACTGCAAGGGATCTTATTGAGGCTTGTCGCATTAAAAGCATCATTCACCCTTTGCTTGCTGATCATGTTTATAGGGAAGCCGAGCGGTTCCTGGAAATTATCGATATGTTCGAAAATCATTTAAACGGGAATCGGCCACCGGATTTTGATTATCATTCATTGCATTGAGTTTCCTTTTTGATAATCGAGCAGCCGGTCATATTGACCGGCTGTTGTTTAGCTGTTCATATAATGTCTTAAAGCTTTCGGCCACCGTTTGATGAGCGGTATCGATGACGATGCGATCTCGGTCCCAAGGTTCGTACTGACGGTTCCTGACCTGCTCCCACGTAGGTAGAGCAAAGTCCGGAATATCTGCTTCACGCGTTTCGACCCGATGCCTGTGTTCGCGTTCGTCAGAGCAGACCACTTCGATTTCAACTAACGGAATTTCAAGAGCTTCCGCCACATGGCGCCAAGCCTCACGCGTTATTTGGATGGGATTGACCGTATCCGCTATCACGTCAAGACCTAACCTGAGATTCTGCGATGCCATCGCGTAACATACCATGTAACCTTCAGGTCCATCGATCAACATTCCAGCTTCCTTCATAGCCTGCTCCACCACATCCACCCGGAGATACACACCGCGTAACTCCTTGGCCAAAGCTGACGATAAGGTTGTCTTCCCAGCGCCGGGCAATCCGCTAAATATATAAAGCATATACTCGCCTCCTTCGCGACCCGATAGTTGATTTTTATGCTATAGATTTATTAGTTTTTATTCAAGTTCATCCGCTTATTTCTTAGCCGTCATTTCATAATTACTCTTTACTGGAATAGGTCTGCTGCTCCACAAGACAAAAAAGGAAATAATGACGGTCGCAAGGCATACCCAGTAAACGTCTCGAATTCCTGCATATTCAGCAATAATACCGCCGCCTAAATTCCCCAATAATCTTCCCATAATGGATCCGTTGTAATAGATCGTCGAAGCCATACCCGGCGATTCCGGAAGCAACTCCGTAAAAAAACTTAATCCGTTCCCCATAACTATAGCTACAAATATGGCTTGCAAAAGCTGTGCCGGAATTAGCTGCCAGGCATCCGTAGACACACTTAATACAACGTTGTATAGGATGGCAATAAAACAAGCGCCTATCAGCAAGAGATGGTTCGATACTTTTCCGCCGAATGAACCTAAAATAAACATGATCGGAATCTCCAAACCGGCACAAATACTAACAACCAGCCCTACTTCAGAATGTGAACCATGAAGCTCGTTTACTATAAATAGCGGCGTCACAATTCCGTTTACGGCATTTACCGCAAATAGAAAAATAAAAGCGATCAAAGGATACCATATCCTCTTTCGGTCAACTGAGGTTGCGGCAGTATGGTTTGCTTTCTTTTTTTGAATCGCTCTTCTATTTGGAAGCAATAGAAATACGATAGTTGCAACAACAATAAAGATAGCGGACGTTCCGAGGAATAGTCCCTTATAACCGTTGACTTCCAAAATAATGGTCCCAAATAGCGGTCCCACTAAGAATCCTAGCGATACAAGCGAACGCAGCGCAGACATCGCAAACGTCTTATCATCCGAATTGCTTTCATTGGCGGATTCGTGCGCATAAGCGTAAATCTGGGGCATGGCCGATGCTCCTAATCCGCTGAAAAAGCTAACGACAATAAGTAAAGTCAAAAAGTTATCAAACACGAGATAAGAAATATAACCAAGCGCGGACGACGTGGCGGCTAAAGAAATAATGATTTTTCGATCAAAGTTACGATCCGAGTATTTGCCTATGATGGAGTTCGCAATAACCCCGCTTAACGAACCCACAGCTGTAAAAGCGCCAAACGCTCCGGTGCTCATCCCTAATTTCTCGGTGCAATAGAGAGCTAAGTAAGGCATTGTAATCGAGATTCCGATACCGATTAAGAGAACGCAAATGACAAATAACCGATATCCCTTAATTACCAAAATACTTTTTAGTCGCAGATACACTTTTGACCTCCTAATAGCATCTGAATTCTTTTATCTTATTATGGAGGTCGTAAAC
Source organism: Paenibacillus sp. JDR-2 (assembly GCF_000023585.1). Lineage (NCBI taxonomy): Bacteria > Bacillati > Bacillota > Bacilli > Caryophanales > Paenibacillaceae > Paenibacillus > Paenibacillus sp. JDR-2. The sequence goes on along the minus strand of NC_012914.1, from coordinate 1,361,529 downwards.
AAAAAGCCGTTATCCCGTTTATCCCGAATCTTTGCCTATTCCTCTCAATGCTGATAAAAGCATTGATTCATTCAGGCTGTCAAATAGGCGACTGACCTTTGAAACGTTTAATATCCTGGATAGGCGGAGAGCCAAACATTCTGGCATACTCCCTGCTGAATTGCGAAATGCTTTCATAACCAACCCGATAGGCGACATCAGAGGCATCCGTTGACTCGGTTAGTAATTGCCTTCGAGCTTCCTGCAGTCTCATTTGCTTTTGAAATTGAAGAGGACTCATGGCCGTAACCTCTTTGAAATGACGATGGAAAGTTGAACTACTCATGTTCGCTATCTCTGCAAGTTCCTCGATCCGTATTGGATGATGGAAATTATTCATGATATGTTCGATCACGTCTCTAATTTGATGAATTGAACTCTCCTCCATGACAATTCCCTTTAAAATATCTCCATTTTCCCCTTGCAGCACTCTATAGAGAATTTCATCCGTATACAGCGAAGCAAGTAAGGGAATATCTTCAGGATGATCCAGCAAACGGGCCAGCCTGATAACCGCATCCAGCAGCGAAGTTTCCACATGGCTGACAAACATAGCGCGTTTAGGGTTCTCTTTAGGAGCGGTTTGAAGTTTAGAATCATACAGAACCTTTAAGATTTGACTAGGCATAAATTCAAGCCTGAGACCTAAATAAGGGACATCGGGAGTAGCTTCCGTAACCTGGGTGGTAACCGGCAAATGAACCGATGCAACAAGATAGTCGGCAGGACTGTAGACAAAGTGGTCTTTACCCAGCCATACGTCCTTCTCCCCTTGCGCGACTAGACAAAATGAAGGCTTGTATACTCCATGGCTCGGACCGGTCGCATTCGAACGCCGCATAAAAAACAGGGATGGAATTGCTGTTTTTAGAACTCCGTCTTCTTCTACGTAACGTTCAATAATTTGGGCAAGCTCATTTTGCCGCGTAATGATTATAGACATTTGATTCTCCCCGTTCCATTGATCTGTAAGTTAATTATAGACCAGATGTTCTCTGTTAAATAAGTAGTCGCGAGAGGATTAGGCAAACATTTGGGATGAATGGGATAACGATCGCTGTATCATTAGGTACATAATAACGATGTGATTAAAAATATGGGAGGGTAATATATGCAGCAAACCGTAACTTTGAACAATGGCGTTGAAATGCCTATTCTCGGCTTTGGAGTTTTTCAAATTCCGGATCCTTCCGTATGCGAACAAAGCGTATATGACGCTATTATTGCAGGTTACCGGCTCATTGATACCGCGGCTTCTTATTTAAATGAAGAGGCGGTCGGAAAAGGAATCAAACGCAGTGGCGTGGCAAGAAAGGACTTGTTTATTACTACGAAGCTTTGGGTTCAGGATACCGGTTACGAACGCACTAAAAAAGCATTCGAAAATTCGTTGAACCGATTGCAATTGGATTATTTGGATTTGTACTTAATACATCAGCCTTATGGAGATGTTCACGGCTCTTGGCGTGCTATGGAGGAATTGTATCACGAAGGTAAGGTCCGGGCGATTGGCGTCAGCAACTTCCATGAGGACCGCTTGATCGATTTGATTCTTCATAACGAGGTAGTCCCTGCCGTAAACCAGGTTGAGACGCATCCATTCCACCAACAGGTTGAGAATGCAACATTTATGAAGGAACATCATGTTCAGATTGAATCCTGGGCCCCGTTTGCGGAAGGGAAAAATAACTTATTCCAGAATGAAGCGTTAGTAGCTATAGCTGCAAAGCATAACAAATCCGTTGCCCAAGTGGTTTTACGTTGGTTAACCCAAAGAGAAGTTGTTGTCATCCCTAAGTCGGTTCGCAAAGAAAGAATTATCGAGAACCTTCATATTTTCGATTTTGAATTAAATCGCGAGGATATGGAGTTGATTGCTTCTTTAGATACAAAACAAAGCTTGTTCTTCTCGCATCGGGATCCCGAGATGGTGAAGTGGCTCGGTACCCGCAAACTTGATATTTAAACAAATAAAATCCCTCCGGTCGACAAAGCCGTAATCAGGCTCGCATGCGCCTGATTGCGCTGTCTTCCGCGAGGGATCTTATTTTGCTGACGAATTTTCATTAATTTGATATAGCAGCTTCTGGATCGTTCCGTTCAATACGCCAATTTCCGTTTCGGTCATCCCGCTTGCTTCAAGAAGCGACCTCGGTACGCACATCGATTGATCTTTGAGCGCTATTCCTTTGTCGGTAATCCGGATATGCAGAACCCGCTCGTCTTCCTTCGAACGTTCCCGCCGGACAAGTCCCGCGGCTTCCATTCTCTTCAGCATCGGCGTCAACGTACCGGAATCCAAGACCAATTGTTCGCTAATATCTTTGACCGACATCGTCTCATGTTCCCATAGTGCAAGCAGGACCAGGTATTGAGGGTAGGTTAAGTCCAAATCGTCCAGCAACGGCCGGTACATACGGAAAATAGCTCTCGAGCACGCATATAACGAAAAACACAAATGAGCATCCAACGGTATATGAGGCCCCTGACTATCTTGATTCATCGTTCATCCCTCCTCTGACGTTTCTTCGTTGCCCTTCATATTACAATCCTTTTCCTAAAAAAACAATGCAACTGAAGAAGGCCCTTTGAGCGAAAGCTGGTCAAAGGGCTCTTCATCTCCAGGCCGAGGGATCGCTTACTGCGAGAGCTCGCGCAAGGCAGTAAGCGCGGCATCGTAATTCGGATGATCGGACATCTCGCCCAAATATTCGGCGTAGCGGATGATATCGTTGGCGTCGACGATAAAGATCGCGCGTTGATCCAGCTGCAGTTCCTTAATCAACACGCCATATGCCGCGCCGAAGCTGCGATGTTTATAATCCGACAAGGTGATGACGCGCTCGATGCCGGCTGTCGCGCAAAACCGGCTCTGCGCGAATGGCAAGTCAACCGAGATCGTCAATACGACAACGTTATCGCCCAGCTTCGACGCTTCTTGATTGAATCGGCGAGTTTGCGCATCGCATACGTCGGTATCCAGCGAAGGCACGACGGAAATAAGCTTGATTTGGCCTGCATAGTCGGAAAGGCTTGCTTCGGTCATGAGATCTTTGTTGATGGTGAATGCCGGAGCCTTGTCCCCGATTTTCAACTCCGGGCCTATCAGCGTAATCGGTTGTCCGCCTACTGTTGCTTTACCTGTACGTTCTTGTGTCATGAGAAAAACCTCCATTAGATAATTAGTTTTTATTGTTATTAATTCGAATTAGTGCTGTTCAAACAAAAAGCTTTCGCAATCCAATGCCGCTTTGGCGCCGCTGCCCGCTGACGTAATCGCCTGACGGTATATCGGATCCATGACGTCTCCGCAGGCGAATATGCCGGGAACGTTCGTGCGGGAGGTTCCAGGAACAACCTCTATATAACCGTGCTCGTCGGTTTGAATCTGGCCGCCTAGGAACCCGGTATTCGGACGATGTCCGATCGCGAGGAAAATTCCGTCCGTTTCCAGCACTTCTTCCTCTCCCGTCGCGTTGTTGCGTACTTTAAGACCGGTTACTCCTTTGCCTCCGGATATTACTTCCAAAGGAGTCTCATTGAGACTCCACGAGATTTTCTCGTTTCTGCGCGCGCGATCCTGCATGATTTTCGAAGCTCGCAGCTCTTCTCTGCGATGCACGAGGCGGACTTCGGAAGCGAATCGCGTCAAGAACTGCGCCTCCTCCATCGCGGTGTCGCCGCCCCCGATGACGATAATTTTTTTGTTGCGGAAGAAGAATCCGTCGCAAGTTGCGCAAGTGCTGACCCCTTGGCCGATATTTTCGACTTCGCCGGGTATACCGACCATTTTCGCCGAAGCCCCGGTGGACAGGATCACCGCATCCGCCGTTATTTCGGTTCCGCCTTCCAGATACAACGTAAACGGACGTTTCGACACATCCACGCGGGTTACGAAGCCGGATTGAATTCGTGCACCGAATCGCTCGGCTTGCTTACGCATATTGTCCATGAGCTCCGGCCCCGTGATTCCATCGGGAAAACCGGGGAAGTTCTCAACTTCCGTCGTTGTTGTCAATTGTCCACCCGGCTGCGATCCTTCAATAATAAGCGGAAACAGGTTCGCCCGAGCCAAATAGATTGCAGCTGTTAGTCCCGCAGGACCCGTTCCGATAATAACCGTTTGATGATGCATGATGTACTCCTCCTCAAATTCATTTGCCAACAAATCGTTTGCGCACAAATCTTTTGAACTAAGCATATCCTCTGCATATTAGTTTGTCAACAAATTAATTGTAAACAATTTAAATGACGGCATTTCACTTATCGGTACGGGATGGCAATCGGAACGAGAATCATATCATCCACGATGGTTTGGTTTCACTCGCTTTGGCGTCCATTGTGTAATCATCCTTTTAAATAAAGAGTGCCGCTCTGAACAAGAGCGGCACTTTGTTATCAATCATGTTTCAAATGTTGTAGGGTTTGAACGAAAATTTGCTCAACGTGCTCATCATCAAGAGAATAAAACACAGTCTTTCCCACTTTACGTCTCTTCACAATCCGCATATTGCGCAAGGAGCGCAATTGATGGGAAATCGCTGACTGTCCCATTCCCAGCACCTCACATAAATCATGAACACATAATTCGGACTGTAATAAGGTATGGATAATTCTAACCCGAGTCGGATCCCCTAATGCTTTAAATAAATCTGCTAAATCCGTTGCTGCGGATTCAGGTATCAGTTTTTCTTGTATTTTAGTGATATCAACCGCTGTTCCGTTGCAAGTCTCATCACATGCATCAACTAATGTTTTATCCGTCATAGGTACCTCGCCGGTATTTGTCTTTTAACGTGAAGATCATTATATCATAGACGATGCAAGTTAACTATGCGGATGTCGGATGTCACTACTCTCCAACTCAATTGCTCCAACACATGAACATATTCTCAATTATTAATTCATGATAAGATAGATCCCAGTAGTCCAATCCTTGCTTTGGAGTTGATTCTTTGTATATCTACTTTTTTGAAACTCTTCTTTACCTCTCGTTCGCCATCACCGCAGGCTATCTTTTACTCGAGTTTATCCCGGGCGGATTAAAACCGGAAGTCCTTGTACCCGTTCGCATTATCCAATTAGCGGCTATTGGAATTCCGATATTCTCTTTTGCGTCTATCGTGAGAACGTCCGTCATTCTAATGGATTTTGCCCCGCAAATGTCTTTTGCGGAAGTCCTACTGATTGTGTTAAACGACTATTCATTCGGGCGGGCCTGGATCATGAGTTTTATTCTTGGCAGCGCTTTATTTATGGTTATTTCTTTTAATGGCTTAAAGCATAAATCTTCGAAATGGGTCGCAGCAGGTATTTGGATTTGCATGGTTCTGGTTCACGGATATGCAAGTCACCCCGCCGCACTCTCCAAAACCTGGGGACTTCTAGCTCAAACTATACATGTTGGTGCAGTCTCTGTTTGGCTTGGCATTCTTATTCTTGTCGCTTGGTTTAGAAAAGGAAGCTGGAATTGGAGAGCCTTTACGCGCTGGTACACGCCATTGTCGATCGCTTGTATGACGCTTATCGTAATCGCGGGTTTTGTGATGATGTCAATTATCATTGAGGTTGGGTATATCAACTCATGGGGAATTAATTATGGCGAGGCGCTGCTGTTAAAGCATCTACTGTTCATTCCGCTTATCCTGTTAGCATTCATGAATGGATTTCTAACCAAAATATATGCAAACGGCCAGAATGAACGTAGCTTACAGTCCTGGCTTAAAGCGGAAGGTCTTGTTGCCTTATTTATTCTTATTACAACGGCATTCATGGGTATTCAGGAACCGCCTCACGAGACAGAATCCGAAGAACCCGTACCTTCTCCTTTGTTTAAATTGCTACATAATGAACGAACTGACTTATCTCTTCAATGGCATTGGAATATGGTTGGAGCCCTTTGCGTGGCAATGGGCCTTATTTCGTTCCTTCTTTTATTTGCAGCCTACAGAAAAAACAAAATGGGGTTATTCGCGATCTGTACGGTGGCTGCCGTGTTATTCCCTTTCTTAGGCTTGCTTCAATCCGTGAGTTAGAAAAAGTTCAATGCGAGAGACAGCTTTCCTTCTTTTGGGCAGAATAGGTTTGACAATTCTCAGCCTGTAACATAATATATGAGCAAGTATTCATATAACGAAAGAAGGAAGTTCCTATGAATGAATATCGCATTAAAGGACTGTCCTGCGCCGGTTGCGCGCAAAGAATCGAAGATGAAATAAAACAGCTCGATCACGGTGAAGATGCTTCTCTTAGCTATAACTCTGGGAAATTAAAGGTTCGTCCGGATATAGCAATGCCCGAGGTTAATCGAATCCTAAAGTCAGATGGGGCATATATCTCCGAGCAGCTTAACAAGCAAGCGGAAAGTCACGATCACAAACACGATGGTCATAGTCATGGTGAACATGCTCATGATCATGAGCATGAGCACGAGCATGGCAACGGAAACAAAATGTTAAAGCTCCTTATTGCCTCCGGTATCATTTATGTTGCGGCAATCTTATTGGATGGCGTTTTGCCGAATTGGACCGTTATTATCCTTTATTTAATGGCCACCGTTATTAGCGGTTACACGACTTTTTTCCGCGGATTAAAAAACCTGACCAAGCTCAAGTTTAATATTGATACGCTTATGACCATCGCATTAGCTGGCGCGGTTGCGATTGGCGAGTGGAAAGAAGCTACCTTAGTTGCGATCCTGTTTGGCTTAAACGAACTTCTTGAAGGCTACGGCATGGAAAAAGCCCGTCGTTCAATGGAAACCTTGCTGCAAGTGGCCCCTAAGGAAGCCATAAGGCTGGAGAATGGTCAAGAAAGCATTGTCCCTATTTCCTCCCTGCGCGTTGGAGATCTCGTGAAAATCAAGCCCGGCGAAAAAATCCCGTCTGATGGCGTTGTATTAGAAGGGAAAAGCTCCGTTAACGAAGCTGCTATAACAGGCGAGTCCCTCCCGATCGAGAAGGAGACCGGTGAACCTGTTTTTGGCGGAAGTATCAACAACGAAGGCTTGCTAATCGTTAAGATCGAAAAGGCCTATAACGATTCGTCTTTGGCCAAGATTCTTCACCTCGTTCAAGAAGCGCAGGAAACGAAAACACCTACGGAGTTGTTCATTAATAAATTTGCCAAATACTATACGCCTCTTATAATGATTGTTGCGGCGCTGGTAACCGTGGTCCCTCCTCTTTTCTTTCAGGGCAGTTGGATCACCTGGCTTTATCAGGGACTGTCCGTTCTAATCGTTGGTTGTCCATGCGCGCTAATCCTATCCTCGCCGATTGCCATCGTGTCCGGCATTACGCGTAACGCGAAAAACGGTATTCTCGTTAAAGGCGGCGTTTTCCTGGAGCAGCTTGGAAAAATCGATACTCTTGCTTTTGACAAAACCGGTACGTTAACGAAAGGCGAGCCGCATGTCGCGCAATTAGAGATTTATGATGAAGAACGTTTTCTGACAGTAGCCGGCGCCATCGAGAAGTCCTCTTCTCATCCGTTGGCAAAAGCAATCATGAAGGAATTGGCCGATAGAAACATCGCAGCGCCCGACCCGGATGAAATAGAAACCATTACAGGCCGCGGGATAAAAGCCAAAGTAAATGGCGTGTCTTATTGGTTGGGGAACGAAAAAAGTATTGCGCACCTTACGATACCTGAACCAATTCAAAGTCAGATCAATCTCTTCAAAGAAGAAGGGTTAACGCTTGTTTTGGTAGCCGACGAGCTTCAAGTGCTTGGGATGTTCGGAATTGCCGATGAGATCCGTCAAGAGAGCAAAACGGTCATTGCCTCCCTGCACAGATTAGGGATTAGGAATACCGTCATGCTTACCGGGGATCATCAGAAAACGGCAGAGAAGGTAGCTTCAGCGGTTGGCGTCACAAATTTCTATGGAGGCTTGCTGCCGGAAGACAAAGTCAATCACATCAAGGAGCTCTCTTCAAAGGGAATTGTGGCCATGATCGGTGATGGCATTAACGATGCTCCCGCTCTTGCCTCCGCGCAGCTCGGTATTGCCATGGGGAAAGGCACGGACAGCGCAATCGAGACGGCCGACATTGTACTGATGCAGGATCATTTAGGCAAGCTGCCGGCTGCTGTTGCAGTCGCCAAGCGGGTTAACCGTATTATTCGTTTCAACATTATCGTGGCCCTTGGGTTAAAAATCATTGCGTTATTGCTGACTATCCCGGGCTGGTTGACCTTATGGATCGCCATTCTCTCGGATATGGGCGCTACCATATTTGTTACGCTTGTCAGCTTGACCGTCCTCATTGAAGGCAGAATAGAAAAAATCTAGCAACGAGGCAGCCCTAATTCCATCACAATTAGGGCTGCCTTTTTGATGCCAAACTTTTGGATGTCTAGAGAATATAAAACCTATATAATGAGTAATGACCCAATAAATTGCATGGAGGTGGGCCTTAATGGGACTTTTTGATTGGATTCGAGAAAGTATTACTGGTCAAAAAATCTGCCCTCCAGAACATCTGGAAAGCTATAAGCGACTCGGAGAGCAGGTGTACGGCTTACACGTTGAGCTTGTGAACAGCGAGATGCCAAGAGCTCTCGCATTTCTGCAGGCTACGCGAAGCATGCAAATGATGGCAGACGCGCTACTGGGAGACGCACTCTTGAGCGAATCAATATCGGTACCCATAATTACTCACAATCAAGCCGATATTTGGTATGGCAAAATTCCCGACTTAATGGTGGCAACAAGGCAAGAGGCGGTTTTCGCAAATGCAGCATCCATCGCGTTGCCAATCCAGCTCGGTCAGCAGGAAGAAGGTCCTTCCCCTTGTCCTGTCGAGCATTTGGCAGGCTTAAGACGTTCGGCAGAAGTAATGGATGAGATGACAGCACAAGCGGTTGAATTAATACGGGATCAAGGTGAAAAATTCAAAGAAGTTATTCTATTGTACGCATCGGCTAAAACACGCAAACAAGCAGGCGATGCGATCGTCGGAAACATTTCGAACGGACGCAAGGTATCGGCAGAGAGCCATGAAGATGCCGAGGAACAATATTGGATGGCGCTTTCGGATTATTTGCTTGTCGCACAGGGGTTAAAGGTCCCTGACCTGGTTAAACGTTCTAATACAGGTTCCTCAAGTCATTTCTTCGTAAATGCTCGTTGCAAATTAGATTCATCTGACATTTGGAAAGTGACTTCGGCAGAAGCAAGAAATGATATTATAGAATCCGGTGAATGGGCACAAGCGGTTGCAGACTTGGAAGAACATTGGTCCGCTTGTATAATAACGCCGCTCGAGCGCGAATATGAGACCACAGCTGAAGAGCTTATAAAACAGGGTCTAATTAAAGAAGACGGATACTGGTATTGCTGTCCCTTCCCTCCGGTCTACCGGGTAACGGGCGATTCGGTTCATGTGCTTGGAAGAGTGCTTCCTAGAGGCCATGTTTTTGTTTATGAATATGGGGATGATGGAGCTTCAGGAAACTTTATTACGGCAGCTTCCTTCCAATCCGGTGTGGATCGGAAATATTGCGAAGATGATTAAACGATTTTGAGGAGGGTATTCGATGGGGATCTTTAGCCGCATGAAGGATCTATTCTTGTCCAGGGTTAACAGCCCTCAAGAAGAGCATCCCGTGCGAATTCTCAACGCTTTTATCGAGTCCTACTCAGAAAAACTGCGCGAACTAACCGTTTCCGTAAATAAATCGGAATCAGAATGGTTGCTTTTAAAAGGAAAATTGAAAACATACCAGGTCAGCTCGTCCATGCATCGGGATAAGGCCGAACAAGCAGCTAAAGAAGGCAATGCCGATAAGGCCAGACATTGGCTCGCGCAGGCCCATTCGCAGAAAGCTTATTCTCAGAAGCTGGAGCCCGAGGTGGAGAGATTAGAGCGGACCACGGAACAATTAAAAGATACATTAGCTCAACTTGAAAACAAACTTCAGACAGCTAAGGACATGCGGCAGCAATTCATTCTTCGTATTGAAGCAGCCCATTCACAATTGAAAATGAATGCAGCATTAAATGAATCGTTCTCTGCTTCCGCAATGGAAAGATTAAAAGAGGAAACTTTTTTAGCTGAAGCTAAGGCCGAACTAATGCGGTCACGTTCGTAATCGACTTATACCGGATGCGAAAAGCCCCTAAGATATCAGCTATCTTAGAGGCTTATTTGTTCCCCGCTGAATCCCACGTATTCGGGGGTCCGAAGCATATGATTTGAGGTCCAGTCACGGAACCTTACGACTACTTTAAGTATGGGCTTTACATAGACAAAATGTTTGTCTTGTCCGGTAACAAGAGATTGAGCCCGTTTGTAAAAAGCTTTCCTGTCATCCGTCGGAATCGTCCATTCGATACAGCCGACTGTTCTTCCTTCATGCTCGATAAGCCACCCGAATTCTTTACGTCTGTAGGCGCAGATGGAAACCTCAAGGTATTGATAGTTAATGACCTTGAGCCAATTTTCGGATCTTTTGCTCACGTACTTAGAGTTCTTTTTCTTTGCTACAATGCCTTCCAGACCTTTATCCTCCATTACTTTGAACAAAGCTCTGCCCTCGTTTTCAATGGACATGGTTATATGATAATAACCGCTTGGTTTAAGAATCCGGGCAAGAATCTCTTTCCGTTTGACAAGAGGCAAGTGCGCCAAGCTTTTTCCGTTCAGATACAAGATATCGAAGACGTAATATTGCACGGGATGAGTTCTGGAAGCATCCTTTATTTTTGTTGCTTTGCCAATCCGGTATCTTTGAATAAGTTCTTCGAAATCATTCGTTCCGTCTTCCCTAAGCCTCACAACTTCCCCGTCAAAAACAACATCCACACCGCTATCAACCGGAACATTGAACAGCTCGGGGTACTGTCTTGCAACTTCATTGTTGTTCCTGGTGTACATCTTCACTTGTCCGTTGATAAAAGAAACGATTAGACGATGACCATTCAATTTGGGTTCAAATAAAAACTCCTCTGAGTTGAAGGGTTCCTCAGCTTTCGTAGGCTGCATAGGCGAGATAAACATAAACATTCCCCTCTCATCTCACCATTATAACATCGTCATTATTTGCTAGCCGATGGTAAGTGATGTGCGAGATGGAGGGGAATTACTGTTTTGCTTACTATCTTCTTGTATTGGAGAATTGTGCTCCGCTTAAAGATTGTTCTGCCATTTGAACAAGGCGTCTCGTAATGTTGCCGCCAATCGTACCCGCTTCGCGAGTCATCAGATTGCCGTTATAACCTTCGGAGAGCGGAATGCCGTGTTCAGTAGCAATTTCGTATTTCATGCGGTTCAAAGCTTCTTTCGCTTGCGGTACAACTAAATTGTTGGATTGGTTAGCCATAATAGTCAACTCCTTCTTGGATGTGAGGTTATTTTGCGGAGTCGCTGGAAATTTATACGTGGGATAAAAACTTTTTCGGCTAACTGCTCCAAGCTATAAAACGCGCAACTATGGCGGACACTTCTGCCCGGGTGACGCTACTTGCGGGTTCCAGAAGATTCCCTGGCTTGCCGTTCAGGATCCCCGAGGCTGCAGCCCAATCCATAGCTTCCCTTGCCCAAGCGGAGATATCGTTGCTGTCCGCAAAGCTTTTGCCGTTGGCGCTGGCGTCAGGTTGTCCGGCGTACCGATACAGAAGAGTGATCAACTGCTCCCGTGTAATGGCAGCTTCAGGGGCGCTGCCGTCACTAATCCCGGCAGTCACAGCCCAGCCTTGCGCCTTTTCGTACCAATTGGAACCGCCTTCGGTCTCCACGCCGTTAAACCGGGCCAATACGGTAAAGAGCATTGCGCGGCTCATGGATGCATTTGGGGTAAAAATCCCTTGCTCCGTTCCAAGGAATAGTTCGCGGCTGGCGGTAAAGGCAATCGCCTCCGCGGCCCAATAGCTGTCCGGCACATCCTTGAAGGTGATCTTATTGTCCATCAGTTTCACCGTCATATCGCCTTTGGCTATGAAGCTCACTCCATCCTTCGTTAGAACGGAATCCCCAATGATTTTCTTGGAGCCGTCTCCTTTGACCATATAGGCCACAGTGGAAGCGGAGGCCTTCTTGGCGGGAATCGTAATCCGCGCCTGCGCCACTCCTTCGGGCAGCTGGACGTTGGCCGTTACTTCCCCAAGAGAAGTCGTCATCGTCGTAACCTTGACCCCGTTAGGCCAAGTGGTCGTCTCCGTTACCGTTCCGGTTGTCTGATCCGTGACGATGGTCGTCGTACTTCCATCCTCGTTTTTAATCGTAGTGCCAGATCCATTGCTGGAACCGCTGTTTCCACCACCGCCGCCAGCGGTATATACCGACACAGTCACTGTGCAAGACGCGGTGTAACTGCCGTCTGCAGTCGTCGCCATAATAACGGCTGTACCTGAGTTGCGGATCGTCACAAGGCCGTTTTCGTCCACCGTAGCTACAGCCGAATTTGACGTGCTCCACGTCACCTTTTTGTTCGCTGCATCAGCAGGCTCCACATTGGCGGTAAGCTGAACGGTCGAGCTTCCATAGTTGGTATACAGCTGGGCGCTGGTCTTTTCCAGGCTCACCCCGGTAACAGGATTCGGCTGAGTATAGCCCGTAACGGTCAGCTCCACATGGGAGCTGGCTTTATGGGTATCCGTCTCCCGGTATCGAACCCAGTAGGTTCCCGGAGACAGATTCGAAATAGCATCCCCCTCTACTGTAGACCACGTCCCTCCATTGTCGGAGGACCATTCCATCGAGGCGTTCACGCCGGTAATGCGCCCATCGTTGGCTCCAGCCGCTGTTTCATTGCCGGCGGCAAGCCCTTCGGGCGTAGCCTTCGCGACTCCGGTAACCATAACTTTGAAGTCGTCAAAGTCGATGGAGGCATTGGCGTAACCGTCGACGCCAAACCGCTGGCCGGTTAGCTCAGTGCCGCCTGTATGGCGGAAGACGAAGTCCGTGGCCACTGGAACCGGATCGTCGTTTATATAAACGGTGTAAGTCTTGGCATCCCAGTTTGCCACCATCTTAATGTCGTACCAGGTATTAAGCGCATAGTTTAGGACGGATTTCTTGGATCCTCCGTTTTGCACCATAATCTTACCCGTATCAAAAGCCGTAACCATCGAATAATTGCTTGTACCGCTGTCGTTCCTCGTCATGGCGCCATTGGCATACTGGAAGTTGGTATTTAATCTTGCGCGATATTCGATAACGATGCGCTGATCCCCCGTAGCCGTCACCTCACCCAGATAAGGCAGGAACAGGTTAGCTTTGCCCGACGTAGCCGTTGTAGTCAGCCGAAGGAACTTATTCCCGTCTTCTTCCTGCACGGTAGCGGCAGCGCCGTTGGTTAGATCTTCTACGTTAAAGCCGTAAGGAACTTCTCCCGCTTCATCTCCGGAAAAATCTCTGTAGGCATTATAGGCCACGCCATCCTGTGTAAGGACGAGAGAATTGGCTAGCGCTGTCTCGGCGACAGTAATAGCATTCAGAGCTTCGTCAGCTTGCTGCTCAGTAGCCGTACCGCTCTTAGCCAAGGCATCCGCCGCGTTCAGCGCATTCATCAAGGAGTCATAGGCAGCTTGACGGTAATGACCAAGAGCATCGCCTAATGGATAAGAAATCCCGGACATCCCGGCGCGCTTTGCGTCCACGGCAGCTTGGAGCCTTTGTCCCGCAGTACTCTCCGTCCGGAGGGAAGGATTCCATAGGGCGTCGGTTGGGGTTTCTCCACTTTTCGTCAGGTAGATGCGATCAATATACAGGCCGTCCTCGCGCATCCATAGGCTGAAGGAGTGCTCGTCCGCTGTCGCGACGTTAACCTTGCCTACGTTTTTCCAATGCCATTTCTCATCCAAATTATTGGTGAAGAAAACATCCGTCGAGAAATTTCCGTTACTTCCATCTAAGCCGCCGCGAATGGAGTCGGAAGCGTTGTCCACATACCTCCAGCGTACCCAGACATTATAAGTTCCCGTATTGCTAAAATCGATTTTATACGTCAATTCCGGACTGTATACAGGGAATTCGGCAGTCTCGGACCACTGTCCGCCCAGGTCGGGAAGGCGCATCGCCATGCCGGTGTCTGATTGCGTGAGACGCCAGGCATTGGGGATCTTTCCTGCAACCTCGACAGCCTTATCACGCTTGGAAACGGTGTAAGCCTTCATGTCATCCGTAATTTGACTTTCGGATTCAAGCTCATGTTCCATGGCGAACTCGGCTTCAATGCCTACCGTACCACCCGATTCAACAAAAGCACCCGCTCCCCAGCCGGCCGGGATGTTTTTCGGTTCCGCTGCTGTTGAGGTCCTGGGCAGAAGATCGGTGCCAGGACTGAACTTCGTATTATATTTATTGTTGTAGCTTTCGTCAGGACCAAGCTCGGTTGGAATGACGCCATCCGGACCGGTATACAGAACCATCTTGTCAATCATCATAAAACTATCCACCATCCACAGCTTGATGGTATGTTTTCCCGCTGTCATAGCGGGCATTTTCACCACATGCTTCTCGATCATATGGAAGAGGTTGCTTACCCAGATCGTGCCTTGCCCCTCATCGGCAGCGGCGGATTCCACGACAATCGGGGATTCGTCGTCCACGGATACGGCAAAGCGTACCTTCCCTTTGGAATTAAGCGTGGGAATCCGGTATATCTCGAGCGGGAACTGTCCTGCGGAAGTTAGGTTGATATCATACTCCAAGCTGGGAGCAGTAGAAGTGATCGCAGCTTCATCCACGGCTCCAAGATCAGGATCGTAAGCACGTACGACATCACCGCCATTCCCACGACCCAGGTCGTGAATGATTTGCCAGGTCTTATTGCCGTTTGCGTTTAAGCGGCTGTAATGCTCCGCTACAATCGAGACGTAACCGTCGGCTTCCGCATATCCTTGAATTTCGGAAAGGGCCAATGCCGGATTCTCAATCGCCACCTGAATGGTCTTGGCCGTGCCCGCTGTCGTATCGGTAATCGTAATCGTTGCTGCTTCGCCTTTGTGGGCTTCCATCTCATCGATTGTAACGGAGAGGCGAGTCTCGTCGCTGATGGCGCCTGCTAAGGAGGAGAGATGTACCCAAGGCTGATCGGCGGCTGCAGTCCAATTGATGCTGCCGGCTCCTTTATTGAAGATATCGATAAATTTACCGTCTTGGTTGTAAGGGGAGAAGACTAACTTAGAATTCTCCTGCGGTAAATTCTCGCCTTGTACAACCACGCCTAGGGACGGTTCCCCCAGCACTAGCGCCGGCGTGCCTGGCGGAAGCTGATTAATGACCGGAGGCGCCGCATTCTCGGGATCAATGAATCCCTTCCACTTGCCGCCCGCCATTGTGCTGTATCGCTCAATTTCCGCTTTCTTCGCCAGATCCGCCTCTTGCGACAGCTTGAGGAACGAATCGGCGGAAGCCATCCTGCCCTGATCGTAAGCCAGATTGCTTCGATCCGCATAATAGTAGGCTTTATTGACATAATACGCCCAGTTTATTTTGGATTGGACCAGCTCATAGAAGCTTAGCCTCTGCTCCTCTGGCAGCGCATTATAAATGGCCGCGGTGCGGTTGAACAAGTCCTGATATACCGCCATGCGCTTCGAAGCTTCATCCCCGTATTGGGTCTGGTTGAAGACGCCAACCTGCATATGCTCAAGCTTGCGAACGTTGGTCTGCTGGTAGAAGGCAGTGAGAATGTCAGCTGCCTCGTCGCTGTGCGTGCTGCCGAACTGTTCGCCAATCCAGTCTTTCAAAAATTGATCCGACTGATTCTTGTATTTCTCTACATCCCATCCGTAACGGATAAAGAAGGTCATCTCCGCTTCCTGCGGCTTAATATCGCCTATATTCAATATCCAAGACTTTCGAATATTATGGTCCCAGGACTTGCTAAGCTCCTCCCCCATTAAGGAAAGAGGGATTGAATTGAGCCACGTATAGCTCTGGTCAGCAGGAGCCCAGTAGGAAACGTGATCGTATAACCCATGTCCGCCTTCGCGAGCGCGTTCTGTAGCATCAGGCATTCTCCGCATGATTCCGTGATTATCGTCGCACCAGATCACGGTCACATTCTCGGGCAGATCAAATTTGGGATGATTATAGATCGGAAGAACTTCCTTGTAAGGGATAAACGCCTGGAACGAATTATCGTATTTTTCCTGACCTAATATCTCCAGAAGCATCTTCTGCTGCTCCCGAACGATCTCATTCATCAGTCCGGCTTTCCGCTCATCCAGATCACCACCCAGGTAATCATAGGCGGGTTCCATCAGATTTTTCACATTGAAAGCTTCATCATGTATGCCCCGCATCCCCAGTGTCCATTGCGCATCGATATCTTTATGGCTTTCAATGCTTTCGCGCCAGTACTGGAGCACGGCATCCTTGCTTACCGTGTAGTCATATTCGATTGTATCCGGATTAATCCCCATCTTCGCGGCATAGTCCTGTTTCCAAGCATCCCACTCGTGCGTGTTCGTCCGCAGGAGCATATCCGGGTGACTGGAACCAAGCACGATGCCGTATTCCTTTACGAGATCAATATTACCCGGTACATTGTTAATCGAATTAACATGCATAGCCGCCCAGATGTAGTTGCCTTTCAATCGTAAAATAAGCTCGAAAATTTTGGCGTATGTTTTGGGCCCCATATTATCCGGGTCTTTAAATACTTCCTTGGCCCAGCGGCCAAGCTTCTCTTCATCATTGAGGAAAACGCCGCGGTACTTCACATCCGGCATATCGGTAACGGAAGTACCGGCAGCTACATATACGGTGCTCTTGGTCTTGATTGCTGCGTCGGCAAAAAAATACCAGGGGCTAACCCCCATACGTTCCGAGAGCTCGTATACGCCAAAAATAGCTCCGCGGGTATCCGAACCTGCTATAACCAGGGTGTTTTCATCCACCACTTTGATTAAGTAGGCCTCCCATTTATCTTTAATTGCGCTTACTTCATCGGCTGTAATTTTCCCTTCGCTCACCAGCGTCTTAATTTCAGCGCTGTCAGCGAATGTGCCCACAATCACGACAGGACCTGAAGGCAGCGCCGATTCGCTGCTTACATTGGCGTCCAGATTGGTGACTCGCTTGATGTCCTCCTTCAAGTCGTTCACCACTCGTCTGACCGGAGCTTCCTCCGCATCATCAACCCAGATGTTCGCTGCCGTTCCGTTAACCGCTACGGGGAAATCGCCAGCTTCTCCCTTTTCCGATACAAGTCCGTCGTCCTCAGGGGAAGGATTACTTGCTGCATAGGCGGGCATCATCCCGGCAAAAAGCGTGATCATGATCATTACGGCGATCACGCGTCTTGTATATCTGATCACTTTAATTCACCTCATTTTCCGTTTTTGTTATCGCTTACATTTTCAGTTAAAATACACTCCCATTTGGACAAAGCCTGAAAATGGGAGTGTAAGGATAAGTTCTTGCTAGATCCGCAAAGCTATAAAACGCGCAACTATGGCCGACACTTCAGCCCGGGAGACATCGCTGCCAGGCTCCAGAAGGTTCCCTGGCTTGCCGTTCAGAATCCCCGTCGCTACAGCCCAATCCATGGCCTCCCTTGCCCAAGCGGAAATCTCGCTGCTGTCCGCGAAGCTTTTGCCGTTGCCGCTGGCGTCAGGTTGTCCGGCGTACCGATACAGAAGAGTGATCAACTGCTCCCGTGTAATGGCAGCTTCAGGGGCGCTGCCGTCACTAATCCCGGCAGTCACAGCCCAGCCTTGCGCCTTTTCGTACCAATTGGAACCGCCTTCGGTCTCCATGCCGTTAAACCGGGCCAATACGGTAAAGAGCATTGCGCGGCTCATGGATGCATTAGGGGTAAAAATCCCTTGCTCCGTTCCAAGGAACAGTTCGCGGCTGGCGGTAAAGGCAATCGCCTCCGCGGCCCAATAGCTGTCCGGCACATCCTTGAAGGTGATCTTATTGTCCATCAGTTTCACCGTCATATCGCCTTTGGCTATGAAGCTCACTCCATCCTTCGTTAGAACGGAGTCCCCAATGATTTTCTTGGAGCCGTCTCCTTTGACCGTATAGGCTACTGTGGAAGCGGAGGCCTTCTTGGCGGGAATCGTAATCCGCGCCTGCGCCACTCCTTCGGGCAGCTGGACGTTGGCCGTTACTTCCCCAAGAGAAGTCGTCATCGTCGTAACCTTGACCCCGTTAGGCCAAGTGGTCGTCTCCGTTACCGTTCCGGTCGTCTGATCGGTGACGATGGTCGTCGTACTTCCATCCTCGTTCTTAATCGTAGTGCCGGATCCGTTGCTAGAACCGCTGTTGTTGCCACCACCGCCGCCGCTAGCGGTATATACCGATACAGTCACCGTACAGGATGCGGTGTAACTGCCGTCTGCGGTTGTCGCCGTAATAACGGCTGTACCCGAGTTGCGGATCGTCACAAGACCGTTTTCGTCCACCGTAGCTACAGCCGAATTTGACGTGCTCCACGTCACGTTTTTGTTCGCAGCATTAGCAGGCTCCACATTGGCGGTAAGCTGAACGGTCGAGCTTCCATAGTTGGTATACAGCTGGACGCTGGTCTTGTCCAGGCTCAGTCCGGTGACGGGATTCGGCTGAGTGTAGCCCGTAACGGTCAGCTCCACATAGGAGCTGGCTTTATGGGTATCCGTCTCCCGGTATCGAACCCAGTAGGTTCCCGGAGACAGATTCGAAATAGCATCCCCCTCTACTGTAGACCACGTCCCTCCATTGTCGGAGGACCATTCCATCGAGGCGTTCACGCCGGTGATGCGCCCATCGTTAGCTCCAGCCGCTGTTTCATTGCCGGCGGCAAGCCCTTCGGGCGCAGCCTTCGCGACTCCGGTAACCATAACTTTGAAGTCGTCAAAGTCGATGGAGGCATTGGCGTAACCGTCGACGCCAAACCGCTGGCCGGTCAGCTTAGTGCCGCCTGTATGGCGGAAGACGAAGTCCGTGGCTACTGGAACCGGATCGTCGTTTATATAGACGGTGTAAGTTTTGGCATCCCAGTTTGCCACCATTTTAATCTTGTACCAGGTATTAAGCGCGTAGTTTAGGACGGATTTCTTGGATCCTCCGTTTTGCACCATAATCTTACCCGTATCAAAAGCCGTAACCATCGAATAATTGCTTGTACCGCTGTCGTTCCTCGTCATGGCGCCATTGGCATACTGGAAGTTGGTATTTAATCTTGCGCGATATTCGATAACGATGCGCTGATCCCCCGTAGCCGTCACCTCACCAAGATAAGGCAGGAACAGATTGGCTTTGCCCGAAGTAGCCGTTGTAGTCAGCCGAAGGAACTTATTCCCGTCTTCTTCCTGCACGGTAGCGGCAGCGCCGTTGGTTAAGTCTTCAACGGTAATCCCGAACGGATACTTGCCCGTCTCATCGCCGGAGAAATCCCGGTAAGCGTTATAGAACACGCCATCCTGCGTACTGCTCAGCGAACCTAACAGATCTGCTTCCAATTGAGCCAGAGAACTCTGTTCCTCGTTGAACTGCTCTTCCGTCAGACTCGCGTCTGTGGCTATTTCCTCCGCATGGCTCAGCTTATCCAGAAGGGCATTATACGCGGATCGGCTATAATTGCCGAGGCCTTCGCCCAGAGGATAGGAGAAATTGTCTATCCTGCTGCGAATTTGATTCACGATTTCGTCAAGGCCCCATCCCGGAATAACCTCCACGGAAACGGCAGCAGGAATACTCTCGCCATTCAGCGTCAAAATGACGGGCACCTGAACATGGCCTATGGAGTTGAAATCAATTCCTTCCAGCTTCCAGCTTGCCTCTGCAGTGCCCTTCTCCCCCTTGTAGTCGACGTCAACAACGCCGGGCAGTCTTGGTGTCATTCCGGAGGGAGTCTTTACTTGAGTAAGAACCTGAGGCAACTCGGACGGATCAGGTGTTACCGTTAAGTTGAAATTTGCTTCCTTGCCATCGTATGCGGCTGTAATCACCGTATCTCCCGGTTGAACGTCATATACCTGACCCGTATCCGTAACCTTAGCCACGTCGGGGTTGCTGCTGGAGTACGATGCACTAGACGTCACATCCTGAACTTCATAGGTGTTGTAGCTCGCATCCAACTGCAATTGCCCTGTCATACCGCTGTTCAGGATGTTGTTCAATCCGCTGATGGCAATAGACTTCACGGACTTAGGCTCAGCGGCAACAACTACCGTAGCCGAGACCGTTTGCCCGTTATATGCCGCGGTGATCGTGGCGCTGCCCGCCTTAAGCCCCTTCATCTCATTCCCATCAATATCCAGAATCTCTTTGTTGGAAGAAGTGAAGGAAACTCCGCTGTTAATAGGGGAATAACTAGTGCCTGTCACCTCATACACGGGTAAACTGCGGCTTTCACCCAAACCAAGCGTATACCCCGGAGTATCGAATAAAATTTCCGATGCCACATTAAGCTTAACGACATCCATACTGTCCATTTCGGCAAGGTTCGTACCCGCACGGAAGCGAATGCTATTGTCGCCTTGCTTCAGATAGACCTTCGCCGTGGAGGCCCCCCAGCGATTGCCGCCGGAATAAACGATGTTCAAATTAGTGCCGGAGCTGCCGTTGACCGACAAGATTTGGGAGGCATCCGCCCCGTTTGATGCGCCGTTAGCATTTCGCGCGGACAGCACGTAAAATCCCGCCTCCGGGACGTTGACTGTAAACTGAGCATAATCGTTGGCATTCTTGATATTGGTGATCTTCTTCCCGCCGGAAGCGGTATTTTCCAGCCTAACGGCGGGAGAGGTTTCGCCGCTCGGATCCTTCACCAATAAAGCGGTCTCCGCTTCATAGCGCTGGCGTACCGGCTCCCCCGAAGGTATGGCAATCGGTTTGTTCGGATCGACCGGTTCTCCGAGGTTCGGCGTTCCGTCTGCATTCCAGGTAAATTTCTGCGCACGGACATTGCGGGTCCACCCGGAGCCTGACCAGCGGGCGGAATGGTAGATAATCCAGTCCTCGCTGCCGTCGGGAGATGTGGTGAGGCTATGGTGACCAGGGCCGTAAACGCCGTTGGCGCTGGAGAAAATCGGCTTGTCCTGTTTTACCCAAGAACTGGGGTTCATCAGATCGTCGCCAATTTGGGCAGTGATTAGTCCAAGGCAGTAGCTGTCTGTCCAGCTGCCGTTTGCGGAATAGACCAGATTGATGGTGTTGCCGCGAATGGTGACCTCGGGGCCTTCATTGATCCGGCCCGGGGATGTTTCCCAATCATGGTCAGGCGTCGATATTAATACCCGATTCGAGCTGATCGTCCGCGGATCGCTCATTTCCGCCATATACAAGTTTTGAAAGCTTCCATCCGTGTCCTCCCAGCCGGACCAGATGAAATAATGTCTATCATTTACCGTCATCACGGTACCGTCGATCGCCCAACGGTCGGTAGAATCGGTAATTTTCCCTTTAAACTCCCAGGTTCCGGTCATCGGATTATCACTGGCATTCTCCAGCACGTACATGCGGTGGTTGGCATTGGTTCCGTCGTCAGCCGCGAAGTAAATGTACCATTTATATTTGCCGTCGGTATCTTTGAGATAGTGCATTTCCGGCGCCCATACATCGGAGCTGTACATAGTCCCCTTAACCGGTGTCCAGGCTAAGCTCCTCTCGCCCGAGTCAATGCCGGTGATAGTCGTGGATCTGCGGATCATAATGCCGCTGGCGTTGACAAAGACGTTGTAGTAATAGCCATCCGTATGCTTGTAAACCCAAGGGTCAGCTCCTACCTGCATAATGACATTATAGAAATCCGACACCTCCGTCCCCCCCGTTGCTGCCGATGTCGATATCGAATCTGTCTGGTCCGGCGTCTGTTCAGCCGCCGCAGCCGCTCCGCTCCATTGCGGCAGCATCAGCAGCACCGCGAGACAAAGCAGCAAATACCTGAATCTTTTCGTGAGCATTTACAATCCTCCCCGGAATCATATCAATAAACAGCCCCAAGCTAAGTCCTATCGGCCAAATAAACCGCTTTCATTTATTCCCTCCCTGCCGTAGTCATTTTTGGCTATTGCCCTCATTCTACCTTTGGCGGAAATCTTACAAAATGTACTATCTTAAATTGTTTTTGGTAATCGTTTTAGAATATAAAGATCGAAGGTAGATTGAAAAGTTTATAAAAAAGAAAAGACTGAAGACATGGTTGGAATAATCGCCAACCAAGCTCCAGTCATTTTTAAGACTGCTATTTCGTTTCATTCCCAAACCTATCAGCTATATTTCCGCTGCCTCACAGCCTCATACAAAAGCACCGTTGCGGCCATCGCGACATTCAGCGACTCCGCTTCGCCCTGCATCGGAATAATAACCGATTCGTCAACCGCCAGCCGTACCGCATCGGACAATCCTTCCGATTCATTGCCCATCAGTAGCCAAGTGCCGGCCGTCCAGTCATATGTATAGCAGGTGTGCGTCGCCTGCAGGCTTGTCCCGACAAGCTTGATTCCTTTGCTTTGCGCCTCGGGCAGCAGTTCCGCGAGATCCGCCTCGATAATCGGCAGATGGAATAACGAGCCCATCGTGGAACGCACCGTCTTCGGATTATACAGATCTACGCTGCCTTTGCCCAGCACAACCGCATCCGCGCCAACCGCATCCGCACTGCGGATAATCGTGCCGACGTTGCCCGGATCGCGCACCCCGTCCAGGACAACTACCAGGCTGTTATTCCGGAACAAAGCGGTATCGTCGCGCTTCAGCTTCTCCAGCACGGCGAACACCGGCGGCGGCGTATCGGTTCCCGTGCATTTCGCCATCACTTGCGTTGTTGCCTGCACCCATTCCGCCCCGCCCTCCCGGGCAAGCTGCTCAAGCTCATGCGGGATGCCGCGCTCCGAATTATACACGACGCATTGCACGGCTGCGGAGGACTTGAATGCTTCTTGCACAAGATGGACGCCTTCAATAATAAAAAGGCCTGTCCGGTCCCGGTATTTTTTATCCAGCAAGGAAGCCCACTGCTTCACCCGTTCATTTTGAATAGAGGTTAATAGTAAATGATTCATAATTCCGATCAGCCTTCCGAATAAGCTATTTCCAAATTGGATAAATCCGCGTTTCTTCCAACGATAACAAGGACATCCTCCGGACGGATCAGATCATCGGCATAAGGGGCGATGTTCATTTGTCCGTTCGTCTTGATCGCCATTACATTGCATTTGAATTTCGCCCGGATATCCAGCTGCTTGAGGCTCTTCCCGATCATCGCTTCCGGCGCCTTCAGATCAATGATACTATGATCCTCCGAGATCTCGATATACTCCAGAATATTAGGGGAAATTAAATGATGAGCGACGCGCATGCCCATATCCCGCTCCGGATAGACCACTTTATCCGCACCGATCTTGGTTAATACTTTGCCGTGCAGTTCGTTTTGCGCTTTGACGACAATCATTTTGACGCCAAGATCCTTCAGGATTAGCGTAGTGAGAATACTTGCCTGAATATCTTCCCCAATGGCCACTACGACAACATCGAAGTTGCGGATGCCAAGCGAACGAAGCGCTTCTTCATCCGTTGAGTCCGCCGATACGGCATGGGTAACTTTATTAATGGCGTCCTGAATACGGTCTTCGCTCGAATCTATGGCCAGCACCTCAAAGCCCATTTCCGTTAGTGAACTGGCGATACTGGAGCCAAACCGCCCCATTCCGATAACTGCAAATTGTTTCTTGGCCATTTCGTTTCATCCTACTCCCTTCAAAGCCTGCAAGATGCGTTTACGACGTTGCCTAATCCTGATTATTATAGCATATCCACCGCGCCCGGATGAAAATCGCCTGATTCGGAAACAGTAATGAAGCACGATTTCATGAAGACTTGGAGGGAATCCGATTGATTAATCTGGATTTGCGTCAAGCCATTATCAACAACGTCAGAAACAACACAAAAGAACAAATGAAGGACGTTATCGAGGACTCCGTCGGCAATGAGGAAAAAACGCTCCCCGGACTTGGCGTATTATTTGAGCTGATCTGGAAAGAGATATCCGCCGAGGAGCAGTCAAAGCTTGTTGATGCCCTGCATGCGAAGCTTCAGCAACTGAAGCCGGCTGCGACCTAACGCACATCCGCAGTATAGACGGTTTTGCCGCCAACAATGGTATGCGTAACCCAAGGATGGCCCTGGTATTGATCAACAAGGATTAAATCTGCAGCTTTACCCGGCGCGATCGCCCCGTATTGATCGGCAATGCCAAGCGCCTGCGCCGGGTAAAGAGTCCCCAAACGAACAGCCGCCGGCAAATCCAGCACTTCCTGCTCTGCAAGCATAAAAATAGCCTTTAATAACGAGGACGGATGATAATCGGAGCAAATAATGGTTGCTTCGCCTTCCTTAATAACATCCAATGCTCGCAGGTTATGATCATGGGATCCTCCTCTCACGAGATTAGGAGCTCCCACGCATACGAATAAACCTGATCTGGCGGCATATTGGGCGGTTTCCATGTTAATCGGAAATTCCGTTACCGAAACGCCAAAGCCCCTCGAACGCTCTACTTGCTCCACCGAATCATCATCGTGGGAAGCAAGCCTGATGCCTTGCTGTCCAGCCAAACGGCTGAGCTCGCGAAGATTCTCCCAATCGATCTGGTTTCTGCGCATAAGCAGCTCTTCAACGATAACCTGTACTTCCTCGATGCCAACCCCTTGATTTTTCATGACATACCGTTCAAAAGATCCCGGCGCCCTGTACTGACCTTGACCCGGGGAATGATCCATAAAGGACAAATAGTCTATCTTCCGATCTTTAATATACTGTTCAACGATTGAATAGCCCGCTAGGTAAGAAACCTCATAACGCAAATGGATCCGGTTGCGGATAACCGAGCGCTCCCTCCGGTACTGGTCAATACATTCAACCATCCCCGTCAACAGATGATCTCCTCGCAAGCTTAAGCCTACGCCAAGCGACAAAGAATGGTACATCGTTGTAATGCCATGAAGCGGCATTTTGCGTTCGAATTCCAGGAACGACATCGCGAGCGGAAATAAAGTGTTGGGCCTTGGCTGCACTTCTTTCTCTATCGCGTCGTTATGAATATCAATTAATCCGGGGAGAATATATCGCCCTGCTGCATCAATCCGATTCATAGCCTCATCTCCGCAGCTATGCTCATACTGCCGAATAGCCTCTTCATCAGTCAGAAGCGCGTCAATGATACCGTCCTTGACGGCGATCGTTGCAGCGACAAGCTGGTCTTCAAGCACAACAATCCCATTACGGATGAGCACGCGGTTCTGCGTTTGAGCAGTCATCAGGCATAACCCCTTTCAGGCTTCTACCCAAAAGATACCATAATTTAACTCCGGCCATAAGAGGGTTTAATCGAAAAAAAGCCGGCGGGATACCCGCCGACCTAGAATGGCTTATATTTAAAAAATTAGTCCAAGCTGTTCGGTTGAAGACCAAGCGTAAACGGCGCCGGCTTCTCGCAGCTGCTCTTCATGGTATAATGCGCGCCTTGCTCGGCCGCATCGAAGAAGCCATGCATCGCTTCCAGCACGTGATAAGCAAGCTCGCCGCTTGGACGCGCTTTGCGTCCGGTAAGCGCCGCTTTCGCAAGATCGGCAGCGCCTAGGCCGCGTACGTTATCCGTGTTCGGATACACGAGCGGAATCTCCGACCACTCATGCGAGCCCGCGCGTTTGAACTGGATAGGACCGCCAAACGTATTGGGATCCGGAACAAGCAAAGTGCCCGCCGAGCCGTACACTTCGATGCGAGGCAAAGTGGACCCGCCTCTTACGTCAAAGGTTTGCAGAATCGTGCCAATCGGACCGGATGCAAATTCGATAATGCCCGCGACATGCGTTGGAACCTCAACCTGAATCTTTTGCCCGAACTTCGGCTGGCTGGTAATCGTCCGTTCAGGGAAGGAAGCGCGAGCCATGCCGGTTACGCGGCTGATTGGTCCAAGCATGGCTACCATAGCCGTCAGATAGTATGGCCCCATATCGAACATCGGGCCGCCGCCCTTCTGATAATAAAACTCAGGAGCCGGATGCCACATCTCGTGTCCGCCCGACATCATAAACGCCGTTGCGCCGATTGGCGTACCGATCCAGCCGTCTTCGATCAGCTTGATGCTCGTTTGAATACCGGCGCCAAGGAACGTATCCGGCGCGCTGCCCACAAGCAGCCCTTTGCGTGCCGCAAGCTCTAGCACGGCTTGCGCTTCTTCGCGGGTAACCGTGAATGGCTTCTCTACGTATACATGCTTGCCGGCTTCAAGCGCCTGCAGGCATACCGCCGCATGCGCCTGCGGAATCGTCAGGTTGATGACCATACCGATTTCCGGATCGGCGAGCAGTTCTTCCACCGAGCAGCCGCGGATGCCGAATTCCTCGGCTTTCGCCTTCGCGCGGTCTACATCCAAATCCGCGCAAGCGACAATTTCCATCGAATCGAATTTCGTTCCGTTGTTCAAATACGCGCTGCTGATATTGCCAGTTCCGATAACGCCAACCTTAAGCTTTTGCATGAGCGTGAGTCCCTCCGTTTACCGCTGCCGTTTTGCCTTCCGCACACCAGTTGAAGCCCCGGCGCATCATTTCTTTGACAACGGGAATATCGATAATGTTGGCTTGGTGGCCAAGCGAGTTATAATAAACGCGTCCAACGCCCCAACGCTTCGTCCAGGCTACCGGCATATCAACCGCCTTGTTCAGGGAGTGAGGCCCTTCAGTCACCGGGAACCGGGTTGTTGCGAGCACTTCAACTGCCGGATCGACATGCAGGTAATACTGCTCCGAGCTGACTTCAAAGTCTTCGATGCCTTCCGTCAGAGGGCTGGAGCTATGCTTGATATTTACGACATAATCCGTACCGTCATTGCCCGGATGCGCTACCCATTGGCCTCCGGTCATGAACTGCCAGTCTACGTTTTCCCGGAAAGCATCGCACATGCCGCCATGACAGCCGGCAAGGCCAACGCCGCTTTGAACGGCTTCCGATACGTTTTGCACATACTCCGGCTTAATCTTATCCATCGTCCAGATCGGAACGATCAGATCAAGGCCCTTCAGCTTTTCCCCGTCCGCAAACGCGTCCAACGTATCCGATACTTCTACCTCGAAGCCTTCCTTCGCCAGCACGTCTTGAAAAATACCCGCAACTTCCTTCGGCTGATGACCGTCCCAGCCGCCCCATACGATCAGTGCTTTTCTCATCGTCTTCGTTAGTCTCCTCTGCCCGCAGAATTATTGGAACTCTTTCAAAGCAACCCAACGGCGTTCCGCAATCGAACGTTCCACCGCAACAAGCACCTCTTGGCATCTCACGCCGTCATGGAAGTTAGGCACCGGCTGACGGTCTTCCGCGATTGCCGTCATCAGCTCATGCACCTCATGAGTGAAAGTATGCTCGTATCCGATTGTGTGACCGGCCGGCCACCAAGCATCCATGTAAGCATGGGAAGCATCGGTTGCGAGTACGCGGCGGAAGCCTTGCACATCGTCGGCATCCTCCGTGAAGTATACCTCCAGCTCGTTCATCCGTTCGAAGTCGAACTTGATGCTGCCTTTGCTGCCGTTAATCTCGAACGCATTCGTGCAACGGTGGCCTGCCGCAAAGCGCGTCGCCTCAAAGCTGCCAAGCGCACCATTCTCGAACCTTGTCAGGAACAGCGTTGCATCATCAACCGTTACTTCACCGCGCGGCGCGTCCGCACCGCTTTTTGTTGCGCTAAGACCCGTCATCGATTCGGACACCGGACGTTCCTTGACGAAAGTCTCTTCCATCCCGATGACTTCCTGGAACTCGCCAACGAGGAAACGGGCCATATCGATCAAATGAGCGCCAAGGTCGCCATGCGAACCGGAACCGGCAATTTCCTTCTTCAGTCGCCATACCAGCGGGAATTCCGGATCAAGAATCCAGTCCTGCAGGAAGACGGCGCGGAAGTGATGGATTTTACCGATACGGCCTTCCGAGATCAGCTTCTTCGCCAATTGAACAGCCGGAGCAAAGCGGTAGTTAAAGCCAACCATATGCTTCACGCCTGCTTTCTCGGCAGCAGCGAGCATTTCGTTAGCATCTTCAAGCGTCAATGCAAGCGGCTTCTCGCAGAACAGATGCTTGCCCGCTTCGGCGGCCGCAATCGTAATCTCCTTATGAGCATCG
Source organism: Paenibacillus sp. JDR-2 (assembly GCF_000023585.1). Lineage (NCBI taxonomy): Bacteria > Bacillati > Bacillota > Bacilli > Caryophanales > Paenibacillaceae > Paenibacillus > Paenibacillus sp. JDR-2. The sequence continues at coordinate 1,333,420 of NC_012914.1, read as the reverse complement.
CTTGGCGCATTAATGTCGATCAGATCAATATCCTCGCGTGCGACCAGCTTGCGCCAATCGGTCTCGCTGCTCTGCCAGCCGAATTGCGTCCGCGCCTTCTCGAGACCCACCGGATCACGTCCGCAGATCGCCGACATTTCAGGCAGTACCGCGGTTTCCGGGAAAAACATCGGCAGCGCGCGGTACGCGTTGCTGTGCGCCTTCCCCATAAATTTATAGCCAACCATTCCGACACGAAGTTTGCTCATTCTTAAACTACCGCCTCTCGAATACGTATTTTAGGTTGTTTCTCTCTTAATGAGTTGAACGGGAAGAATCGTATTCCCCGGCTCTTCGGTTTCCGCTGCCAGCAGCTTCATAGCCGCTCTCCGTCCCATCTCGTAAAAAGGGACCGATACCGTCGACAGCTTCGGCGTTACGATTCTCGAACTATCCGAGTCATCGTAACCAATCAGGCCGATATCCTTGCCCGCTTCAATGCCGTGCTCCCGAAGACCGTCCATCAAGCCAATCGCCATCCGGTCATTAGCCGCAAAAACAGCGTCAATCTGCCTGCTCTTAATTCCCTCAACTAGCCGCGAGGCCGCTTCATACCCGCTCTTCCTGCTGTAATTACCGGTAAATATCCGCTTTTCCTCGTGCCGAATTCCCGATTCCTCCAGCGCACGTTTATAGCCGGCAAGCCTGTCCCCGCTGCTAGAGAAAGCATCTGGCCCGTTTAGGAAGGCAATCTGCTTGAAGCCGTTTGCAATAAGATGCTGAACAGCCGTATAGCTTCCCGACTCATGATCCGCATCAACGGTCAGGTATCCTTCCTCGTCAAACCGCTGGTTCACAAGGCAGAACGGATAACCTTCTTCTTGAAGCTCGGCTAATGCTGCACGTTCCTCGGCAACATTCTGAGCGCCCAGCACGATACAGGCATCCACCTTCTGCGTTCGGAACAGCTTGGCATAATCACGCGGACTGTCCTGCTCTCGGAATATTAGCAGCAGATCATAGTTGCAGGCTTTCGCCGCCTCGCCGATCCCGCTTAAAATTTCCGCGAAATAATAGGTCGAGAACAGATGAACCTTCGGCACAAACGGCAGAATGACGCCAACGTTCCCGCTTTTCCTTCTGGCAAAACGCTGGGCAAGCGAATTAGGCACATATCCCAGCTCTTTGGCCGCCTCCAGCACGCGGATTCGAGTCTCTTCCTTAATAGGCCCTACATTGTTCAGTACCCGGGATACCGTTGCTTCCGATACACCGGCCAGCTTCGCTACTTCTTTCCTGCTGATAGTCGGCGCCTCCTGTTATTGCATTTATTACTTAAGTCATTTGCTGTTGCATTTCTATAATGTACACGCGTACATTATGTCATGAAAGCGCTGTTCCGTCAACCGGATAAGGCAATAAAGATTTCCATTATTTTTACGTAAATTTGGGTTGTATGATTTTTACATAACCCCTATACTTTAGCTGGTGGACTACAATTTAGATAAAGGGGAGCAATACATGTCATTTAACATCGCGCAAAAAAGCCAACTCGACGCCAGGGAACTACTTCTGCTGGAGCAAGAAGTGAAGGATCGGGGCAAGAATATGATCGTCGCTTACGTGCTCTGGTATTTCCTCGGCATGTTTGGCGGTCACCGCTTCTATCTCGGGCGCAAGGGCTCCGCGATTGCACAGCTTATTCTAACTATTTCCGTAATCGGTACGATCGTGACTTCCGTCTGGTGGATCGTGGATGCTTTTCTCCTGCACCAATGGGTGAGAGACCGCAACCGCGCTGTCGAGGGTCAGCTTATTGATGAAATTTTGGCTCACAAGCATTTTCACGGTGGTTCATTCTAGGAGGTCCCCATGAATCGACAAGACCTCACGCTGAATGAATTGATGGTATTCAACTCCGAGATGCGAAGTAGCGAAAAATCGGCGGCTATCGCTTATCTGATGCTTCTTGGCGGTCACTTGGGTGTACACCGCTTTTACCTGAAGCGCAAGAAGACAGCCATTATCCAGCTGATTCTCTTCCTCATCGCAACTCCAGCCTATATATTACTCAGTATTGCATCCGCAGCTGAACAAAAGGCCTTGCAAATTATCGGAATCATCCTATTCGCCCTGCCTGCCGCTGCCTTGTTCATCTGGGTTATCGTGGATCTCTTCTTAATCTCCAGAATGGTCAAAGAGTACAACAAGGAAGTCGAACGGGATTTAATTGAGCAAATTATCCGCTACCGGCAATAGCAATGCAAAAAAATCCCCTGATCTCAACCGATCAGGGGATTTTTTCATTATGAGTCTGTTTCCACTTAGGGAGCAGTCTCCAGGAATTTCATTGTTGGATTCTTATCCATCGCTGTACGCATCGCATATTCATTCTCGAAGAGAACAACGTAATTGCCTTTTTTGTCCTTCACGAGGGTAGAGTTGATCCGGAACTTCGAAGGATCGATCTTGTCGTCAATGATCCAGCGCGCGAATTGGAACGGCATACGGTGCAGTTGAATATCAACGCCGTATTCACCCTTCATCCGGTACTCGAATACCTCGAACTGCAGGTGGCCGACTACGCCAAGAATCGTTTCGTCAGCAAAGCCGCTTGCAGAGTAGAACACCTGAATGGTGCCTTCCTCCGTCAGTTGGTCTATACCCTTCTGATACTGCTTATGTTTCAAAGCGTTCTTCACGGTAACCTTAGCAAAGATCTCCGGCGAGAATGTCGGAAGCTCGTCGAATACAACCTCGGAGCCTTGCGACAAGGAATCTCCGATTCGGAAAATACCCGGGTCGAACAAACCGATAATATCGCCCGGATAAGCCGTTTCGACAATATCGCGGTCCTGCGCCAGGAATTGCTGCGGCTGGGACAGCTTAATGTCTTTGCCTGCACGGATATGGCGTACGCTCATGCCGCGTTCGAAACGTCCGGAGCAAATCCGAAGGAAAGCGATACGGTCGCGGTGTGCCGGATTCATGTTGGCTTGAATCTTGAAAACATAACCGGAGAACTTCTCGTTTGTTGGGTCAACGGAACCGTTTGTGCTCATCCGTGGAGCCGGCTTTGGCGCCAGCTCCAGGAAGTTCTCCAGGAAGGTTTGAACGCCGAAGTTGTTCACGGCGCTGCCGAAGAAGATCGGTGTCAATTCGCCTGCCCGAACCTTTTCGAAATCAAATGGATCGCCCGCTACATCAAGCAGCTCCAAGTCCTGTATAAGCTGATCATGCAGGTAGTCGCCAGCCATTTCGCGGATGATAGGATCATTATAATCCTCGACTTTGCGAACCTCGATCGTACTGTGGTCATTGCCCTGGAACAGCTCAACCTGATTTTTCATCCGGTCGTATACGCCGCACAGCTCGCGGCCCATGCCGATTGGCCAGTTCATTGGCACCGAACGAATGCCGAGTACCCGCTCCAGCTCTTCCATCAGCTCGAATGGGCTTTGGCCTTCACGGTCCAGCTTGTTAATAAAGGTGAAGATCGGAATACCGCGTTTGCGGCAGACCTGGAACAGCTTGATTGTCTGCGCCTCGACGCCTTTCGCAACGTCGATCAGCATGACCGCGCTGTCCGCTGCAGTCAGCGTACGGTACGTGTCTTCGGAGAAATCCTGGTGACCGGGTGTATCCAGAATGTTAACCCGGTGTCCCAGGTAATCGAACTGCATCACACTGGACGTAACGGAGATACCGCGCTGCTTCTCGATTTCCATCCAGTCGGATGTAGCATGACGGCTCGCTTTGCGGGCTTTTACCGACCCTGCAAGACGAATAGCTCCCCCGAATAAGAGGAGCTTCTCTGTTAACGTGGTTTTACCGGCGTCAGGGTGAGAGATAATCGCAAAGGTACGGCGTTTATCTACTTCCTGTGTTATTTCATTACTTAACGTTTGGCTCATGCTTGCCTTCCCTTCATGGCGTCGCCGCGAAGCAACGCTCCTTTATCCATTCCCGATCAGCAGCGCGCGTGCCGGCGCCGCTTCAATACCGGTCAATTTCAAAGGTGCAATCACCATGAAATAAGAGCCAGGGGGCACTTCCTTCAGGCGAAGCCCTTCTACAATAATGACATTGTTGCGGAACAACGTCCGGTGGGTTGGATACTCCGCCTGGGAGCGTTCAATCCCAAGTCCGTCCGTACCAATCCCGCGAACCCCTATCTCAACGAGATAACGGGCGCCATCCTCCCGCAAGAATACAAAATCGGATTCAAAGGAATCCGTATATGAATTCTTCGTTTTCACAAGAATGAACTCGCCCTTTTGCAGGCCATGCTTCTCCAGGTCTTCTCTTGTAATGCTGTCGTTCACGTCCGTGAAGTCCAGAACCCGGGCATTTCCGACGAGCTCCTCGAGACCAATTGTTTCGATTGTTGAGCCATCCTCCGGCAACATATGCAGAGGCGCATCGACATGGGTGCCGCAATGGACATCCATATCGATGCGCGATTCGTTAACGCCGTCTGGAGAGGTAGGCTGAGAGTTGATTTCGGGCTGCTTGCCGTCATGGTTGCCCCATACCGGCATGCCCTTTTCGATTGTCATCGAAATATCGTAAACCTTAAACATTAAGGCATATCCCCCCGTCAGCGGTGTGCTATAAATGAATTACTTGCCGCTATTCGATACCCAAATCACATTGTCTTCTGCTTGCCCGTTAACCGGCCACCATTTGAAGCCGTCTTGCGCCAGCAGCTTTTCAGCTTTCTCTGGGCCCCACGAGCCCGCAGGATAGTGCTGCAGATCAGTCGGATCCTCACGCCATGCAGCTGCAATTCGGTCAACGAATTCCCATGCTTGAGCCACTTCATCCCAACGGGTGAAGTACGTCGAGTCACCGCGAACCGCATCATGGATTAGGCGCTCATAGGCTTCCGGAGTATTGATGCCGATTTGGCAGCTTTGGCAGAATTCCATGTTTACGGGTTGTACCGAATTGTCTTCGCCCGGCGTTTTGGCATTCATTTTAATATAGATGCCTTCCATCGGGTTAACGCGAATAACGAGCAAGTTCGGCTGCAGGTCATGACGCTGCGCGAACAATACGTTTTGCGGCATCGATTTGAATTCGATAACAACTTCCGTTGTTTTTACCGGAAGGCGTTTGCCTGTACGGATGTAGAACGGTACTCCCGCCCAGCGGAAGTTATCAACCGCCAGCTTAGCGGCAAAATAAGTTTCCGTTGTGGAGTTCTCGCCTACCGAGTCCTCTTGACGGTAACCGGGAAGTTCTTTCCCTTTGAGGGAGCCTTCGCTGTATTGGCCGCGTACAACCTGGTTGCGCACTTCGTCGCTCGATTTGTAAGGACGAAGGGAACGAAGCACCTTAACCTTCTCGTCGCGGATATCTTCGCCATGCAGACGGCTAGGCGGTTCCATAGCGATCATCGTCAGCATTTGAAGCATATGGTTTTGACCCATGTCGCGAAGGGCGCCGGATTTATCATAGTAACCGCCGCGTTCTTCTACGCCAACCGTTTCGGAGAGTGTAACTTGCACGTTTGCGATATGATTATTGTTCCACAGCGGCTCAAAAAACGCATTCGCAAAACGAATCACTTGAATATTTTGCACCATCTCTTTGCCGAGGTAGTGGTCAATACGGTAGATTTCTTCTTCTTTGAATACTTGCGTGATTTGGTCATTCAGCTTTTGTGCCGATTCCAGATCATAGCCGAACGGCTTCTCGATTACGACGCGGTGCCAGCCCTTGGATTCGAGCAGTCCGCCGTCACGCAGGCTGAACGATACAGGTCCGAACAGCGACGGTGCAAGCGCCAGATAGAACAAACGATTGCCCGGAATATTGAATTTTGCATCCAGTTGATCGGACAGAGTAGCCAGACCGCGGAATGCTTCTACATTGTTAATATCAAGAGGCATATATTCGAAGTGCTCCGCGAAGCGGTTCCAGAGCTCTACGTCATCTGCTTTATAACGGCAGAATTCCACAATGGACTCATACAGGTCGGCGCGGAACTGCTCGTTTGTACGCTCTCTGCGTGCTAAGCCTACAACGGCGAAATTTTCAGACAGCTTTCCTTCTTTATATAGGCTGAACAAGGCAGGAAACAACTTGCGCTTCGCCAGATCGCCTGTCGCCCCGAAGATATAATAAATAGCGCCTTGCGCATTTGATGATTCAACGTTCATAACAGTTCAGTTCCCTCATTCTTTCCATATATTTTTTTATTTTTATTTATGTAGTTTAGCATATTAATCCTTAAACTGCTATTGATCCAATCATAAAAAAAACTAATTAGCCATCATATTTCTTCTAATCGTTTCCTGCTTCCGAAACGGTGTAATCTCCCGTTATTAACGGGGTTCCGACGATTAAAGACAACGCTCCGGATTCCGTTTCGCGATGCTCGGCAATTTGCAGATTCGCCTTCTTCCCCGCCCCTGCTTCTACCGATGAAAACAGCTTTTCAGAGTAGTAAGCTTCGCTGACCGTTCCGCTCTCATCCTTGTACCGGTCAATCCGCTTGCCGCCCGCGGCCTGGGCCAGACGTTCCGCTGCGTTATTATATTCCGTCTTGCCCCGAACCGTCATCCCTCCGGAATAGGTAACGCCCTCCTTTTTTAATACGGCTTCCGTACGGTTTACGATAGCAAGCAGCTGCTCCTTGTCCGCCTTTTGAGTGGTCGTAAATACAAGCATCGCCTGATGCTCCGACGTTAGCGGGAATATGGACAGTGTTCCCTGCTTCTGCCCCTTTTCATCCGCCTGAAGCCGCTCTTCCGCCTGCTCCAGGCCAGATGCTTCCCCTTCAAGATCCCATCTTATTGTCCATTCGGTATCAGCTGCGCCTTTACTGTAGAGCTTGTCCGTCCACTGCCATAGCAGAACTAGATCATGAGCAACGATACCGGGATTTTCATCGGACCGGAGCTGATCCCTATTGAAGACTGCCCATATGATGCCGACCACCAGTACAATTGCTGCCAAAATAACCGCGCGCCGTGCTTTCTGCCGGTTGGACTGCTCGGCTGTCTTTTGAACAAATCGATTCGCTGCGATGTCAATAACCTCCCCTTGACCATTTATTACTGCTAGGTGTTTAACCATACCTATTCGCCTCTGGGTGAATACACTGGTTGCAAAGCCTAATGCAAGTAAACATAAGGAGGAGCCTGAAATGGAACAGATTTATCCTCTCGAGGAAGATATCGTATCGCGATATTGCGGGATGCCTGTATATATCATTATGAAGGATGGATCGAGGCATATCGGTATGTTGAGCAGATGCGCGGGTGGAAAGCTTACGCTTAATGGAGATCCTAATGTTTCCTCTGCCGGTGAGCCGGAGGATGTTCCTGCTAAATCTTCGAAGAAGAACAAGAAAAGCTCAAAATCCAAACTCCAGCCTCAAGCCAAATCAAGCAAGCCGGAACAGCCCGTACAAACGCAATCCTACCCGTTTGACCCTTATTACTACGAGCCTCGCCCATACTATCCGTTCCGCGATTTGATTACGCTTGATTTCGCGCTAATTGCCTTTTTATTTCTTTTGTTCTGAGAGACACCATTCGCCAGCCTTTGCCGCGAAAGCATAATATGCTGGTCATACCAAACGTCAAAGGAGGCAGTCTAAATGCCAATGATGTCTATAACGCCTGCCAGGCAAACCGACCGGCTTCTAGCCGCTTCTCCGGTTCGCCCTTACGGCAAAAGTACATTCCGTGAAGAAGAGCCGATAAGGCTGTCTCCCGGATCTGCTATATTTGACAGCTTCGATTGGGGCGCCCCTTACCGTCATGCTGCCGAAACGGCCGCAGGATGGCTTCGGCACAGCAGACAAGCCCAGCTCATGATCCGGCTCTCCGCCCGTAAAATCAAACAAAATCCTTCTTTGTCTGTCATTGAGGAAGAACTGCGGAAGGTGGCCGGAGCCGTAAACGGACTGCTTGCTTTCCTCGAAGAGGCTGAACCCTTCCTGAGTCCGCAGCTTAGGTTCACTATTGAACAAGCAATGTCCCATCCTGCTGCGGTTGAATACGGACTGATGCTTGAGAACGGTACCTGGCAGATCCAACTCCCGGATTCCGGTAAGAACGAATCCTCCGTTCAACTGCTCACAGGTCCGCAAGGCTGGATTACCTGTCTTCACAAGGCGCTGGAAGAGCCACTATCTGCAAGAGTACTGGATTTACTGCGCAAGGATATCCCGCTTCTGCAGCCCTATAGCTGTTACTACAATTCCATGGCAACGTATTGGCCTTTTCCTTCAAGCGGAATGCTTCTTAACCGCCGCCTTTAACTTATTTTAGCAAAAACTGGGCTTCCTCTCCAGCTGTCACAAGAAAAAAGGGGCCTGCCGGAAGTTCAACTTCAGGCGAGCCCCTTTCTGATATATATGCTTTCTACTCCGCAATCCCTTGCTTATGTGCATAAATCGCCGCTTGCGTGCGGTCTTCAACGTCAAGCTTGTTAAAGATGTTCGTAATGTGGAACTTCACGGTCTTCACGCCGATAAACAGCTCGTCCGCTATTTCCTGATTGGACATTCCTTGCGCTACCCGCTTCAGCACGTCCATCTCCCGTTCCGTCAAATCATCATGAAGCGCGGCCTGTACCGGCTGCTTTGGTTTGCGGAGCCGGTTCATCATCTTGGCGGCAACCTGCGACTCCAGTACCGACTGTCCGCGTGCCGCTGCGCGTATCGCATCCGCAATCTCCGTTGCTCTCGCCGTCTTGAGAAGGTAGCTGAACGCCCCCGCTTCAATAACCGGATACAGCTTGCTATCGTCAATAAAGCTGGTTAATACGATAACCTTGCATTCCGGATACAGTTCAAGCAGCTTTTGCGTTGTCTCCACGCCATCCATGCCATCCATAACAAGATCCATAAGTACGATGTCAGGCTTATAGGCCTGAGCCAGCCGGATTCCGTCATAACCGTTGCTTGCTTCCCCTACGACTTCGATACCTTCTTCCGTATCTAACACCGCAGCGAGTCCGATACGCACCATCTCATGATCATCCACTAACAATACTTTAATCCGTTCATTCAGTTGCTCGATCGGTTCCACCTTATTCACCGCTTCCTTCAACATGTACATGGTCCTACTTCTCTATATCGCCGCCGTCAATCGGAACCCGGATATCTATGCTTGTTCCCTCTCCCGGTTTTGAGATCATATGTAAATAGCCGCCAAGCTCATTCACACGCTCTTCCATCGTTAATAAACCGTAAGAGGTTTGTTTCTTCGCTTCCAGGTCGAAGCCGATGCCGGTATCTTTTAATAACATACGTACTTCGGGGCCTTTCCGATGCAGCTTAATTTCCATACTTTCCGCTTTTGAATGCCGAAGGGTATTCGACAAGGCTTCTTGCGCGATCCGGAACAAATGATCCTCCGTTTCAGGCTTCATCGTAATCGAATCATCAACATCCAGATCAATTGTCATCGGAACCTTCTGCTTAAGCTCGTCCACCAGCGCGGTTAATGCGGCAGCCAAATTTTTGCCGTCCAGGTGAACGGGTCTTAAATGCAGCAGCAGGGCGCGCATCTCTGATTGCGCTACGGAAGCCATCTCCTCGATAAGCTGTACCTGTCTCTTCGCCCGCTCCCAGTCCCGCTCAATCGTGCGGCTGACAGCCGTCGCCGTCATCGAGATTGCGAACAGCTGCTGACTGACCGCGTCATGCAGCTCTCTTGCAAGCCGCTGACGTTCTTCGATAACAGCCGAGAACTTGACCTTCTCCGTCCAGATCGCATCGCTTTGCTCCTGTTCGGACACCGGAACACCGCCTTCCTCCTCCGCCGAATTCAGCGTTACCCGATAACTGCGTCTGCGTTGCTGTTCGCTAAGCCGCTCAACTGCCTGCTTGAGTTTGGAATTCTGCAGAAAACCAACGATCGCCGCTGCTGCCATTGCTGCCCCGATTACGGTAAGTCCTAAGATAGCCCACTTGCCTTGGAAAGTATACAACCGCACGTAACCAATCGCTTGCAGCACAATGATGACAAGACTCACGATAATAATGAGCCATAATACGGTCTCGGTCACATTTTTGCGTCTTGCTTCTTTATTGGGCCTCTCCGCACGATGGTGCTCATTCGCTTGTCCTTCAGCCATCCAGGTCCACTCCTTCAAATACGCACGCAGGGAAGAGCAGACCGGTCCCCCCGTCAATTTCATTAAGTTAAAGCTTAATGAAATTGCGGTTACCCGATCCGCTCTTCCGTCTTTGCATACTGCTAGTTGATTATACTTCTTCCGGTTTGTTCAGCTTGCTTTTCAAAGCTTCAAGCTGCTCGTCAACCTTCAGCTTTTTCTCCATGTCAGCAGAACTGAAGGAGCCTGCGTTGTTGCCTGTACCGCTGTATGCTGCCGAGTAAGGAGTGCGAAGAACATCCGCTTCCGCTTCAAGCTGCATGATTTTCTCTTCCATACGGTAGAAGCCTCTCGATGCTGTACCGCTGTCGATCGTATGGTTCGAAGAAATTTGAGCCATTTGCTTTTGCGCTTTAGCAATTTGAGCGCGGGATGCCAGCTCATTGCGTTTATTTCGAAGCTGGTAGAACTCATCCTTCATGCCGTGCAATTGCTGCATCAGCTCTTCTGCTTGCGTTTTCGCTTGTGCATGAAGATCGCTGTATTCATTCACCTTCTGGTCGAAATAAAGCTTCTCTTCGAGCAGCTTGCGAGCGAACTCCTCTTGGCCGGCGCGAAGTGCTGCTTCTGCCTTCGACTCACGGTCGGCAATGCTGCGTACCGCTTCATCCAGACGTTGTTTCAGACGGCGTTCGTTAGCCATTTGTTTCGCTACCGTTACTTCCGCTTGATGAATTTCCGATTCCATGTCACGCAGATATTGATTCAGCATGACTACCGGATCTTCCATTTTATCCAATACCTCATTCACCGATGCCTTAGTCAGATCCTTCATTCTTTTAAAGATTCCCATTGTTAAATCTCTCCCTTCTCATATTTAGCCAATTTGGCGCGTAATTCTTCGATTTCTTTACGAAGTGCTTTTTTCTCCAGATCATCCATCATGCTATCGAATTGCGACGACGAGGCCTGCTGCCCGGGACGAGCTTGCGAGAAATTGTCCCATTGTCCTTGCGGCGGGTTCTTGTATGGACCGCCGAAGGAGGAACCAAAGCCGCCTTGCCCGCCTTGACCACCGTTATAGCCGTTACCGTAACCGCTGCCGCCGTAGCCGCCTCCAAACCCGCCAGGCCCAAAGCCGTGACCGTTATAAAACGTTGGTTCCTTAGGAACGATAAGGCCGGCAATGATATAGACAGGAATTGCGAAGCCACTTGTAAAGATGGTAACGACGATGAGCAGGATACGGATAAGAGTCGCATCGACATTGATCATTTCCGCGAGTCCGCCGCAAAGACCAAACAGCTTCTTGTCGCGGGTAGACCGGTACAGTTTTTTCAAGACGACCATCCTTCCTTCTCAAGCTTCTTCTTTAATTGCTGCAGCTCGCGTTCGATAACGGATTGTACTTGATTGCCTGCTTCGCTGATGAACTCTTTGCCCATCCGGCGAAGATCATGCAAGCTTTTTGCCTCCATCTCCATATCGCCGATCCGGTCTTCCAATCTGCGGAACATCGAGCCTGGCTGAATGCCGCCCGCTTGGCCGCCTTCTGTGTACCGCGCATTCATGCGCTGCTGAAGTCTGAGCGACTCCATTCTGGCTGCATAGTATTCGCGTTTGTCATAGACGAGCTGATATTCGCTCCGCATTTCGCGAAGCTGGTCTTCCAGGTCCATCGTATTCTGACGGCTTTGCTCGTACAGCTCGCGGTATTGATTCGATCGTTCCTCGCTTGTCGTCTTCTCGTGAAGGGCGATTCGTGCAAGCTGCTCTTCGCCGGCTTTCAATGCGGTCAGCGCTTGCTGTTCGCGCTTTTCCTTCTGCTGTTCTGCTTGCAGCCATTGCGCTTTCAGATGATTGCTATGTCCCAGATATTGCTGGTGCAGCCGTTCCGCTTGAATAATCTCTTCGCGTGTCGACCAGAGGAACTGGTCAATCAGGCGAACCGGATCTTCTGCTTTCTCCAGTCTTTCATTTAAACTTGCCACTGTAATGTCGCGCACTCGCCGCATAATGCTCATGTATGGCCCTCCCAACTTTTTTTATTAGAAATGTCGATTGTTGTTCTTGTTTTTCACCATCGAAATACCGAACAGGATCAGCACGACAGCAATACCCAGCATAATCAGTTTGGATAATGCCGGCAGCAGCATCAAAATACCGATTGCGCCTACAATACCGCCAATAATCTTTCGATTGCTTCTCCAGGCAACTACCCCAAGTCCGATCAATACGATTGCGAACAGGGTACCTACCAGTGCACCAAGATGGATGCCGAAGAATTTTAATACCATGATGCCGCCTGCAACTGCAAGCAATAAGCCTAACGCTTTTTTACCATCCATTGCTTCTTCCACCGCCTCTCAAAGATTGCTTTGTTTTTCTCTTCTTGTGAAGCTCTCTTGCTTATGTTCCTATTGTAGATCGAATCCGCGCTTTCTAAAACGGACCAACGACGGTTTCTATGCTAGACCTAGGTCGAGTGGCTCTTCCGCCTTAAGGGTCGAATCTTGTCCTGTAACGACAAAAAAGGCGCTCACTCTATCCAGAGTCAGCACCTCATGATGATGATTGGTTCTCCTTAAAGCTGGAACGGAAAGCATCTATGCCAAGCAGCCCAACTGGGATAAGGACCATAAAGATGGTCGCGTACACGGAGAAAACCTTGGGCGTAAACGCAATAAAGCTAATGATATTGTCATAGACAAGAAGAGACAAGAAAACAAGCAGCAGAGCAAACGGAAGGGTCAACGTACGGTATTCTTTCAATTTCAACGTCTGAGCTGTCCCAAGTGTTACGGCATACACGCAAATCACCGTCTTGAAAAAGATCGTGATCAACCATATAATCGCCAGCATTGCCTCGACCCTCTGTAGAAAGTTCCCCACGCTGATTTGCTTCGCCAGGGTATAGCTGGCATACATATTCCTCTGCGTAAATTCAGTGCCCAGCACCAACGTCGACAGCAGAACGCTAACGATAATAACCACGCTGCCAAGCAATGTTCCTGCGATCAGGGCGCTTCTTGCTTTTTCCGGCCGGTTCGAATAGGGAATCAGCATCATTAGAATAACCTGTTCTTGAAGATTAAAATAATAAAACGCTCCTAGAATTATTGGTTTTATTCCATTCTCGAAAACAGGCTCAGCCCGGTCTAACTCAATCTGAGGCAGCAGGAAAAAGGTCAAGAACAGGAACAATGCGATCACAAAAGGCAAGAAAATCTCTGCTGCCCTAGCCGTTGTCTCAATACCAAGCCGAACCGCGTAAACCACTACAACCATAAATATAATGATGATTATTTCGATTGGCGTATTCGGCATGATATGAGTAGTCATAAAATTCCCCACGACCCGAAGCAAGAAAGAAGACAGCAAGAAGATAAACGATAGGAAAAACAACGAAATGGCCTTTCCAAGCCATTTCCCCAATATCTTCTCGCTAAATTCCGCAAGAGTTAGCGTAGGATAGCGGCCGGCCAGCGCGCTGTATGTCCATACGCTTAGAAGATTGGCTGCTATCCCTATAAGGCATGCAATCCAGCCGTCTTGTCTGGAGAACACGGCTATGATGGAGGGAACGATCAGAATGGAGGTGCCAATCGTATACAGAAGCGTAAGTACGGTCAACTGCCGGTGACTTATTTTTCCTTTCTCAAGCAATCTCCATCATCCCCCACTTAAATTTTGAAAAATTGCCTCGGCCAGGGGCCGCAGCATATAATCGAGCCCGTTTACGGGATTAGGAATATGCAAATTGAGGAACCTCATAATCACCAGCACGATACCTAACCCCATCAGACAAGAGAATACCCAAAGATCCTTCTTCAGCTTTCTCTTCCTCAACGACGGTACTTCAATCAGAATAATTACAGCTGCAGCTGCGAATAGCCATATATATTTCATCATAGTTGCTATTCCTTCTTAGTTCATTTCTTGCATAAACGAGTTATTAACCGTGCCGGTCTGCCGGATATTGACCACAACGTCTAGCTTGACCGGCATTTTCTGAAAGACGGAGTCCCAATTATTTTCAACTTTTTTCCAATAGGCAGGATTTGCGCGATGAACAACATCCCCAAAACCAAATATATCAACTTTGTACTTTTCCTGAGCCTGATCGATTGTTTTCTGCACAAAGCCTCTTATCGCATCCTCGCTTTTGTGCTCCATTTTATAAATAGACGATTTTTGAGTCAGATCGATTTTACACAACACTTCGCCTATGCTGGCCTCGATACGGATCGCTAAATGTATTTCCGGTTCTCCGTTTACAAACTTGGCTTTGGGTATCGTCTTTGATCGAATGACCTCAATAGTCATTTTCCCGCCATCAGGACACTTAAGAACCCCCACCGTATTATGAACATCGTTATGGATAAAAGAGTAACCCCTGCTTTCCACTTCATTCAGCCAGCCAATAAGCTTATCCTGGTTGATAACAGCCAAGCCTGAATACTGCAAGTGGGCTGCAGAAGCAATACTCTCCACATTTTCTCTGCTCATCCCTTTTTCCTGATCTCCTCGTAGGCGAAGTCCGGTAACAACCGGTTGTTTGCCTTTGCTAACGATATCCATAATGAGCTGATCCAGCGTTATCGATGCAGTTGGTGCCCATTGCTTCTGCGAGTTAAGCAAAGAGGAATACATCTGATTGGCAGGTATAGCCTCCAAATGGGTTAATATTTTCAACGTGCTTGCAGCGGTAGTCTCTCTTGCAATGGCGATGTAGAAATCGGTGCGATGCTCATAATATCTGGACATGTACTCAAGAGCGTCTCCAATCCCTTCTTTGGCTAACTCCTCGCCTATGACTAACATCCGAAGGTGGGCCGAATAAATAGGCCTCGGCGATACCGTGGTCATTTTTCGTATGGCTTCAAATATGGTTCGCCCCCTCGCTTGGTAAAACGTAACGGGAGTCCGTGTCATCGTTCTGTTGTTTGCGGCAACTTCTCCCGGGTCAACCACCTGAACCGAAACCTGGTATTGATTCTCCCCATCCTTATCGATTCCGATTGCCACGGCAATAGCTAGATCATTAAGCTCGCGGCGATTCCAGCAGCCCGCCAGCGTCATCGCTATTAAAACAAACAATAAGGGAACTAATAGTCTTCGCATCATCATCGCAATTCCTCATCTCGTTGCCTTTATTCTCGATTAACGCTTCGGACCGGGAGCCTTGTTATTGCCGCGGGTAATATTATTCTGACTAATTAGACGCAGACGTTTCCGCATCGCCCAATGCGGCAGCCGGAATAAGGTATCCTTCGTATCCTCGGCAATAAAGGGGCCAAACGGACTCATATACGGTACTCCGAATGTACGAAGACTGCATAAATGGAGTACGAGCGCAAAAATGCCCAAGATAATCCCGTATAAACCAAACGACGCAGCCAGACCCATTAACGCAAAACGGATCATCCGGATGGAAATCGACATATTCATTGCAGGCACAACAAAGCTTGATATAGCCGTGATGGACACGACAATGACCATCGCTGCGGAAACAATCCCGGCATCAACAGCTGCCTGTCCAATAACCAATGTACCGACAATCGAAATGGCCTGCCCCATTGTTCTTGGCATGCGAACCCCAGCTTCACGTAGGATCTCGAACGTAATCTCCATAATCAGCGCTTCGATAAAAGCGGGAAAAGGTATCCCCTCCCGTTGGGCAGCAAGTCCAATGAGCAGTTGAGTAGGAAGCATTTCCTGATGAAAGGTCGTTATGGCTATATATAGCGAAGGCCCTAACAAGGCAATAAAAATCCCCACAAAACGAAGAATCCTTATTAGCGAGCTGATATCCGCGCGCTGGTAATAGTCCTCTGCAGAATGCATGAAGGAAATAAACAGTGCTGGAACGACAAGAACATGAGGCGTTCCATCCACCAATATCGCCACTTTGCCTTCGAGAAGCTCGGCAGCGATGACATCCGGCCGTTCGGAGTTATACATGGTCGGAAATGGACTATAAGCGGAATCCTGAATGAGTTCTTCGATATAGCCGCTTTCCAGTATCCCGTCAATATCAATTCTGGTTAGTCGGTTACGCACCTCATCCACGATCTTATCGCTTACGATCCCTTTTACATACATAATGGAGACACTAGTCTGAGTCACTTTCCCTATCCGCATATTTTCCAACCATAAATTGGGGTTCTTTATTTTTCTTCTGACCAATGCCGTATTTGTGCGAATGGATTCCGTAAACGATTCTTTTGGACCGCGGCTAACCGTTTCCGTCATTGCCTCTGATACCGCGCGGTCTTTAATCCCATTCATAGCAATGGACAAAATTTTAGTGCTATCCCAAATAAGAATGACGTGACCTGAAAACAGATCATAATACATCGTTTCCGTCGATGTCACTTCTTCTACGTCTCCCGCAGTCAGCAAGTCCAGAAAAGGATGTTGATTCGTATCAAGCTTAGGAAACTCCACCATTAAAGTCTCCAATATAAAATCCTGAACAGATCCCGCATTTACCAGCCCATCCGCATAAAACAAATCCACTCTTTGAGAACGGTCGGCATATTCGATTTGAAATTCCTTAAAAACAATATCGTTACTATTTCCGAGTTTTTCTTTAATAGCTGAAACATCGATCTGATTCATGCTGCATCACATCACCTGTATTTGATAGTAATCAGTATGGTCATCCCCCATTCGATATAAACAAAAAAGCACCTAGCGGAGGTTGGTCCGTCAGGTGCTTATAAAGTATTTAACATGCAAAAAACGCTGACTGTACAAAGTACAATCAGCGCAATCATTTCAATATTTGGTGCCGGTGAGAGGACTCGAACCTCCACGGTTTCCCTCACGATTTTGAGTCGCGCGCGTCTGCCATTCCGCCACACCGGCATTTAGTAAATATGGCGTGCCCTAAGAGATTCGAACTCCTGACCTTTTGATTCGTAGTCAAACGCTCTATCCAGCTGAGCTAAGGGCACATTTATTGAAATAATTGTGGAGGCGCCACCCAGACTCGAACTGGGGGTAAAGCTTTTGCAGAGCTCTGCCTTACCACTTGGCTATGGCGCCACCTAATTATGGAGCGGAAGACGGGAATCGAACCCGCGACCCTCGCCTTGGCAAGGCGATGCTCTACCGCTGAGCCACTTCCGCATAAATGGCTGGGGATCAAGGATTCGAACCTTGGAGTGACGGAGTCAAAGTCCGTTGCCTTACCGCTTGGCTAATCCCCAACAAAAACCTTTTTTTAAATCTTAGTGAAAATGGGGCGATCGATGGGACTTGAACCCACGAATGCCGGAGCCACAGACCGGTGCGTTAACCCCTTCGCCACGACCGCCATACTCACTATAAAAATTATCTGGCAGGGGCAGCAGGAATTGAACCCACACCAAAGGTTTTGGAGACCTTTGTTCTACCTTTAAACTATGCCCCTAAGTGGTGGAGGGTGATGGATTCGAACCACCGAACCGTTAGGAAGAGATTTACAGTCTCCCGCGTTTGGCCACTTCGCTAACCCTCCGTAAAACTGGTGCCGGCGATAGGAGTCGAACCCACGACCTACTGATTACAAGTCAGTTGCTCTACCAACTGAGCTACACCGGCATATTAACTTTTCCAACCATCTAACATGGTGGCTCGGGACGGAATCGAACCGCCGACACGAGGATTTTCAGTCCTCTGCTCTACCGACTGAGCTACCGAGCCTGATGTTTGATTAAATGGCGGAGCTGACGGGATTCGAACCCGCGGTCTCCTGCGTGACAGGCAGGCATGTTAGGCCTCTACACCACAGCTCCACATCGAATTCTCGGTAACAACCGAAGATAAAGTTTTGGTTGCGGGGGCAGGATTTGAACCTGCGGCCTTCGGGTTATGAGCCCGACGAGCTACCGAGCTGCTCCACCCCGCGTCATTATGAATCTTATATGGTGGAGGCTGAGGGGATCGAACCCCCGACCCTCTGCTTGTAAGGCAGATGCTCTCCCAGCTGAGCTAAGCCTCCATATTCTCTCGAGCGACTTTTATAATATATCACATTCAAGTCTGCTTGGCAAGAACTTTTTTATTTCTTTTTTTGTAAAGATGGTGACCCGTAGGGGATTCGAACCCCTGTTACCTCCGTGAAAGGGAGGTGTCTTAACCCCTTGACCAACGGGCCTTACTTATTACGTAGCAATCTGCTATGTAAGAGAAATTATGGCAGAGAGGAAGGGATTCGAACCCTCGAGACCCGGTTAGAGCCTACACGATTTCCAATCGTGCTCCTTCGACCACTCGGACACCTCTCTATATGGCTCCCCGAACAGGACTCGAACCTGTGACAACTCGATTAACAGTCGAGTGCTCTACCAACTGAGCTATCAGGGAATATATTCAAAGCTTGCGCCTTGAAAACTGGATACGAAAGTTTGAATTCCTTAAGTGTTCCGATTGTTACACCGGGGTCCCCGAAAAGTAATCGGAATAAGCTATAACGCTTAACTTCACTTTTTGGGGGTTGTTTTAGGATAAGCCCTCGACCGATTAGTATTCGTCAGCTCCACACATTGCTGTGCTTCCACCCCGAACCTATCAACCTCGTCGTCTTCAAGGGGTCTTACTAATTGGGAAATCTCATCTTGAGGGGGGCTTCACGCTTAGATGCTTTCAGCGCTTATCCCGTCCGTACTTGGCTACCCAGCGGTGCTCCTGGCGGAACAACTGGTACACCAGCGGTACGTCCATCCCGGTCCTCTCGTACTAAGGACAGCTCCTCTCAAATTTCCTGCGCCCGCGACAGATAGGGACCGAACTGTCTCACGACGTTCTGAACCCAGCTCGCGTACCGCTTTAATGGGCGAACAGCCCAACCCTTGGGACCTACTTCAGCCCCAGGATGCGATGAGCCGACATCGAGGTGCCAAACCTCCCCGTCGATGTGGACTCTTGGGGGAGATAAGCCTGTTATCCCCAGGGTAGCTTTTATCCGTTGAGCGATGGCCCTTCCATTCGGTACCACC
Source organism: Paenibacillus sp. JDR-2 (assembly GCF_000023585.1). Classification (NCBI taxonomy): domain Bacteria; kingdom Bacillati; phylum Bacillota; class Bacilli; order Caryophanales; family Paenibacillaceae; genus Paenibacillus; species Paenibacillus sp. JDR-2. The sequence continues at coordinate 1,314,374 of NC_012914.1, read as the reverse complement.
GGATCACTAAGCCCGACTTTCGTCCCTGCTCGACTTGTTGGTCTCGCAGTCAAGCTCCCTTATGCCTTTGCACTCTCCGAATGATTTCCAACCATTCTGAGGGAACCTTTGGGCGCCTCCGTTACATTTTAGGAGGCGACCGCCCCAGTCAAACTGCCCACCTGACACGGTCCCCGAACCGGTTTCACGGTTCCAGGTTAGAACTCCGATACGATCAGGGTGGTATCCCAACGTCGCCTCCACACAAGCTGGCGCTCATGCTTCTCAGGCTCCCACCTATCCTGTACAGATCGTACCAAAGTCCAATATCAAGCTGCAGTAAAGCTCCATGGGGTCTTTCCGTCTTGTCGCGGGTAACCTGCATCTTCACAGGTATTAAAATTTCACCGGATCTCTCGTTGAGACAGCGCCCAAGTCGTTACGCCATTCGTGCGGGTCAGAATTTACCTGACAAGGAATTTCGCTACCTTAGGACCGTTATAGTTACGGCCGCCGTTTACTGGGGCTTCGGTTCACAGCTTCGGATTGCTCCTAACCGCTCCCCTTAACCTTCCAGCACCGGGCAGGCGTCAGCCCGTATACTTCGCCTTACGGCTTCGCACAGACCTGTGTTTTTGCTAAACAGTCGCTTGGGCCTTTTCACTGCGGCCCCCTCGGGCTATTCACCCTACCGAGGCACCCCTTCTCCCGAAGTTACGGGGTCATTTTGCCGAGTTCCTTAACGAGAGTTCTTCCGCGCGCCTTAGCATGCTCTGCTCGCCTACCTGTGTCGGTTTGCGGTACGGGCACCTAGATCTAACTAGAGGCTTTTCTCGACAGCCGGAGTACATGACCTTCGCTACTGCAATTTTCGCTCCCCATCACAGCCTAGCTTACGCGAGTTGCGGATTTGCCTACAACTCTGCCTCACTGCTTGGACGGACTATTCCATCAGTCCGCGTCACTGCCCTTCTGTGTCACCCCATTGCTCAAACAATCTTCGGTGGTACAGGAATTTCAACCTGTTGTCCTTCCACTACGCCTTTCGGCCTCGCGTTAGGTCCCGACTTACCCTGAGTGGACGAGCCTTCCTCAGGAACCCTTAGGCTTTCGGCGGACAAGATTCTCACTTGTCTTTTCGTTACTCATACCGGCATTCTCACTTGTATGCTGTCCACCAGTCCTTACGGTCTGACTTCAACCTACATACAACGCTCCCCTACCCAAGCACCAAACGGTGCATGCCATAGCTTCGGTGGTGTGTTTAGCCCCGTTACATTTTCGGCGCAGAGTCACTCGACCAGTGAGCTATTACGCACTCTTTAAATGGTGGCTGCTTCTAAGCCAACATCCTGGTTGTCTTTGCAACTCCACATCCTTTCCCACTTAACACACACTTGGGGACCTTAGCTGATGATCTGGGCTGTTTCCCTCTTGACAATGGATCTTAGCACTCACTGTCTGACTCCCGGTAAACATGTCTATGGCATTCGGAGTTTGACTGGACTTGGTAACCCTTGGCGGGCCCCGCACCCAATCAGTGCTCTACCTCCACGACACTCTTAACCGAGGCTAGCCCTAAAGCTATTTCGGGGAGAACCAGCTATCTCCGAGTTCGATTGGAATTTCTCCGCTACCCCCACCTCATCCCCGAATTTTTCAACATTCGTGGGTTCGGGCCTCCAGTGCGTGTTACCGCACCTTCACCCTGGACAGGGGTAGATCACACGGTTTCGGGTCTACGACCACGTACTATATTCGCCCTATTCAGACTCGCTTTCGCTGCGGCTCCGTCTTCCCGACTTAACCTTGCACGTGAACGTAACTCGCCGGTTCATTCTACAAAAGGCACGCCATCACCCTTTTAACGGGCTCTGACTTTTTGTAAGCGCACG